>DAOUUW010000207.1 GCA_030667965.1 Deltaproteobacteria bacterium
CGGGGATCTCTGCTTTGCCTTGTTTCCGAAGATTGGTGGCCGCAGCTTTGACGAATTCACGAACGACCAGTGGCTGCAACTGGGCCGCCTGCTCGGCCGCGTTCATGCGGTGGGAGCCCGGCATCTGCCCCAGGACCGAATCACCATGACGCCGGATCGTTCCACCCGGGAGCAGTTCGATTATCTTATACTCAATAATTTCATGCCGCCGGAGCTGCTGCCCCGGTTTAGCGATCTGGCCGAAGAACTGATCAGCACCATTACACCACTGTTTTCCGGCATGAAACTGATCCGTATCCACGGCGACTGCCATTTTTCAAATCTCATCTACCGGCCAGGGGAATCCTTTTACATCATCGATCTGGACGATATGGCCGTGGGGCCTCCGGTGCAGGATTTCTGGATGCTGCTGCCCGGCTATCAGGAAGACTCCCAGGCAGAGATCGAGATGTTTTTGGAAGGCTATGAAACCTTTCATGATTTTGATTGGCGTTCCCTCCGGCTGATCGAACCGTTGCGGGCCATGCGTTACATCCACTACATCGTCTGGTGCGCCCACCAGATGGAAGAGGACGGCGAGACCCGCGTGATACCGGATTTCGGCACCCATGGTTACTGGCAGCGGGAGATCAATGACCTCACCGATCAACTGGAACGGATCCGGTCAGGCCTTGTTTAACTGAAAATCTATTTCACCAGTAGAGAGCACAGAGACAGATAAGAAAAACTCCGTGAACTCTGAGCCTCTGTGAGATATTTTTATTATTTACTGAACGAGACATCTATGATTCCGTGGAAACTACTCGACACTGCACAGATACCGGGTAAGGGTGGCGAACTTCAGCTCTACCGGCGTGATACTGAATTTTCGATCCGCATCGTGGGTGGTGGTGAACTGATGAACACACGGGCTCATAGTTCCGAGGATGCGCTGGCTGAGCTTGCTTGCCGGAAAATCGCTGGATGTTCCCGGCCACGGGTGCTGATTGGTGGACTGGGTATGGGTTTTACGCTGGCCGCAGCACTGCGCCACCTCGGCAACAATGCGGAAGTGGTGGTGGCCGAACTTGTACCGGCAGTGGTGGTGTGGAACCAAAGCTCTCTTGGGGAGCATGCGGGTCATCCGTTGCTGGATGAACGGTCCACGGTTCGTGAGGGAGATGTTGCTAAGATTCTGAAGGCGGAACGGCAGGCTTATGATGCGATCCTGCTCGATGTTGATAATGGTCCCGAGGGGTTAACCCGCAAAAAAAATAATTGGCTATACTCTATGGATGGGTTGACTGCATCCTACACAGCGCTACGGTCAAATGGTATACTTGCCGTGTGGTCGGCCGGGCCTGATCAAAACTTCACGCAACGTCTGCGAAAGGTAGGTTTCAAGGTAAGTCAAAACCGGGTGCGGGAGCACGATAACAAAGGCAAGCTCCATACGATCTGGCTTGCTGAGCGTGGCCCTTAATTGTGACATAACAAGTTCCGCTCACCTTGCGGCGGACAGGACAGGAAAAACCGGACTGCTTTCATCTAAAGAAATGAACAGACAATAATGCGTAACCACTAAGCAACACCATCCCATAGCGACGTTACCCCTTGGTAACATTTGTTTTGCATTACCATGAGCTTTTCTGCTAGCATGGAAACCAATATGTGATTACCATCGAAATTCAGCCATTCATCAGTGCACCCTGCTGTAGGAGCGGCTTTAGCCGCGAAAAGGGCTGGCAAGGAGATGGAACTGCTTGCTTGCCAACCCAGAAAATTCGCGTTACCCCTTGGTAACATTTGTTTTGCATTACCATGAGCTTTTCTGCTAGCATGGAAACCAATATGAAGCTCAGGTCAAAATTCATCATTTCCATATGTACTGTTGTCATTATCTCCTATGGTGTGACTTTCTACCGCACATCCGCCTTCCAGGAGGACCTCCTTGTCTCCCAGGCTGCCCGCCAGGCAGGCATGCTGTACAGTCAGCTTCGTCTGACACGGCAGTGGGTTGCCGATCACAACGGCCTTTTTCTGGTTAAAAAAAGTGGTGTCCCTGCCAGCCCCTTTCTTCCCGACGCAGAGATCGCCACTGCAGACGGCACCTTGCTGGTGAAGCGTAATCCAGCCATGGTGACCAGAGAATTATCAGTATATGCGGCACGGGAAGGACTGGGACAGTTTTCCGTCACAAGTCTGAACCCCATCAACCCGGCCAATGCCCCGGATTCCTTCGAAGAACAAAGCCTGCACCGTTTCGCCCAGGGATCGCTGGAGGAGATATCCATAGAGGATATTGGCGGTGAAAAACGTTTACGCTATATCGCGCCCCTGATCATCGTGCCATCGTGTCTTGACTGTCATGTTGAACAGCATTACAAAATCGGCGACATCAGAGGTGGGCTCAGCGTCACTATTCCCATGGAGTGGGCCTATGCAGACATCAGAAAAAACAACCTTATGCTGCTTGGCATAGCATTGACCACCATTGTGCTGGTTTCCATCATCCTGTTACGTCTGGTTGACTCGCTTGTTGTCCGCCGTCTGCGTCAGCTTGAAAAGGCCATGGATCGTTACCCAAAAAATCTCCTGCCCGAAGAATTGGCGGCTCTTCCCGGTGGGACTGATGAAATCGGTAAATTAAGCGATAAATTCAAAGATCTCTGCCGCAGACTCGACGCATCCTCACAGGAACTGGGCCTTGCCCAGGAACAGATTTTCCAGAATGAAAAACTGGCGGCCCTGGGACGCCTGGTTGCAGGAGTCGGGCATGAAATCAACAACCCCCTTGCCGGCATGCTCAACTGCGTGAAAAGCATGCAGGAATCACCTGAAGATACTGAACAGAACAAACGCTATCTGCCTCTTCTCTCCAAGGGGCTTGACCGCATCAAGCACACTGTCCGTCAGCTTCTTAATTTCGGCCGCAGGGAGGCTCTGTATCCCCAGACACTGGATCTTGATGCCCTTATCCGGGAATGTTTTGAACTGCTCGGCTATGGTCTGAAAAATATCGATCTCAAACTCGACCAGGGTCTGCAAAAAAAATATTATCTCGACAAGGAAGCTATCAAGCAGATTGTCATGAACATCGGCATCAATGCTATCCATGCCATGCCGAACGGAGGTTCTCTTGCCGTGTCAAGCTATACAAAGAATAACCACATCATTGTTGATTTTGTCGATACAGGAGTGGGAATTGATGCTGAAAACCAACGAAAAATATTTGACCCGTTCTTTACAACCAAAGAGGTCGGTGAAGGCACAGGGCTTGGTCTTTCAGTCACATTTACCCTGCTGAAAAGAATGGGCGGCAACATAAGAGTACAAAGCGAAAAGGGCAAAGGCTCATGTTTTACCATAGAGCTGCCTGCTTCTGGGAATTCTGCAGAAAAAGAGGTGAAAAATAAAAATGAAACCCAATGATACATTTTCTGCCGCACGGATACTTCTGGCTGAAGATGATGAAATCATGCGCATAACACTGTGCGACCGGCTGAGCAAACAGGGCTGGTCAGTTGATGAAGCGGAAGACGGCAAAAAGGCGCTTCAGTTCTTGCAGAAGAACACCTACCAGATGGTT
This sequence comes from Deltaproteobacteria bacterium, assembly GCA_030667965.1. Classification (GTDB taxonomy): domain Bacteria; phylum Desulfobacterota; class Desulfobulbia; order Desulfobulbales; family SURF-16; genus JAHLLM01. The sequence goes on from DAOUUW010000207.1 coordinate 3,569, forward strand.
ATTTCCGACATCCGTATGCCCGGTCTTGACGGCCAGCAACTTCTTGAAAAAGTCAAGGAACTCTCACCGGAAACCAACGTCATTCTGATGACAGCCTATGGAGGCACAGATGATGCCGTATCCTGTCTGAAAAAGGGCGCTTCCGACTATCTCCTCAAGCCCTTTGACATGGACGATTTAACCATCCGCATCAAGAGGCTGCTCGAAATTCAGGCAATAAAACGTAAATGCGCCACCCTGGAAGAAGGCCAGTGCAAACGAAGTCCTATTATCGGCAGTTCAGGGGCGATCATGGCCACACTGCAGCTTGTCAGCCAGGTCGCTTTGTCCGATGCGACGGTGCTCGTACATGGAGAAAGCGGAACAGGCAAAGAGCTTGTTGCCGCGGCAATTCATTATGGCAGCAAACGGGCCACCCAGCCGTACATCCGCATTAATTGCGCTGCCATTCCCGAAGGCCTGATGGAGTCTGAACTTTTCGGCCACGAAAAAGGGGCATTTACAGGGGCCAACTGCCGCAAATCCGGAAAATTCGAACTAGCGGATCAGGGGACGATTCTCCTTGATGAAATAGGCGACATGCCTCTTGATCTGCAGGCAAAACTTCTGCGGGTTCTCCAGGAAAATGAAATAGAACGTGTGGGTGGAACTAGAAGCATTCCCCTTGATGTGCGGGTCATCTGCGCCACAGCCAAAAAACTAAAAGACGAAGTGCAAAAAGGCGCATTCCGTCAAGATCTTTTCTATCGCCTCCAGGTCATCCCCATCGAGGTACCCCCACTCAGACAGCGCAAAGAGGACATTAGGGAGTTATGCGATGTCTTTCTGCACGAATTCAGCCGGGATCGGGGCATGGCTTTTGTTCTGTCGGATGAAGCGCTGGACACCTTGGAATCATACGATTTCCCGGGTAATGTCAGGGAACTGAAAAACATTATCGAACGTATCTGCGTTCTGGCAACTTCTCCTCTTATCCAGGTCTGGAACCTGCCCCCGGATATTATCGGCAGAACCCAGCAGACCGGCGAAGAAAGCATGATCCTTTCCCAGGCGGTTGCAAAGGCGGAAAAAACATGTATCATCAGGGCATTACGCCAGACAGACGGCACCAAGTCCGAGGCAGCAAAACTTCTCGGTATCAGCCGCAAGAATCTTTGGGA
>DAOUUW010000006.1 GCA_030667965.1 Deltaproteobacteria bacterium
TCTATAATATCGCCATTGAAAACGGCACCACGGCAACGGATGAAAATGATGATTCCACCCGCCAGAACTTTAGTCTGGGTTGGAATCCGCACAGCAGTTTGTCCTCATCCTTCAGCGCCAGTGAAATCAGGGATGAAAGGGGTGATGATGAAGAGACAATGAGCCGTTCCTATGGTGTCAACACAGCGGTCAATGTTCTGCCAACCCTTGATATGTCCTTTGGCGCAACGAGAAGCGAATCTTATGAGGGGGCTGATAAAACCAGTACCTCCCATAATTTCAACTGGTACACCACCGCGCTTCTCTTCCCGGACCTCACATCCAGTCTTGATCTGGGCTATAACACGAGCCTGGACGAAGAAACGGACCTTGAGACCCGGAGCTTCAACTCTAACCTGCGTTTTACCGCCCGCCTTACCCCCCGCTTTACGGCAGAATTTTCGGAGCAGTACAGCAATAGTCATGCTGAGGACAATTCCTGGTACGCTGCCAGCAGGATGGGTCTTCTGTGGCGTCCCTCGGATATTTTGTCGTTCAACGGTACAGTCTCCAAGGACTGGACGGACGGAGAGGCGAGTGAACTGCTCTATAACGCCAGTGTCTCCCTGGCCCTGACACGCACCATGCAGACGAATTTTAATTATAATCATGCTGAAACATCAGACTCCTACAGCCTGAATTGGAACTGGACGGTGAACAGGGTCTTTTCCGTGCGGGCCGACTGCCGCTATCTGGATGATCAGGAGGGCAGCAGCGGTTTCAGCTGGGGCGGACAGATTACTATGAGGTATTGATAGAATTTCGTATTTTGGATTGCTGATTTTGGAATGCGGATTGGGGGGAACGTGGTAAACTGAATTTTCAGTTGTTTGCGCTTGGTGCTTTTGGCCTTTTGCTTAGCCATCAATTTTATGTTATAAAAAATATCAAAGAAAGGGTTCTGGTATATGAAAAACATGAGATATTGCTTGATAATGTTGATGCTTTTTTCTCTGCTGGCAGGATGCGGCGCAAAAGGGATCACCTCTTTTGTCAGGGAGGAGGTTCCCTTTGATTTTGTCCGCAAGGTGGCTGTCATGCCCCTGCAGAACAATACAGACAATAAGTATGCCGTTGAGCTTGCCCGGGACGTCATCAACACCCAGATTCTCGCCATGGAGCTTTTTGATGTGGTGGACAAGGGGATTGTTGACAGCATAAGCTTCGGGGAGGCCCTTAAGCCGGGTGCGCCCATGGACCAGCTTAAACTTGAACGTTTAGGTCAGCGCCTCAATGTGCAGGCCCTCATGCTTGGTTCCGTTGATCTGGCCGGAGAAAAACGTTCAGGTTCTATTTCGGTTCCTGAAGTGAGTCTCACCCTGCGCCTGGTTGAGATAAAGGCAGGTACCATCCTCTGGCAGGCAAGCGGCCATAATGATGGAGACAGCATGCTGGGTCGTCTCTTTGGTTTGAATTCTTCCGATTCATACCAGATCACCCAGCAGCTGGTCCGCAGAATGCTATCCACTGTCCCCGAGGGAACCGGCGGAACGATGCAGGTCGTGAATCAGTCTGAGTAGGTTTTTAATGTAACCGCTTAATTGATTTACGCTTAATTGATTTAATTGTTAACCACGAAGCGCACGAAGTAACAAAAAAATATGTGATTACTACTAATTTTCAGCCTCCTGAGTAAGTAACCGGCAAAGAATGAGGGTGGGAGCGGATTTATCCGCGAATTTTCTGGGTTGGCAAACAAGCAGTTCCATCTCCTTGCCAGCCCTTTTCGCGGCTAAAGCCGCTCCTACAGCACTGCCCTGATGAATGGCTGAAGTTCGATGGTAATCACAAAAAAATAAGTCTTTTCTTCGTGTCCTTCGTGCACTTCGTGGTTAAAGAGATTTTTCATTGACTCTTATTGTTCTAAGCTGATAACTTTAAAAACAATGATCCGAAAATTTACCCTCATTATCCTTTGTGCCTCTGTGCTGATGGCCTCTTCCGCCAGTGCGGTGACCCTTGCCGTTTTTCCGGTGGAGGATTTGAGCCTGGGACGGAACGGGGTGAATTTTCCTCTGACGGATTTTTTGCGGCAGAATCTCCAGCAGCGGGGCATGGATGTGATCATGCCGGACAGGCTCATGGCTTTTATGGCTAAAAAACGCATTCGCTGGCTTGGCTTTCTTGACAGTCAATCCATGTATGAGATTCGCGATGAGCTGGGTGTGGACCTTGTCCTGCTTGGTACGGTAAGCCAGCGCTCGGAGAAGCCGGTTTCCTCACTGGGCATGATTTTGACAGCTGTGCGTACCAGTGATGGCCGCCATGTCTGGAGTGAATCGGGCGGATTGTGCTGCGCTGATGTATGTAACCTGCTTGCTGTGGGACAGCCGGAAAATGAAGATGATTTGCTCCCCCTTCTGGCTGAAAGACTGTTGAAAAGCTGGCCCAGGGAAATTCCGATGGGTGGTGAGTCTGTGAGGCTTGCTGTTGCGTCCACAGACCTTTCCCCCCGTCATGTCCGGCCCGGAGAGAAGGTTCATTGTCGGATTCAGCTGCGCTCTTCCCGGGAAGAGTTGGAGTTGCCCCAGGTGCTTCTTATGGTGGGAGATGATGATTATCTTCCCATGCGAGAGGTTCTGTCGGGCATGTATGAAGTTTCATGGCTCGCTCCAAACCGTGACGGTTCCATCCCGGTCAGTCTTGTTCTGGACAATAGTCAGGGTGACAAGGAGATTATCTATGTGGGCAGTTACGAAGTTGATAACAGCGCTCCGAAACTGCTGTTGAATGTCAAAGGAACAAAACTCTCCAATGGCGTTGCTTTCAGCCATGATTTGCCGGTTTTTCCCCAGTGGCTGGAACCGGAACCCGTTTCCCGTTGGTCCTTTGTCGCGTATAACAGCCGGGATGAGGTGGTTGCGGCCAGTGATGGCAAGGGCAACCTTCCCATCCGTATTATCTGGAAAGGTTTACGGGAAAACGGTTATAAGGCCCCTGATGGAACGTATAGTCTTGTGCTGAAGGTGTGGGACAGGGCGGGAAATGAGTCAGTTGCCGTTGAAAAAGTGCTCCTGCACAGCAGTCCTCCTGCGCCCCTTCTTGTTGTTGAGCCTGCCATGAACGGCCTGTTGCTGAGGATGGGAATGGACGGTGAAACCGAAGTCCCTGTCAGCCATTGGTCTGTGGAGGTCTTTTATTCCGATGGCGAGACGCTTCTTGCCCGCCAGGGAGAGACCCTGCCGGTGGATTTTCGCCTTCCCCTTCCTTCTTCGGAAGAGACAAGAAAGCTTGAGGCCCGGGTGAAAATACAGGACGTGCTGGGAAACCGTAAACAGCAGAAAATTGATGACCTGACACGTCTTATTAAAACCGAGGTCGAGGCAGAGGAAGAGGAGATCAAGGAAGAATCATGGGTAACGGGGTTTTGATGCGGTATTTATTTTATTTCATGTCGATCATTTTTTCTTTTTGCTGTATGTCATGCACATCGACAAAACCGTCGCTACATACATTCGCTGCTGTTGAAGCAGATGCATTGTGCCGGACTGCCGTTTTGCCCTTTGTCAACAACAGCCGTTTTGATCAGGGGGAGCTCATTGTCCAGCGTGTTTTTGCAGCGGAACTTGCCGATTTGCAGGGTGTGGAGGTTGTCGGTGAGGGGGATGTGCGCGCTTTTTACCCAGAGCTGCGTATTTTCCCAAACCAGTTGCCCGATCTTGATCAGCTCCGCGTGCTGGGCAGCCGGCTTGGCGTGCAATCCATTATCAGCGGCAGGATTGTTGAAATGGAGGAAAGGGGGACTGTAAACAAGGTCAATCCCCAGATCGCCCTGAGCCTGCAGGTTCATAGCGGGCAAAGCGGCGAAACCATGTGGACCAGCTATTATCGCAGAGAGGGGGAGGATTACCGGACAGTTATGCATTATGGACAAATTAATACGGTGACGGAACTGGCCCGTATCATGAGTAATGAAATTCTTGAAAAATGGCTTTCTGAAGGAGTGAGTGGATGCGGCGGGCAGTAACAATTTTTGTATGGGCATTTTTTCTTGTTGTTCTCTCACAGGAAAGTCTTTACGCCTGGTTCTGGGGAGATTCCACCCTGGTAACAGTCAATGGCGAAAAATATACCAGCCGCGATTTTGCTAACTGGTGGCAGAACTGGAAGGAGGAGGGAATTTCTTTTCCAGATACGCCGGATTCCTTTATCGACTGGCATCTTCTTGCCCGTGAAGCCGAGCAGATGGAGCTGTATAATGAACCTTCCTACCGCCATAAAATCGATGTCTTTTTAAAAGCGCGCGCCCTGCTGATGTATCAGGGAGAGAAAATAGGCGCCCGCCTCGATATAAGCGAAAGTGATTTGAAAAATCAGTATGAGGCGAAATATCTGCCCCGTATACTGCTTCACATTCTTTATTTTAATGATAAGGAGAAGGCGGAGGCTGCCTATCGGACATTAAGTAGTGAACAGATTGACTTTCCCTCTTTTGCACAGCAGGCTCTGGAGGGGGACGCAAAATCTGTTTTTTTTGAGGAAAAATGGACGCGTCATGCAAAGCTCAACCAGGAATGGCTTTCTGTTGTAAGCAAACTTCATCCGGGAGAGACTGCCGAACCGTTTGCCTGGAGCAAGGGTTATGTCATTCTCCGTCTTCAGGAAGAGAAAGGCGGCGATGATGAGGATTTTGAGTATTTCAGGGAAACAGTGAGCCGGGAATTGCGCAAGATCAGGGAAGCGCAACTGACCTTTGAGCTGGTAGAGGAGTTAAAGAAAAAATACAAGGTAACAGTTGACCAGCAGCTTTTTGATGCCATTGATCCGTTTGGGACAAATGAAAAAATACTTGATGAGCCCTTCATCACCATGGATGATACGGTGTATTCGGTGGGTATTTTCCTGCAGCACCTGCAGAAGGACACCAAGTTCCGCAGCAAGTACGGTTACGATGTTGCTGAGGCGGATGCACTCAAAAAGAAAGCGCTGAACGGTGTGTTGGCTCAGACATTGACCACCCGCGGCGCCGTTGATGAGCATTACGAGGAAAAAGAGCCTTTAAAGCCGCTGTATCAGTTTTATACAAAGCATCGCTTGATCAAGGAGTTGGAAAAACGTCTTTTCCGGCCAAAGGTTATTGTTTCCGAGGAGGAGATAAAGACCTATTACGAAGATAATCCGGAAAAATTTTCCAGGCCTGCAACGGTCTCCCTGGCTGTACTGGAGGACGAAGAAAAGCTGATAGCAAAAATTCACCGTGAATTGATTGGGGGGGGCAATTTCGAGGAGGTTGCCACAACTTATTATTCCGCAGGGGCGCCGGTCAGGCAGATGGAGTATAAAAGCCTGCATCCGGAGGTAAAAGCCGTGCTCGACGGGATGGTTGCCGGCGATGTCAGTGAACCTTTTTTGGTCAATGGTCATCACACCATCATTAAACTGGTCAAAAGGGTAGAGACCGTGCCCTTTCCCTTTGATCATGCGCGGGAGCAAATTGTCGGATTACTTGACAGGGAAAAGTATGAAAAGGTGCGCAACGCGTATCTCGCCGCTCTCAGGGCAAATTCGGTCATTTCCGTAAATGGTGATGTCTGGCAGAAAATAAGAAAGGAATATGGTGATGCTGAGAAAGAAAATTAAATTCTGCTTGGGGCTTGCGTTTCTCTCTTTTTTTCTGGTCTCCTGTCTGGCCGGTCAGCCGAGTCGTCAGCCCCGGAAAAAATGTGTAGCCTGTCATGAGGAAATGGCGGCGGCCCTGCAGCAGGGAATTGTTCATCAGCCTGTGCAGGAAAATAACTGCGAGGCCTGTCATCTGCACCACGGCATGATTGGCGGGGTTTATTTGCGCCAAAATCCGCCTGGGCAATGTTTTTATTGCCATAAGAATATTGCTGCTGACAGTGCCCGTCTGTCCGTACATCAGCCTGTTAGCAAAGGTCGGTGCCTCACCTGTCATGAAGTGCATAACAGTGACAATGGCGGCCTGTTGAAAACAGCCGGTTCCGAGTTGTGCTTCGGCTGTCATGACAGCCTGGATTTTACTCGAGCACAGGTGCATGCTCCGCTGCAACAGGGTTGTGATACCTGTCATGTTAATCATGGCTCGGACAATGCCTTTCTGCTCAAAGAGCAACAGGACAGTCTTTGTTTTTCCTGTCATAAGGCAGATGCTGCTCTGCAGAAAAGTCATTTTGGTTTTATGGCGGATAAAGGATGCATGCTCTGTCATTCCCCACATAGTTCAGATGGGGCCAATCTTTTGAAAAAGATCGTCCACCAGCCGGTCAATCAAGGGAAATGTGCAAACTGCCACCAGGGTCCAGTCGATACATTGCAGGTTCCGGTGGATAAGGAGGCAACCTGCCTGACCTGCCACGGCGAAAATCTCCAGCATGAGGTAAAACATCCTCCTGTGGAAAAGGGGCAGTGTCTGGCCTGTCATGCAGTTCATGCAAGTGATCATCAGGCAATGCTTCATGCAGCACCGAAGGTTGTCTGTGTAACATGTCATTCAGGGGAAAGCGGTCAAGAAATTAGTGTTCCCCATGCCCCTTTCAAGAAAGGGGATTGTCTGTCCTGCCATTACGGCCACAGTTCAAAAGAGCAATCCCTGCTTGTGAAAGGTGCAGGCAGGCTGTGCTACGACTGCCACGAAGAAAACCAGTACAGCAGGGGGCGTATCTCCCATCCGCCGGCAGCAGAAGGCAAATGTGTTGACTGTCATCTTCCCCATGAATCCACTGAGCGCAAACTGCTGGTGAAAAAGGAAAAAGACCTCTGTCTGGCCTGTCATGAAGAGGCGTCCCGGCAAATGGGAAGCTATTCGCTTCATACTCCCTTTCTAGCCGGAAATTGCAGTCAATGTCATGAGCCGCACCAGGGTGACAGGAAAAAGTTGCTCAAAGAAAGCGAGAGTCGCGGTGCACTTTGTCTGACCTGTCATGAAAAGAAATTTAACAGAAAGAGTATGACCACAACCCATGTACCTTTTGTCGAAGGTCGCTGTCAGACATGTCACGCCCCCCATGCTTCTGATTTTCCATTTAATTTAACAGAACAACCGGGCAAACAATGTCTTTCCTGTCATGGAGCCATTCAGAAAAAAATTGACGGGGTGAAGCATGTCCATGCTCCGGCGGCAAAGCTGAACTGCGGTGCATGTCATTCCGCCCATGGATCGGCCCATGAAAAAAATCTGAAGAAAAAGCAACCCGTTCTCTGTTTGAGCTGCCATCAGGATGTTGCCGTTTACTGGAAAAACGGCGTTGCCCATGCCCCGGCCATAAAAGACTGTACGATCTGCCATGACCACCACGGGTCGAACAATATGGCCATTGTCAAAAAGAAGGGCGGCGATCTCTGCGCTGATTGCCATAATGTAAATGAGGCACGTTTTACTGCTGTTCACAGCGGCATCCGTCCTGGGGCGGATTCCTGCTTAGGCTGTCATGATCCCCATGGGGGGCCCGGCAAAGGCCTGCTCTTTCCCGTGGGCCACAGTCCGTTCAGTAAAGGGAACTGCAGTCCGTGTCATCCCGGGGAGGTAAAGAAATGATGGTACGTTACCGAAGCCGGTTTTTATTGGTACAGATCGTAATAGTCGGACTTATTCTTGTTCTTCCAACAGGAGTGTCTGCAGCGTCAACTGTCTGTTTTTCCTGCCATAAAAAAGAAAATTTCACAGATACATATGTGCATCAACCTTTAAAGAAGGGAGAATGCGGCAGCTGCCATAATCCCCATGTGGCGCATTTCAAGGGCTTGCTGGATGAGAAGGGCGCGGAGCTCTGTTATAAATGCCATCAGGATGCGCAGAAAAAATTTGCACAGGACCTGGTGCATCAGCCGGTGCGGCGGGGTGAATGTCTTTCCTGCCATGAGCCACATGCTTCTGGAAGCCGGGGGCTGTTGCGGCATGGGTTGAAAAGCACATGCTTTTCCTGTCATACAACGCTGCAGGAGAAGTATAAGTATACCCATTCCCCCTATACCAAGGGTCAGTGCTCTTCCTGTCATCGTCCCCATCAGTCGGAACATGCTTTGCTTCTGAAATTCGAGGGTGAGACTCTTTGTTTTTCCTGCCATCAGGGGGACGCTCTTCGTAAAGGCCATCCGAATTACCCGGGCAGGCTGCGGGATTGTCTTTCCTGCCATAATCCCCATGGAAGTAGTAGGAAAGGGATTATAAGGGACGTGCTGCATGCTCCCTATGCAAAGGGATGCGGCGATTGCCACGCTAAGGGTAAGAAGCAGGTGGGGACGGAGGTTTGTCTTGGTTGTCATGGTGAGGTGGCTGAAAAAACATTCATGAGCCACACTCATCTGAGCGGTAAGGCGGTTAATAAATGCGTTGCCTGTCATTCACCCCATGCTGCTGATGAGAAAACTTTGTTAAAGGGAAGTCAGGCTCAGGTATGTATGGGCTGCCATGAGGACACACGGGTTCGTTATGAAGACACACTGTATAAACATTCCGGAGCTGAAACCTGCACGGAATGTCATGACGTGCATGGCTCTAACCTGCTTGTCATGCTGAAGGGCGATGGTAATGGGATTTGTACCCGCTGTCATGAAACCCAGGGAAAGTTTACTCATCCCATTGGCGAAAAAGTGATAGATCCACGAACAGGCGGCATGGTGAGTTGTGTTACCTGCCATACCCCCATGGGTTCTGATTATAAATATGAACTGAAGCTGAGCGGGGCCAAGGATCTATGCGTTCAGTGCCATAAAAGCTATTAGGTGAATTTCGGATTTCGGATTTTTGATTTCGGATCTTGGATCGCTGATTCCGGAGTGGAGTGAGTATGAGGCAATTATATATATTGACCAAAAAAGCTGTTTTGCTGCTTGCCGTTTTTGCAGGAATGACAACAACAGTCCAGGCGGCCGGTCAGTGGCAGTGGCAGGTGACGCTGGACGCCTCCACATCCGGCAAGGCCATGGATATGCCTTCCGCTCTCTACGTGGATGGTGACAAGCAGCGTTACTATGTTGTGGACAGCGGCAATAATCGTCTGCTTTCCTTTGACAGGGACGGAAAATTTCTCCATGCCTTTACTGCCGAAGGAAGCCTGCAACGTCCCTTTGATATGGTGCGGGATGAAGACGGTATTTTCTGGGTGGTTGAAAAAGGCAAAAACAGCCTGACTGCTATTGATGTGGCGGCAAAATCGATCACCCCACGCGTGCTGCGCGATGGTGATCATACCATTGTTGCAGATCGACTGACCCTGGAAAACAATCTTTTTTATGTTCTCGATGCGTCACGTGGCGATATAGCTGTTTTGAATAAAGAGCTTGTCGTGGAAAAATGGTTTTCATGTGCTGACTGTAGCGGTGGTTTTGTTGATTTTAAGATTGTAAAGGGTACTGTCTGGGCCTTGGATCGATCAGCGAAAAATATCGTTCAACTGGCGGCAGACGGAAGCCTGAAGTCTTCTTTCTCCGTTGGAGAGCATGCTGCTTTTCCCGTGTCGATGGCCGTCGGTCCGTCCGGTTTTGTTTATGTGCTTGACCGGCACGAAGGCATTATTGCCGTCTTTGACGCCGGCGGTAGCTATAAGTACAGCTTCCTCTCAGGAGGCCAGATGCGGGGACAGCTTCATTTTCCTGTTGAAATTGATTTTGATCCCTGGGGTCGGCTTTGTGTTGTGGAAGAGGGAAATTCCAGGGTGGAAGTTTTCGGTCGCTAGAAAGGAGAGATGACCATGCAATCTGCTAATAAAATCATCAGCCTTGCTGCACTGTCGATTTTTTGCGTCCCAGGTATATGTGATGCAAAGGTCACAGGCCATTGCGGTAGCTGCCATACCATGCATAACAGCCAGGGGGGGCAGGGAGTGGTTGATAATTTGGTATTAGGGGTCATGGATAATAACCTGGATACTCCAAATCCCGCACTTCTCATAAGTAACTGTGCCGGTTGTCATACCGGATCTAACGGTGGTGGTGCCAACGTTACACCGTATGTTTTTACTATCAGTGAACCAGAATACGGCACAACGGGTACGATAGATGTTACTTATAGTAATAATACCTTGGCTGGAGGGAATTTCTACTGGGTAACTGTGGGGGATGCCAAGGTACATAATGTGGCCAGTATTGCCGGAGTTGACGGGACTTTAGGGGTAACCCCACCAGGGGCCACCGATGGAGTTACATTTATCTCCCAACTCACCTGTGCAAGCAGTACCGGGTGCCATGGAGTTCGTTCTGATTCAAGTCTCGGCGAAGTTGAATCCATGCTTGGAGCGCATCATAATAACAATATGGCAGTGTGGAAGGATGGAACGACTCTTGCCAAAAGTTATCGTTTTCTCAATACCATTCAGGGCTATGAGGATGACGAGTTCGAGTACCAGCCTACATCAACACGGCATAATGTGTATTACGGTGTTGCAAGAAACTCTGTGGCAGATTCTGCCGGAACTATCAGCAGTTTATGTGCACAATGTCATGGCGATTTTCATAATGGAAGCAATAACGTTATCCCAGGTACTAACACATTTGGAGATGGTGTGTGGCTGCGTCATCCGACTGACTTTGACATGTTAGACGCCACAACCAGCTCTGAGTATTCCGCTTATACAACATACAGTGTCATTTCTCCTGTCGCGACGGAAAATTCTGCGATGGTCTCTTCATTTTCCTCTATTGCAGTTGCGGGTGATGCCATTGTCACTTGTCTTTCCTGCCATCGAGCCCATGGTACTCCCAATGATGCGATTTTACGCTGGGATTATAAAGGTTGGCCTACTGCTGGTTATAACGGCTGTGCGGTCTGTCATACCTCAAAAGATTGATTCTCTCTATTTCGGATTTCGGAATGCGGATTTTCGATTTTTATAAATTTCTCACAGGCACGGAGTTCACAGAGGTTTTTCTCTGTGTCTCTGCGAACTCTGTGAGATAAAATTTCCCATTCCCAAACCTCTTCCCGGTTTTCTGTCATGAAAAAAATTATACATTTTTCCCATTCTTTTCTCTCTCTCTTTCTCCTCCTCGTTTTTACCGGCTGTGTTCCCGGAGGTCCTGCCGGTGGTGACTCATTGACCCTTTTTAAATTCCAGGAAACAGGCGGTGAGGCAAGGCTGTCGGTTTTTATGAACCTGAAAGAGCCTTCAGGGCCGTCAATATGGATGGAAATCGATGAGGTGGAAGTGCTGACCGGCGAGAGGTGGCTGCCGATTGGTACGGCAAGAAAGGAGATCAGTAGCAAAGAGCTTGGCGCGTCCGGCCAGTTGCTTGTTGCCCGGGGAGGAGTTGATGCAGGCAGTATCAAGCGGCTGCGCCTGAAAATAAATAAGGCGGCCCTTGAGCGGGACGGGCAGAAAATCTTCCTGGCCCTTGATACCCCTGTCCTGGAAATGGCACTGGCTGATGAATTGACCTTGCGTAAAGGAGAGAGCGCCTGCCTCTTTATTAGGTGGGATACCTCCTCTTCGGTGCGCAACGTCGCCCTGTTTGCCCCTCAGATGGCTGTTGACCGGCAGTCCATTCCGCTGACAACGGATCTGGCCTATGTGGCCTGCCCTGATATAGACACCGTCTATATCATCAGAACCGATCAGAACAGGGTGTGCGGCTCCATCGGCGTAAGCGGCGGACCAACGTGCCTTGAGGTGAATGTGGCCCGCAACAGGCTTTATGTCCTTTCTCCGGGGGAGTCTTCCATTGCGATACTGGAATTAACCTCAAATCGCGCCCTGGACAATGTCCGTATTCCCCACGTCCAGCAGGCAACATACATGGCTGTCAGTCCGGATGGCGAGTGGGCCTATATCCTTGATGAGCGGGGTGATCAGTTGCTGCGCCTCAATCTCGTCACCGGTGTTCTTGCCGACACTGTTCGTCTTGGCTCAAGGCCCAGGTTTATTACCTATCTTGCCAAAGAAAACCTGTTGGCCGTGTCAAGCGCCTATGCCCAGAAGGTTGTTTTTCTTGACCCGCATACCTTGGCCACGGTGCAAACCATTGCCACAGGCGGCAGTCCGGATGGTCTAGCCGTGGCGGACAACCTGATCTATATCGCAGAAAGAACAACCAATACGGTGGCCATTTATGATACGATCAGCGGCAGGAGCAGGGCGAGAGTCAATGTGGGCATCATGCCGACAAGATTGATTTCCGGCAATAATAATATGTATCTGGCAAATTCAGGTTCCGGCACCATATCGATTTTACGTCCGGGCCAGCTCAATGTTCTGCGTGAGATCCGGCTGGGCGGCAGGCCGTATGAGATGGCAGTCTATTCTGACCGTCAGTGGTTGTATGTCGGAGACCAGGAGGGTAGGGGCGTAAGTGTTATCGATCTTTCGTCGAACAGGGTTGTGCGGACAATCGAGCTTGCCGCCCAAACAAGTGGTCTGGCTCTGGTCAACTGATCGGCAGTTCAATCGTCACCGTGGTGTGGTCATCGACTTTGCTGTCCACGGCAATATAGCCATGATGCATATGCATCAATTCACGGCTGACAGTGAGTCCCATGCCCACTCCTTCAGAGGAGGGTTTGGTGGAGAATGATGGTTCAAAGACTCTTGGTAGATCATCAGGGGCTATCCCCACACCGTGATCGGTAAATGTCATGCGTAACATTTTCTGACCGTCTTTTCCAATGGTTTCAGCCTTGATTTCCAGTATCTTCTGTTTATTTTTCTGGCGGAAGCGTTCATTCAATGCCCGGCGGGCATTGTTGAGCACATTGAGGAAAACCTGCTGCATCTGTCTTCCGTTTGCCTTGCATAAAGGGATGGCGTCAAGATCGGTTTGAACCGTGGTTCCATCAATTCTGAAATAGTGGCTCATGAGGGCAAGGGCATTTTGCAGTATGTCGTCAACTTTGGCAATTTCTTTTGTTTTTGCATCATCCTGGCCGTAGGCAAGAAGGTTTTTGGCCAATCCAGCAATTTTTTCACCTTCTATAATAATTTTGTGAAACATTTTGTCCCGTTCAAGCTCGAAATCGGGATCGCAGGCGCCATCGGCAAGCACCTGGGCATAGTTGATGATCCCGTTGCTCATGTTCCCTATTTCGTGGGCAACGCCGGTTGACATTTCTCCAAGAATTGCCAGATGTGATACGCGAACCATTTCTACTTTTTTGTTTTTTTCCTCCAGCAAATCATGTTCCAGGGTGTCAATTCTTTCAACTTCAGCCGTAATGTCAAATCCAAGGCAATATATTGATGAAGGCTGATGTTCAGCGGGATTTACGATAAAGCGACAACGCAGCCGAGGCTTGGAGATTTCGTTGTTTGTGTACAGTGTGACATCAATGGTTTTTCCCGCCAGCAGGAGAATATCCAGTACGGTTTGATCTTCAGGTGATTCGGAAACAGATTGAGGTATGATAAAAAGCTCGAGCCAGTTTCTACCTATGAGGTCTTCCCTGTTAAAGCCATATTTTTCAGCAATGTGGCCATTGATATTCAGTATTGTTCCATCCCTGGAGATTTTAGCCCATATGCCGTTAAAAGAATCGATGACACTTGCAGCAGCATTTTGATATGTCTGTTGATGGTCGCGCAAAATTCTTCGCTGTTCAAGGAGGTCGGCAATAGAAGCTGTCACTCTTGATATTTCTCTTGATGGGCTCGCTATTTCAATGGTGTCAATTGGGGAGGATACGGCCAGGGAGCTTTTCTGAATGAGGTCCAGCAGGGGGATAATCATCCTGCGATGGAAAAGAGCAAGAACAATCACAAGTAAAAAAACGATAAGGCAGGAAGAACCGATAATAATATTTTGAAAACCGATTAATTTCTGTTTGGCATTGTTGACCAGCACGCGATCGAAAAGAATAAGACGTTCGCCCAGGGTACGCATTTCCTGGTTAAGGTTGCGGAAGTTTTCAGTATCAGAATTTCCTCCTTCAATTTTTTTCAGCAGGAGGATGATTCCGGGAAGGTCTATTGAATTTAAAAAGGTAAGTTTGTATTCGTCGCCAATAGAGTTGTTGGAAAGAATTGTGGTAAGATTACTATTCAACTTCTCCATTTCGGTGGAAATACCTGAAAGATTGGACTGATGGGGATCTATAAGGGACTCGGAAACCTGCTCCCTGATGATGGAAAATTGAAAAATGAGGCTTTCCGTCTGGGAAATAATGGCTTCATGTTCCTGGTAGAGCTGGTTCTGGCGCACACCTTGCATGAGTAATGCCCCCAATGCAATCAGAACAATCAGGTAAATTGAGTAAATTGTCGATTTAATTGGAAGCATCATGATGTGGTGTCAGTCTATAGTTGCCGGGGGGGAATTCCCCCGGCATGTTGATCTTACATTTTAACAGGCTATTTCCTTTCACCACGCCATGTGTAGACGATCGGAATACGATAGAGTACCGCCCGGTAGACGACGATATACGTAAAGTAGACCATAATCGCGATGCAGAATTCCCTCCAGTGAGGAATGTCCTGATACATTTCCCAGTTGTAGGTTATCAGCACAGTGTTCATTCGGTTTAAGGCTATGCCGAATACGGCAAACATTGCTGCAAACCGTGCCAGACCGGCCCGGTCAGTGCGTATGGCCATGGTGAAGAAAGCAAGCGGGATAAGAGTACCGACGATCATCTCAAAGAAAAACCACATGCCCCAACCGTCAAGCAGGTAGCTCCATTCGTTGTCATGGGCAATGGCAGTTATCTTGAGGACAAGATAGGTGATGAGGGCCATGGAGCAGCCTTTACCGAGGCCAATGGTGATTCTGTCAAGATTTTTCAGGAAATTGTCATCGCAGCGCCAGCTCATGAACCATTTGGTCAGTGCACTGACCACAATCAGCATGGAAAGACCGCCGAAAATGGAGGAGCAGAAAAAAAGGATCCATTGAAAAGCAGTTGAAATCCATAGCGGATGCAGTTTATGGGGCGCGTAGGTAAAAAGCGACCCCAGCGCACCCTGATGCAGGGTGGAAAGAATAATACCGGCTACAGTCAGGCCAAGGACGATGCTTTTGACGAATTTTTTCGGTTTCACCCAACCCATCAGCTCGCTTGTCGCCGGAACGAGCTCGGCAATCTGCACGGTGAGATAGGTGGCAACATGCCAGGCAACCAGAAAGAGAACGGCGGCGGGTCCGAGGGAGACAAACATCGGGTAGACGAGGCGCCATGGCTGGCCAAGATCGACTTCAAGAAACACGACTGCAAAGAAATAGCCGAGGAGACCGTTTAACAGGCCAAGTCTTTCAATGGGTTTGAAATCTTTGCGACCGAAAAGTTCAACCGTCGTGCCAAGCATGAAACCGGAGGCGGAAAGGGGAACCATGACAAATAGGCCCCAGCCAAGAAAAAGGCCCCAGGGATAGTCGTAGGAGCCGTGGGTTGCCCAGCCGAGACCAAAAAAGAAGCGGCCGAGGAGCAGCGGAATACCAACTGCATAAACTACAGCAAGAAACCAGTTAAAGGGGTTGCGAAGCAGCTGCTTCATATAGTCCTGGGGACTGAGGCCGAGAAGGAGCTTTTCTTTCACCGTCCAGGGGTTGTTTGTATTTGGTTTTATTAGAGTGTCAATGGGCTCATAGCCCTCTTGTGCGAGTTTTTTCATTTCATCACCCTCCTATGCCTTGTTGGATTCATCTGTTTTTGCTTTTCGTGTCGCCAGAAGATGGAATCCGGTGAACAAAGCCGGCCAGATTATCAGAACCATTGGAACCATTGCCAGGAAGTCCTTGACATAGCTGATAATCGGGGCATTTCCCACGTGCATATTAAAGCCTATTTCCTCAAATGGAACATCTGAAATATACATCCAGGACGTTCCACCCACCTCTTTTTCGCCATAGACATGGTCGATGTATTTTCCGCCACTTTCTTCAATTTTAGTGTGTGCTTGAGCAACAAGGTCTTTACGTTTGCCAAATGTCATGACGCCCTGGGGACAGGCCTCAACACATGCCGGTGGACGTCCGAATTTAAGCCGGGTGTCGTAGCACATGATGCATTTTTTGATAATTGGGTTAATGGCGCTTGAGAAGCTGTATGCCGGAATATAGAAGGGGCAGGCAATCATGCAGGTACGGCAGCCGACGCATACCTTGGGATTGTATATAACAGCGCCTTCGGGTGTTTTGGTATATGCATTAACAAAGCAGGATGTCAGACATCCCGGCTCCTGGCAATGGTTGCACTGTACTTTTCTGAAGAAAGGACTTTCTCGTCCTTCAACTTCGTAGCGGTTGACAACCGTGTACGCTTTCTCAGTGGTGCGTGGTTTTTCTCCGCCGTGACCATGCTGGTCAAAGAAGCTGTAGTCGTCAAATGGGATGTCTGGTTCAGGAAGTCCCTGTTCTACATTGCATGCTGCCTCACATGTGCGGCATCCTATGCATTTTGTCATGTCAACAAGCACCCCCATACTATCCGGGTAGCCGCCGAATGTGCCGCCCGCTGCATCGGCCTTAGTGGCTTTGCCTGTTGCCGCTGCAGCAAGTCCGCCTGCCAGGCTTCCCTTTATAAAATTTCTGCGGTTTAATTTTTTCATTCATTTCACCTATATTATTTTGAACTTATTGTTTGACTGATTTTAGTGATGCCCTGAAGCCTTGCCCGGGGCAGGGGCGTATTTACCTGTCCTGTAGAATTTTTCGCCTTTGTCCGTCATTGCGTGGCAATCAACGCATCCGTCAGGAGCACCGACTTCCTTGTGGCAGGTGAGACAGTTCAGGTGGTAGACTGCTTTCAGTCCGGGTTTGGCCTTGTGATGCAAGCGGGGCGTGTTGTAGCTTTTTTCAAGATTAGCGGCAGAAAACGGTTCTGCTGCATGGCAGTCGCTGCACAATGGTGATTCGGCCTCTCCGCTGTTCATGTGACAGGGGATGCAGTTCGGATCTTCGGGAGGTGTGCCCGCAGTGTGGTGGTGACATGTGGTGCAGTTTTCAGATGTTGCTTCAATATGCATGTCGTGGTCAAAACTGACCCCCTCATATAAACTGCTCAGTCTGTTCAGCTCGAGCACCTGGCCACCGACGGTCATCGGCAGTGAAAGAGGGACCGCCATGGCTAGTATTGCCGCGAGGCCTATAATTTTCCCTTTTTTAAAACCCATTTCCTTTCTCCTTAAATTGGAATGTACTAAAATTCAGGCACGCAAAAAACAAGCAGCCTATTAATTTAATAGCAGGATTTACCCGCATTTTTGGTCGGCATGGCGTTTATGCATAAAAAATGCCACATTTTTTATGATCAGGTAGATGTGAAAGGGGAGTGGCTGTTTGTCGAATAAAAAAATGGAAAAAAAGGATGAATAATGCCTCATTCTGAGACAGGGGGTGATATGGTGAGACGGAAAAGTGTGGCATGGAGTGTTGCACGCCGCACTTTTGTTGCAACATATATGTTGTGACTGCATCACCTATGTTCTATCTATTTTAGCCGCATGATTTTCTCATTGAATTTGCCGATTTCTTTGCATTTTAAGATGATGTTTACTTCTTCCGCATCAATTGTCTCATTTTCAAGAAGGACTTCAGCAAGTTTGTGCAGATAGCCTATTTTACCGTCGAGGAGAATCATAGTTTGCTGATAACAGTCCTCGATGATTTTATTAATTTCAGCATCGATAGTCTGGGCGGTTTGGGCGCTGTAGGAACGTTTGGCCGAATCGCCGCCAAGGAACCCTTGATCACTTGTAACATACGCCCTGGGACCAAGACGTTCACTCATGCCCCATTCGCAAACCATTTTTGTTGCAATTTCAGTTGCAGTCTGCAGATCATTACTTGCCCCCGTGGTAAGTTGGTTGAAAATAATTTCTTCGGCAGTTCTGCCGCCAAGCAATGTCATAACCCGGGCAAGCAGATATTCGCGGGTGTAAGAATGGCGGTCGTCAAGGGGAACCTGCATGGTAACACCCATGGCTCGACCACGGGGGATGATCGTGATTTTATGTACCGGGTCCGCATCAGGCAGAATTTCGGCAATAAGGGCATGCCCTGCCTCATGATAGGCGGTGACCTGTTTTTCCTCATAGCTGATCACCATACCCTTTCTTTCCGCCCCCATGAGTATTTTGTCTTTGGCATTTTCAAAGTCGTCAAGGGAAATGCAGTCCTTGTTCTGTCGGGCGGCCAACAGGGCGGATTCGTTCATGAGATTTGCCAGTTCCGCCCCGGTAAAGCCGGGAGTGCTCTTTGCAACAATCTTAAGATCAACATCATGGCAAAGTTTGAGATTTTCCCCATGGACTTGCAGAATTTTCTCGCGGCCTTTCACGTCGGGAGGCAGTATGGTGACCTGCCTGTCGAAGCGGCCAGGTCTCAGCAGGGCCGGGTCAAGGACATCCGGACGGTTGGTTGCGGCGACAAGGATAACCGTCTTGTCTGATTTAAAGCCGTCCATTTCCACGAGCAGGGCGTTCAGGGTCTGTTCCCGTTCGTCCTGGCCACCCTGGGCTTGGGCTCCGCCACGGCTGCGTCCCATGGCGTCTATTTCATCGATGAAAATAATGCAGGGCGCATTTTTTTTAGCCTTTTCAAAAAGTTTGCGCACCCTGGAAGCACCGACCCCGACAAACATTTCAACAAAATCCGAGCCGCTCATGTAGAAAAAAGGAACACCGGCTTCACCGGCAATGGCTTTGCCGAGAAGAGTCTTACCGGTTCCCGGAGGCCCCTGCAGTAGTACACCTTTAGGGATACGGCCGCCAAGTTTGGTGAATTTGGTTGCATCTCTCAGGCATTCCACTATTTCCACGAGTTCTTCCTTGGCTTCGGGAATACCGGCAACATCGTCAAAGGTAACATCAATAGATTTTTCCGGAGTAATTTCTGTCTTTTTCTTGTCCAGAGTTCCTCCTTTTTTCTGCTTCATCATTAAATACATCCAGACTCCCATTATCATGAGAAAGAACAATGGAGCCAGGGGAGACGACATGGGTATGGGGGCACGGGTCGTTATGCTGATGTTTTTTTCTTCTAACCTGTCAAGAATAGTTTTGATATCAGGGGCATAGGTTATAAATTGCCTGCCGAATTTGTCCGTTGCCTCAATTTTACCATCCTGCATGGTGACTTTGGTGATTTCATCATCTGCAATCTGTGCCACAAAGGTTGAATAATCGAGATTTGGCAGTTTCTTTTCGGCTTTCCAGAAACTGGCGGCAACAGCGAGAACGACAAGAACGACCAATGCTATCAGTATATTTCTAAAACTATTTTTCATGCAAGCCTCCGGCTCTTTGTAATTAATTTTTGTTAGCGCAATTATACACCAATATCATTAACTTAAGGCTTCTTGTAATCCCCTCTCCTGGGGGGAGGGGGAAAGGGTGAGGGGGAAAAACGCCTTAAGGTAATGACATTGAATTATACGTAACTTCTCCAAAAGTGGTGGTAAGTAGTTATTTTTGACTTTCTGGATCGGAGTCTTCGCTACCTCCGGCTAAAAGCATACCGGAGGTAAGCGCAGACACCGATGACGGATTTACGGGAAGTTACGATCGTCATCCCCGAATGTCGTTATCGGGAGGTAAGCGAAGACTCCGATCCAGGAGTTTTACCACCACTTTTGGAGAAGTTACGTGTTTTTATGTTATCTCCCTGATATGATATGTGTTTTAATTTTTTGAGGTATTTGTTTCTACCACACATGGTGTTGTGTTTTTTTCGTAAATGCAACATCATGTGTGGCATAAAACTGTTTTGACGATCCTATGTAACAGTATGAGCCCAACAATTTCTTTAAGGTTTATGAGCTGATCTCCAGCAGCGATGTGTCAATGTCGAGCTGCCTGATTTTACGATAGAGCGTACTCCTGTCAATGCCCAGAATACGGGCTGCCTGGGCTTTGTTGCCGTAGGTCAGTTTTAATGTGTTGAGAATACGTTCTTCTTCGCTTTCGTTCCCGCTCGCTTCGACAAAGATTGCTTCTTCTGCCCGGGTTGTTTCAAGGGCTTTCTGGTCCTGAATTTCCAGAGGAAGATTTGCCAGGGTGATTGTTACTCCGGAGCAGAGAACACAGGCTCTTTCAATGACATGCTCAAGTTCCCTGACATTGCCGGGCCACTGATACTTGATGAGCTGGCCCAGGGCCTGATCTGAAATGCCTTGGATTGATTTGTCCAGACGCTTGCTGAAGCGTCCTATGAATTTTTTGACCAGCAGGTGGATGTCATCATATCGTTCCCGCAGGGGCGGCAGGATTATATCCACAACCTTAAGGCGATAGTAAAGATCTTCCCTGAAACTTCCGGCAACGACCAGGGCTTTCAGATCGGCATTGGTGGCTGCAACAACTCGTACATCAACTTTTATCGGCCGGTCTTCTCCTACCGGATAGAAAGTCCGTTCCTGCAGGAAACGCAGGAGGCGAAGCTGCATCATGGGTGAAATGTCACCAATTTCATCAAGAAAAAGAGTGCCTCCGTCAGCTTGGAGAATTCGTCCCTGACGGTCGCGGTCGGCCCCGGTAAATGAACCTTTTTTGTGGCCGAATAACTCGCTTTCCAGCAGATTTTCAGGTATGGCCGTACAATCAACCTTGATGTGAGGCATGTCTCTTCTCGGACTCTCAAGATGAAGTGCCTCAGCAACAAGCTCCTTGCCTGTTCCGCTCTCGCCGGTAATGAGGACGGTGGTGTCGACCTTGCCCACGTTTTCGATCAGGGTGTAAACGGTCTGCATGGGTCTGCTGTTGCCGATCAGTCTGTGCAGGCCAGTCCGTTTATCACGTTGCTCCAGGGCTTCCAGGCGGCTCACGTCCCTTGCTATAAGGACAACACCAAGAAAATGTCCGTCAGAGGTCAGTAGTGGAGCTGCACTGATTCTGAAAACCGTGACGCCGGATCCTTCAAGCTCAAATTCAACCCGGTGTTCGGCCACTTCGCATTCTTCCTGCAGCACCGTCTGGGCGTCAAAGGCAAAAATCTCGGAAAAACAGGGGAGTTCGTCAATTCTTCTCCCCCGGGCAATGTTGTCCGGGTTGAATTTTTCCTGCCATTTACGGGCCTCATTGTTCATGTCAGTGACCATCATTTCAGCGTCAACCGTCACGACAAGATCCTTGATGCTGCGGAACACTGTTTCCAGGTATTGCTGATAACGGTCTTTCTCAAGGGTTAACAGTTCATTCTCTTTGTGCAAAGAGTATTGTTGCAGAGCCATGCGGGCAGTACGCAACAGGTTGTCTTTTTTTACCGGCTTGGCCAGATAATCAAAGGCACCGAGGCGCACGGCTTCAGCGGCGGAATTAATATTGGGATAGCCGGTGACCATGACCATTGGGCATTTCAGGCCCATTTCTCTTACCTGGCGCAAAAGATCAATGCCGGATGAACCCTCCATAACAATATCACTGACAATGAGATCGAAATTCTTATTTTCCAACAGATCCAGCGCCTCTTCATAGGAGGATGCTGCGGAAACAGGTCCATAGCCGGCTCTGGTGAGAAACATTTTAAATGTAAGCCGCAGGCTTTCCTCGTCATCTACGACAAGAATGGGATGCTTTGTTTCTTTGATTTCGTCAGTTTTTTCTTCTTCGTTATTGCTGTCTATCATTCCTTGTTTCCCTTGAAGACAGGCAGGTCTACCATGATGTTGGTATACTCGCCTGATTCGCTTTCAATTCTTATAAAGCCGTTGAAATTTTTAATAAGTCCCTGGCTGATACTAAGTCCGAGTCCTGTTCCTTCCCCGGATTTTTTGGTGGAGAAAAAAGGATTGCAGATAAATTGAATAATCTCGGCAGGAATTCCAATGCCGTAATCTTTGATTGACGTTCGGACATAGGTTTTTCCCGCCACTTCCACGGTGTTTATTTTCAGTTCAATTTTTTTGTTTGTTCCTATTCCTGTAAATTTTTCGTTAAGTGCATAGCGGGCATTGCTCAACAGATTAATAAAGACCTGCTCCAGATGCTGAGGGTGGACCCAGACAGGTGGAGTGTCGTGTTCGATGTCTTCAGCAATATTTATGCCATCTTTAATGAGCTGGTGACGGACAAGGGCCAGAGAGTTGTCAACGACATCAGGTACATATGTTTCTGAAAATAACTGGCTATCGTCATCCCCCTGGCGGGCAAAAGAAAGCAGTTTGCCGGCAATATCGGCAATCCGTTCTCCTTCGCTGATAATGCGGGGAAGAAGTGAGTTTATTGTTTCCGTATCCTGGTTATCATCAAGGACAATCTGGGCATAGTTAATAATACCATTGATAGGATTATTAATTTCATGGGCCACACCGGCTGCAAGTTCACCGATGGAGGCAAGCTGGGCCGTGCGTATGGTCTTGGCCCTGTTTTGCTTTTCAACGGTAACATCGCGCAGGAAGACCAGGCATTTTGTCCGGCCGTCGACATCTGTAAACGGCGCATAGCTCTGGCTGTAATGCCTGTCCTTGAAAAGAATGTCCTCGGTATGTTCTATGCGGTTATGTTGGATGACAGAGCGCATGCGGCAGTCTTCACACGGTTCGGTTCGTTTTTTGTAGACCTCGAAACATTTATGTCCTAGCTTGTCACCGAATATGTTTTTAAGGACATCGTTCTGGAATTCGATTTCGTAGTTTGAGTTGAGGATGTGCAGGCCCTGTCGGGTGGCGGCGATTATTCCCATGAATTTATCTCGTTCGGAACGTAGGGCTTCTTCCATTTTTTTGCGCTGCGTTATGTCTTCAAAAGACTCTATGCCGCCGATGACGTTACCTTTGGGGTCATAGAGAAGATCGGCGTTTTTGGAAATGATCAAGATGCGGCCGTCTTTGGCGCGCATCCGGCATTCATGGTTTAAAAACGGTTTTTGGGTTTCATCGGAAAAGAGCCGGCATGTCTTCGCCGGACAGATGATGTCGCATTTCTTTCCCTGGATTTCTTCATAAGAGTAGCCGGTTATTTCCTCTATCTTATTGTTCCAGGAGGTTATTTCCTTGTTTTTATTAACAGTGAAAATGGCACAGGGTGATACTTTGTATATGAGTTCCGCTTGCTCCAGGGCTTGACGCAGTCTATTTTCGGCTTCCTGTCTCTCAATTATTTCCTGGCGCAGGGCGCTGTTGAGGTCAATTAGGTCGGTGATTCTATCCTGAACCCGAATTTCCAGAAAGTCATGGCCCGACTCAAGCATTCTTGTTTCAGCGCGCTGTTGGCTTACATCTCTGAGGGTCGTAACCATGCCAAGCAGGGAGCCGTCATCCTTCCATATCGGAGAGCCGTGGATTTCGTATATTTTTTCTTCACCATTTTTTAAAGTTACATTTTTGTCGATGGATACATCCTTTTTCTCTTTAATCACTTGGCTTAAAAGGCATTTCTGTCCTTTATGGTCACATTGACTGTCAAAGTTGAAGAGAAGTTTGTAGCACGTTTCTGCTCCTGGTTCAGGCGGGGTTTTTTCTCCGGAAAGCTGCCGGGCCGCCTTGTTGGCATATTTCACTTTGAAGTCTGTGTCGATGACAAGGATGGGCTCTGCCATATCGTTGATAAATGTTTGGAAAAAATCGCATTCTCGTAACAATGGGTCATTTTCCTGCCCTGTATCATTAATTGCCTTTTCAAGATGGGCAACAAGGCTTGTCCGGCAGGCATCCAATTCGTCGATGAGTTCTTTTTTTGTTTTTTTGCTTTCAGGCATTTTCGGGCCTTTTAGAGAAGCAAGTTAGTGGTGAGAAAAATTTGGGGATTTGTATTATTTTTATTACATCGAACGTAATTAAGCAATAATTTTGCCAAAAAGAGGCAAATTGGCTCCCCGCTTTTTTTGCAGGAGTTAGTGAAAAGAAAAATTTACCGCAAAAAAAAATCAGGGGAGGGTGTTTTGGAGAGGACTTGATTCCCAGGGTGATTAAAGGGAGAGAAGAGGTAAACAACGATCAGGCGGACGCCGCGTTCTCTCCCTTAAAATTGCGGGACGAGGGATCGCTTAATTCGGAGAGTTCCTGCTCCAGACTGTTTTTGAGTTTGAATCGGTCAATTTTACGACGCAGTGTATCTTTGGAAATTCCAAGCTCCCGGCATGTTGCCATGCGTTTCCACTTGTTTCTTTCCAGACACATGTAAATGGCCATTTTTTCTATATCTTCAAGAGTCTGCGCGCCTTTTTGGAACTTTTCCTCCTGCATGCCTTTTTTAGCCTGTCCACTGGAAGCGGCAAACGGATCCGGTAGATGTTGAGGTTGGATAAAGCCGCCTTCACAGAGAATAAAGGAATATTCTATAATATTTTCAAGTTCCCTGATGTTGCCCGGATAATCATAGCGCATGAGGATATTAAGAGCAGCGTTGGAAATACCGACAATGTCTTTTCCCTGCTGGGCGCTGAATTGTTTGATGAAATGGTCGATGAGTAGCGGAACGTCCTCCATTCGTTTTCTCAGGGGCGGTAATTGGATTTTGACCACATTGAGTCGGTAAAAGAGGTCTTCCCTGAACAGACCTTGGTTGACAAGATCCTGCAGGTCGCGGTTGGTGGCAGTGATTATGCGAACATCTGCTTTAACAGGGGTATTGGATCCCAGGGGCTCATATATTTTGTTTTGCAGCACCCTGAGTAGTTTGACCTGCAGGGAATGAGGAATATCACCGATTTCATCGAGAAAAAGGGTGCCCTTTTCCGCTGCGGCAAAACGTCCCTGTCTGTCTTGTTTGGCATCGGTAAAGGCCCCGGCCTTGTAACCGAACAGTTCCGATTCAAGCAGGGTATCAGGCAGGGCACCGCAGTTGACCACGACAAAGGGTTTTTCATTCCTGGTACTTGCATGAAAAATCGCCCTTGCCACCAGTTCTTTGCCTGTGCCGCTTTCTCCCAGTATCAGTACATTGCTCGGGCTGCGGGATATTTCCGGCAGAATGTTGAAAATACGCTGCATGGAGGCGCTTTTGCTGATGATCTCATCAAAGGTGTAACTTTTGCTGAGTTTTTTCTGCAGCATGGTGATGGCGGAAAGGTCGCGGAAGGTTTCAACGCCGCCGATAATATTGCCTTCATGGTCGGTAAGGGGAGAGGCGCAAATACTGATGGGAATGCGGTTGCCCTTGATGTCGGCAATGGTGATGGAACAGTTGGAAACATGTTTGCCGCTGTACAGGCTCTGGGCAATGGCGCAGTTTTTACCGCATATGCTTGAATAAAAAACATCACCGCAGAATTTGCCGATGGCATTGTTTCGGGTCCAGCCGGTGATGTTTTCGGCCGCAGTATTAAAAGATGTAATTTTCCAGTTGCGGTCAACGGTGAAAACGCCGTCTGCTATGCTGTCGACGATCCTGCGGTTGCACATCGACACGGAGGAAGCGTCTTTAAAGATGACAATTGCCCCGGACGGGACCCCTTTCTCATTCGGGATGGGAACGGCGGAGGCAAGAACGGGGTTCAAATCCCCCCGGCTCGGATTTTCAATGACCAGATTGAAATCCGATACCATTTTTCCGGCGGATATTGACGGACAGAGTGAAGAGAAAAGCTCTTCAAACCGTTTGTCGTTGCCGAAAATGTCATGGCAGTTTTTGCCGAGAATGTTGGTGGCTTTCAGGTCAAAGAGGTGTTCGGCGGCTTTGTTAAAGGAGGTGATTTCCCAGTTTTCGTTTACAGTGAACACCGCGTCGGCTATCTGTGGTTTGCGGGCAGCTTTGGGCAATGTAACCATGTTCTTCCTTCTTGATAGATAATGTTCCCTGTTGGCTTAAATTGCGTCCATTCTTTTTCTTTAGCATAGAAATGGCTAGATGTGAATGTGGCAAATTGTCGCATTGGGATCAAATTATGCCCGTTTGTCATTCCATGTTATTAACGTAAGCCACCTTATAATTCCCTCTCCTGGGGGAGAGGGTAAGGGTGAGGGAGAAAAAAGCCTTAAGTTAATGACATTGGTTTGTCATGGCCAAATGCGCTGTAATTACCGCTTGCCTATTTTGAAGAAAATTATATCATGAAGTGTGGTTTCTTTTTGCAGGGTTTCTGTGGAAATCTCTCACAGAGCTCACAGAGGCACAGAGAAAAAAAGAGAAAAGCTCTGTGAACTCTGTGACTCTGTGAGATAAATGTTCATGTTTCGTTGTGGCTCGGTGTAGCCATGGCTGTTAGAACGTTTGCTGAAAAGGAAGAAAATGAGAAAAAGGAGTCATTATGGATGAAATGAATCAGATAATACATACAATTTCCCTGAGCATGGGCGCCTCCTGGGCCAGTGGAATCAATTTGTATGCAACACTGCTTACCCTGGGCGTCCTGGGGGCAAGCGGCAACATGATCCTGCCGGCAGATTTGCAGATTCTGACCAATCCCCTGGTGATAGGGGCAGCAGGGCTCATGTTTGCCGTGGAGTTTGTGGCGGATAAGATCCCCGGTGTTGATACGGGCTGGGATTCGATTCATACCTTTATCCGTATCCCTGCCGGCGCCATGCTGGCAGCGGGAAGCCTGGGAGAGGTCAACGCCGCAATGACGCTTTCGGCGGCAATTCTCGGCGGCACCCTGGCGGCCGGCAGTCATGCCGCCAAATCCGGTAGTCGTGTGCTGATTAATACTTCACCGGAGCCTTTTACCAACTGGTTTGCCTCCCTGGGAGAAGACGTTGCAGTAATTGCCGGGGTCTGGGCAGCCGTGACTCATCCCTATATTTTCCTTGTTCTGCTGGTTCTCTTTATTGTCCTGCTCGTATGGGCGTTGCCGAAATTATGGGCGGGAATCAAAAAGGTGTTTTCTGTTCTCGGCCGACTTTTTAGCGGCAATAAGGGGGATAGCGCAAAGGAGATTTCGCCTCCGCCCCGGGAGTGATGAGGTTCATTCATCCCGGGAAACATTTACGGAGCGTTTTTTCTTAAGAGCGCTCCGGCTCTTTTTTGCTTTAAGCCGTTTTCTTGTTGCTGACCTGGGGATTTTGGTTTTTCTCCGTGGCTTTGCTTCCTGCACGGCCTTATTCAATAACTCATGTAATCTGTCCACCGCCGCCTTCCGGTTTTGCCCCTGGGTGCGATAGCGGTAGGAAATCACCCGCAGCACTCCTTTTTTGTCAATCCGTGTTGCCAGTTTCTCAAGAGTCAGCCTGCGCTGGTGCTCTGTGAGTTTTGGTGAGGCCGCTACGTTAAAGTAGAGGGTGACCCTGGTTGCCACCTTGTTGACGTTCTGTCCGCCCGGGCCGCTGCTGCAGGAAAAGGAAAAGGTCAGCTCATTTTCCTCTATAGTAATGTTCTTGTTTTCCGTCATCATGCCGGACGTCATCTTCCTCTGGAGACGCTGTAAAGTTAGTAAATGTTTGATTAACCCATTCACACAAAATCAACGCTTTGGACTGAGTAGGGTGCGCACGGCGCACCTTTCTTTATTGATGATTGGGGCTTTAATTGGTGCGCAATGCGCACCCTACCCAGTCGTCCCATGAGATGGGTTTGTCGAATATTTACTCAAATTATTGGATAAGTGATTGAGTTAAAATAATGTTCAACCACGAAGCGCACGAAGCCCACGAAGAAAAAAGAGGAAAAAGTTTTTGTTTGTTTTTTTGACGTTACAGTGCGTCTCTGCAAAGGAAGGTACCAATTCGATGCAATTTATGCTATATTTGCCGATTTTAAATCTAAAGCATAGGAATTTCCATTTTTTTTTAGACAGGATTAACTGGATTTTTTATCATGTCTATCTTGTTGATCCTGTCTAAAGCCCGCCCGTAGGGCGCTAAGTTCTAAAATTCCAAGATAACCACGAAGGAGAAAAAATGTCACAGGCAAAAAAAGGCGACAGCGTTAAAATTCATTATAAAGGAACCCTGCAGGACGGTACGGTTTTTGACTCTTCCGAAGGCCGCGACCCCCTCGGATTTACCATCGGCAGTGGCCAGGTGATTCCCGGCTTCGATGAAGCGGTGATGGGCATGAGCATGGGTGAAAGCAAGAATGTTACCATCCCGGCTGATAAGGCATATGGACAGCGCAAAGACGAGTTGGTCATGCCTTTCCCGAAAAACCAGGTGCCGCCGGAAATCAAGCCTGAGATAGGTCAGCAGCTGCAGGTCGGCGGCCCCGACGGTGAGCCCATCACGGTATCAGTTATGGAGATAACCGAAGACAGTATTGTGCTGGATGCCAATCCTCCCCTGGCCGGTAAGAATCTTATCTTTGATATAGAGCTGGTGGAAATAGGTTGATTATCTAGGCTGAAGGCTGAAAGCCGGGTGTTTTCTGTAAAAGGAGAAATGCCCGGCTTTTTTTATTTCTTCCCCAGCATTTTGAGCAGGATGTCGATTCCGTCCGGGCAGAAGGGTTTGTCGTTCATCATGGCAAGTATTGCCTCCAGGGGCATAAATTCACCGCTTTCCACCTCTTCCGCCTGCAGCTCCATGGGACCGTCATACACACAGGAAAATATACGGCCCCAGACCCTGTTGCTGCCGTCATCGTAAAAATTATCAAAAAGATTGGTAAGCTGAATACCGTCAATACCCAGTTCTTCCTGTAATTCCCGCCTGGCCGATATCTCGTAGGACTCTCCGGCAAGGACAACCCCGCCTGCGGCAATTTCATAATGACCCGGATAGATGTCTTTCGTCTCCGTTCGTTTCTGCACGAAAAGGTCGCCCATGCTGTTAAAGACAAGGATATAGGTGGCCCGGTGAATGAGGTTCTTTTCCCTCATTTCAGATCGCGCAGCATTACCGGTCTCATTGTTGTTTTCATCAACAATGGTGATGATTTCTTCAGAGGATTTCATTGTTTTTCTACCATTTTTCCCAATGCACAGCATCTTCGTTGTATCGTGTACGGGCCTCCGGGCTTTCTCCGGGCCAGCCGATGGCAATGCCGCACATGGGAATGATATGTGCGGGCAAATCAAAGAGCTTCCTGATATCATCCATCCTTTCCACTCGGGGATGAACACCCAGCCAGCAAGTACCAAGGCCGAGCCTGTTTGCCGCCAGCAGGATGTTTTCTACTGCAGCGCTCAGGTCCTGCAGCATATAGGATTCCTTGTTGTCGTGGGCCTTTTCAATGTCTCCGCAGACAATGAACGCCGCTGTTGCCTGACGCAGCATTTTGCCGTGGGGCAGGACTGCTTTGATTGCATCCAGGGTTTCTCTTTTCTGTACCACAATGAAATGCCACGGATCTCTGGCCACGGCTGACGGTGCGGCCATGGCGGCCTGCAGCAGGTCATTCAACATATCTTGTCCTACCTCTCTGTCTTGGTATTTACGAATACTGCGCCTGGAAAAAATAAAGTCTAAAGCCGGATTCATTGTATCTCCTCAATCTCCATTGGAGATTGTTTGGTTTTTTCTCTCGATGTCTGCGCTTATCGGATGTCTTAATAGTTGCTTCGCAAGTGAATTGATACTTTCTGATTCAGCCCTTAAAAGGGCGTAATATACCAGCCCAGGGCAACGCCCTGGGATATGGAATTTTTAGTGTAAGCCCTGAAAGGGCGTGACATAAAAGAGCCATTAATCCCATAAATATCGTTCATCATATTCAACGTCATACTTGTGGAGGAGTTCAAGGTATTCCTCCTGGAATGTTTTGTTCTTATGATGCTCGTGTTGTCCGTCAATGTAACGGATCAAGACATTCAGTTGGGATTGGCCCAGTGAGAATACACCATAGCCCGCCTGCCAGGCAAAACTTTGACAATCTGTATGCTGCTTTTTGATCCAGGCTGATGAGCTTTTCTTTATCTCTTCAAGCAGTTTGCTCACGGTTATGGTGCGAGGCAATGTACATGCGAGGTGTACATGGTTTTCGGTTCCACCGACGCGAAATGCCTCACTTCCATTTGCCCGGATGATCCCAGCCAGGTAAGCGTGTAAAGCTTTTTCTAAATCTCCGGGGATGGGTTCAACTCTATTTTTTGTACTGAATACCACGTGTAACAAAATTTTAGACAATGACTGTGACATATCGTTTTCTTATGTGTCGCCCTTTCAGGGCTCATAGTTTTGGGGTGCTTTTTTCCCAGGGCGTTGCCCTGGGCTGGTATGTTTAACCCCTTTGGGGTAAATAGTTAGTAGCCGAATATTTACTACGTTCGAAATGACAACGGAGGAGTTTTCGACTTTTTACGAAACTGTCATGTTTAGATGGATTATTTCGTGAAACAGAATGTGTGTACTATGCAAAAAAACAGGCAAAATGTCGAACTGTTTTAAAAAAGAAACGGAAAATCTTCTATTTCCTCCTCGTGTTCTTCGCGGGCTTCGTGGTTGACAATCACTTATTGTTGATATTGAACTTGGTGTAGTCTCCCTCCTTTTTTGGGGTTGTTTTAAAAAATGGCCTGATTTTTTTTCAATCCTCATGGAACCATCTTCCAGTTTTATTCGTTTACTAAAACATGACCTTCTCCTGCGCCGCAGTTTTTTCAGCGGGCAGGGCAGGGGAGTAATCCGAATTCCGGCTTGTTTCTTCCGGTACAATCAACGGATTAACAAAGGAGAAAAACCATGAAGAAAATACTCTGCGTAGCTGTTCTCTGTTTTGCCATGAGCGCTGTCCCTGCCTATTCCCACCATCCGGCTGCCGATTATGTTGATGAAGAGATCTATGCCATGATCGACGAGATGGTTTCCGACACCCCTCACGCTGATTTGGTTTTTGAAGACGAAATGGGTAACACCTCCGATACCAGCCCTGACATCATGGGCGAAATGGATGAGGACGGTGATGTGGTAACTGATGAAACAATCGATGTAACAATCATTACTGCTGAGACAGTTCGAGACGTAGAAGATTTAATGAAGGCCGGTATTTTGACCGAAGTGTCAAGGCTCAATGGTGACGTAATGATCAGTATTGATTTAACAAGTGAAGACAGCGTTACTATGACGATCATGCAGGTTGAGTAGAATTTTGTGCTGTTTAAAGATTTCCCAGTAAAAAGGAAATTTTATAATCTCAATTTATACTAAGGAGAAAAAAATGAAATCAGGGAAAAAAAGAGTTTTGTCGCGCTTCGTTCTTTCCAGCTTTACAATTGCTGCTCTGTGTGTGGCACCGGCGGTTTCTCTTGCAGATGAAGTTGTCGATACCGTCATTGCCCCCGGTGTACTGATTGAAGACAATGAGTTTGTTACATCGCTGACTTTCCATGCGGCAATCGCCTTTGATATTGTCGATTTAGATTCCTCTGTAACTGTATGTTCTGCATATTCATGTGCAGAAATTGACTCCGCTTTTGCGGACAGCAGGGGAGAATTTGTCGCAAAAATTTCCGTAGATAAAATTGTTGATGTTGGGCTTGATATTAACGATTACAACGAATTAACCCTGGGAGGGTACATCGATTTTGCTAATGATGAAACATTCAGCGGCTCAGATGAGATATACTACAAAGGTGACAAGGCGATGGAGACGAATAAACCCGAAGAAACTCCTCCTAACACCCCTGAGGGACCCGATGGCCCCCCCACTAAATGAAACTTGATTGAAACCTCTCTCGCTGTTTGCCGATTTTTTAAATAAGACAGAAATATGTTGAATGAACCAGAACAATCGGACTGAGGGAAACCTGCAGTCCGATTGTTTTGTTGAGTATGCCGACAATTGCAGAGGTGTTTTGTCAGTGGTGTTGGTGGTGAAATTCAGATACAAATTGAGCAGGAGTCTAAAAATCGCTGAATGGAACGTAAGAAAAATGTTCCTCTTGTCTTGCGTCATGATTTGCTACTTTTCGTAGCCTTGCATTTTGTCGGGAATTATCTTTCCTTCCGCTAAGCATCCAGCTCATAACAAAATGCTCGCAGCGGGTAAATTTCTCTGTAGAGCAGAAAAAAAGAGCATGATAGGTCAGCGGGATATGGATACCCCCGTTACGCAGCATGCATCGTGAAGTGTCTTCCTGCCAGAACGGGCAGGCTTTTTTATTTTCGTTGCTGGTTTGGTTCAGCATTGCGGTCTCGTCAATTTTGATTTATCTCTTTTCCTCATTATTTAGATTAACGAAATAAATTCCCTGAAGGTTCCCATAATTTTGTTTTTATGTAATTTTTTTGTAACAGAGCCGTGGGTTGGCCGGGCATCAGGGGCAGGATGAGAGAGCAGACCGCTTGAAACAACAACCGCAGCAGGAGGCTTCCGAGTTTGAAACGCTCGTAAAGCCCCATATCACTAATATGTATCAGTTGGCTTACCGGCTCACCGGCAGCATGGCTGACGCGGAAGATCTGGTGCAGGATGTGCTGGTGAAGATATACCCGCGCCGCCGGGAACTTCCGGAAGTGAAAAAACTTCGGCCCTGGCTTGCAAGGGTTCTTTACACATTGTTTGTGGACCAGAAGAGGAGGGCGGCGCGCTCCCCTCTGCGCCTATTGCGTTTTACAAAAAAGAATGAAAACGGGCAGGATGCCCTGCATGACATCCCGTCGGATGATCCCGGCCCGGCGGAAATCCTTGACCGGCGCTTTACATACGCAGAGATTCAGCAGGCTCTGAAAACATTAAACGAAGATCAGCGACATCTGTGCATTCTGCATGATATGGAAGGTTATACCTTAAATGAACTGACGGAAATTTTATCAACGCCCATCGGCACCCTGAAATCCCGCCTGCACCGGGCAAGGGCGATTTTAAGAAAAATATTAAATAAGGGAACCTTTTAAGATTTATTTTCGTTATTTTGTTAAAGTATCTCTGTTAAAAGTAATTTTTATACAGACGCTTATCGGTGGCAAAAAAAGAGGGTTTAATCAGATATGAAATGCGCTGAATGCATGACATACATAGATGATTTTTTTGATGGTGTCCTTGACCGGCAGGCCGTACAGAACATAGAAGATCATCTTGCCGGCTGCCAAATATGCCGAGACGCCTTTGCCGGAGAAAAGCATCTGCGTCATATGCTGAAATCCATGCCTGCTCCGCTTCCTTCGCCTGATTTTGCCGGGCAGGTTCTTGCCGGGGCGGTGGCTCAGAGCCGTGGCAGAAGCAGGTTCAGAAAAGCCGTGTCCATGGCCGGGGCTCTTGCCGCCGGTGTCGTTGTCTGGCTGATGCTTTCCCTGACCGGTGGTCCGATGCATCCCGGTCCGGAAAACAAAATTGCATCCGTGCCGATGATCCTGGCGCTGCAGCAGGCAACCACCATTAGAATGGTTGTCAACGCGCCGTACGATATGCTGCAGTCAACCGTTACCGTTCTTGTGCCGGCACATCTTGAAATAGTCGGTTTTCCCGGAGAAAGTGAAATATCATGGAACACCGATCTGCTGAAAGGAAAAAATCTGCTGGAATTGCCGGTTGTGGCAAAAAAAATCGGTGAATCCACCCTGGTTACACAAATTGATTATCAGAACAAAAGGAAAATCTTGACACTGACAACGCAGATTGAGAATATTCAGCAAAGTTCGTTAAATGAAAAGGGTATAGCATAATCTGTTTAAGGCGTCAGGGTAAATTGAGAGAGGAAATCAAATGATGAAATACATTTGTTCAAAGGGTATGAATATGAAAGCATTCAAATATTTCACCGCAGCATCCGTGGTTCTGCTTGGCATTAGTGTGACCAATACGGGTTTTGCTTTTAATCAGGATATTGGGGATTTGGAGATCACCATGGAGGTGGTGGGGGAATCATCCCGTAGCGCCTCGGATATTGTCAACAAAATTGAGCTTCCAAGCCGCGTACAGGAAAGGGCCAGAAATTTTGAGCAGGTACGGGATACCAATGAAAATGGCGATCCTGAGGGGGATGTTGACCAGGCCCGCGAAATGATCCGGGAAATGCAGATGCATCAGGAGGAAGTGCAGGAACAGCAAACGGACAGCCTTAATGATGTCGGAGAAATAACCCAGGACATGCGCGGCAGTCGGGAACTGGTGGAGGATGCACGGGAACAGGGAGTGGAGGCTCTTGACGATATTCGTCAAAAGAACCAGAAATACGGGAGGTGAAATATGCTTTGCCAATCGTGTCGGAAGTTCCGTCTCAGTGACGAAGACGCCCCAAACATTTTAACATCAATGCGGGTTGAGAATTCAGAAGATACATTGCCGTACCATGTTCCCTCACCTGTTCTTTTTGAAACCTATAAATGCTCGCATAACTTTTCCTGCCTGCAAACAGGAATCGGCAATGGCCCCGGTAATTGTGAGGTGTTGCAAGCCTATGGCTATGGCATCCTGCATTTAAAAAGCAGAGAGCCTGATTCCTTATGTCTTTATCGTGTTTCTTCAAGTATTGTGGGGGAAGTTTGTACATGCCCAACATATAACGCTCTGTACCGGATGAGGAATCCCGAAAGCGTTGAGCACTTGAACGATGAATAAGCGGTTGTTGGGGAGAGGGCCAGGGTGTGAGGGGGTCAGAAAATTTTTCCAATGGAAAAAGTGACCATATTCCGACTGTAATCATAGTCGTAGGTGGAAACATTGTTCGTGTACTGGTATTCCCCTTTTATTTCCCATCCTTTTTTCATGTACAGGGTTAAGCCCAAATCTGCCCGGAAACGATCCTCCTCCCTGTCGGACCCACCCCTTATGTCATAGTTGCTTCTGCGGAAAGAACAACCCAATGAAATTTTTATTTTTTCGGATGGCTGGATATGCAGGGCGCCCATGACACTGTGCCGGGTGGGGGAATAGTCGTGCTCATCCCTGTCATTTACTTCAAGTACATAGGCAAACACAGCCCGGTATGCCGACCGTTTCCAGGATGACTCGGCAAGCGCCTGGTGGCGCCAGCCTTCCAGGTATTCATAATCGCTGTCCAGGATATCAATATAGCCGGCACGGTAGCGAAAACGGCCGGAAGCCTTGATTACTGCGAGGGGGCATTGCACCTGCAGAATCAGCCCCGGCGTCTGTTCAAAGAGTTCGTTGCCAAGCCCGGTGATCCAGTATTCTCCACCTGCCGTAATCTGCAGGGAGTCTGTCTTTTTCTTGTAGCGCAGGTTCATTCCGACTGTTGCGACATCGTAATCATCCAGCTCGAAATACTCCATAACATAGGCATTCATGTTGAGCTGAATGGCGCTTCCGGCAGATTGTCCTGTAAATGAGCGGCTCAAATGGCCGAGGGCTTCGATAAAAAAATCATCTTGGCCGCTGTTCTGCAAGGTTTCTGTTTGTGAAACGAGTGCGGCATTATCGTCATACCCCAGCCCCAGGGATCCAAATTTGAGCCAGATGTCTTTTTTTTCATCTTTCCGGAGAAAATCAAGGGCTGCAGCTGCCATTATGCGCAGCTTTTCGTCATCGGCCTCGGCATAGGCCCGGTTAAACCAGGAAAGCGCGTTCTGTGTGTCGGAAAGTTTTAAGGAGATGAGTCCCAGATTGTAGTATGCCAGAGGCGACATATCCGGGAATTCGGCTGTTTGTTGAAATGCCTTTTCCGCCTGATCGTATTGTCCCATTTTGTAGGAGCACACGCCGATATTGTAATACAGGGCGGGCTTTGCCATTCCAGCCGCCTCGGCCTGGAGAAATGACTGCAGGGCAGGTTCAAAAGCACCGCGTTTGAACGCTTCCATGCCGGATTGAAAAAAGACGGAAGCCCGTGTCGCCTCTATGTCATTATCCTGAGCCGACGATGATACCCCACACGGTCCAAGTGACAGAAGCAGCAGGCATAAAAATATGATAATTCGGGACGTCATGAGCATTTTCGCAGGGTTTTCAGATGATTCAAGTCAGGGGTAATCAATAATGTATTATCCGAAGATATTATGAAAAGATACCATTTTTAAAACAATGGAGTCCAGTGAAAATAAAAAAGGGAAGCAACACGGAAGCCCTTCCCCTTGATGAGATGATGTCAGTTGCAAAAATCTATCTCAGCACTTTTCATGCCGGATCAATCCCACATGATCAGTCCCAGATGGCTGCCGACAGCCTTGGCATATCCCTTATCCTCAACACTGAGTCCAGCCTGGAAAAGACCATTTTCGTCAATGGAACTGCACCAATTGACAAAGCCCCTGCAGGTGAAGCCGTCCGGTGAATCCGGAGAAAAAGAAGAGTTGAAAGTGCAGCCGACCATCACTCCCTGACAAAGATTACATCCGCTTTCCAGCCGCATGCCGGACAGGCTGATGTCCACGGTAAAGGCATCAGCCGTTTTCAGCGGGTGTCCCGCCATGCCAAGACCTTTTTCTAGCCTCACCGGAATTTTCCTCGTCATCCGGTGGATATGCCGTCGGCCATTTTTGATAAAGCCGTATGTCATGGAAACCGCATTCAGCATATTGTGGATTTGCTGGAAGTGATAACACTGCTTATACAGCTGAGATCTGCAGAAAATCCGGGCATGTTCACGGGTGGGAATATACATCCCTCCCTTGGTGGCAATGCACCCGTTACAGCTGTCTGCAGACCAGTATGGGCAATGTTGGTTCATTTGTTTATCTATAGTAATGGGAACTTCAGGGTTAAAGGTTGATAAGCGCAGACATCGAGAGGAAAAACCAACAATTTCCAATGTGGTTACCAACGAAATTCAGCCATTCATTAGAACACGGTGCTGTAGGAGCGGCTTTAGCCGCGAAAAGGGCTGGCAAGGAGATGGAACTGCTTGCTTGCCAACCCGGAAAATTCGCGGATAAATCCGCTCCCACCTGCATTATTTGCCGGTTACTTACTTAGGAGGCTGAAAATTATTGGTAATCTCATATTTTTAATTTCTCTCTCACCCTGCCCCTCTTCCGAGTGAGAGAGAGGGAATGGGTTATAATTTTTTGCCAGCTCCAGCAGGAGGTCCATCACCGCCACTTGCCGGGGTTTCAACCGCCTCATCCAGGAACATCACCCGGCGGAACCAGGCATCGCTTTCGATCACTTCATGCTCCTTGTTGATCGTCTCCTGGTTCCAGAGGGCGTAAAAGAAATCGCCACCCGGGCTGGCGGCCACACTGGCTTCACCGGACATGATTTTACTGCTGCCTTCCAGCCAATCGAAGTAGTCGCCTACACCGTCATCGTCTGTGTCTTTGTCCTCCAAACCCTGCGAGCGGAGATTAGCCCATAACTCCCCCTTATTTATTGCGTAATTGGAAGAATTATCTGCCGGAAGTCGTTCATTCTTGTTTCCTCCTGGATGAAAATCTCAACGATGAATACAGCGACCTCCCGAGCTACCCTGTCCCCCTCCCCCGGGGATCTGGGGAGGGGCTTCTTGTTCGAGACAAATTGACTTATGGATCCGGTCTATTCAGTCACTGGATCTTTCTAGGGCTTTCCGTTCGACGGCGGGGTGAAATTTTCGCCGGGGCCCTTGCTGGGTTCGGTGTCGTCGTCGATCTCACCATCCAGGAACATGAGCCTTCTGAGAGGAGCATCGGTGTCGTACGCTTCCCCGTCTGCGTCTTCCTTCCACTGTTCCCAAACGGCCCAGAAGAACTTGCCACCAGGACTGGCGTGCATGGAAGCCTCGGCAGCGTGGGTGTCTTCTTTGCCTTCCAGCCAGTCGAAGTAGCCCTCATTTTTATCGCTTTCGAGGTCATAAGTCGGAACACCATCAAGCAACGGTGCGTCATCTTCCCACACATATTCATAGTCATCGCCGTAATTGGTGGCGCGGCTATAGTACATGTCCTGGGGAGGCGCCTCGCCGAACTCTGAAAGCGTGTTGTCTCCCACCTCGAAGGTGATGAAGAATACGGAAGGATCACGCTCACTCTCATTATCACCATTGGGGTCGTCGATAGTTATTCCGTCTGCGGCGAGGATGCTCGAGTGCGTCGGACCTCCGGTGGGCGCGTAACGCGGATCAAGCACGGTCTCCTTGAGGCCGTTGAGTATGGACATGCTGCGGGTTGGCTCAAACTGACCCGCAATCAGATCGAACTCCACCTTGTATTCGGTAGTGGTACCGGCGGGTCCCATCCACTCGTAGAACTTCGTGCCGTCGGCTACAACTTCCACCCCATCCGGCAAGGCCTGCGTGTCGGTCCAGCCTTCGGGCAAGGTGGTCCAGGTGTCGCCGCCGTCAAAGGAACGCCGGACGTACAGGTTGTAGTTGTCGTGGCCCCAGGTATTGGCCAGCCAGTTGGGAGACCATGCATACAACAACATGATGAAGTCGCCGGACATGTAGCCCCGGTGTCCCTTCGCCACATCGTAGGGGTTTTCCCAGGACTGATCGTCCAAGTTGGTCAAAGCAGTATCCGTGATTACCGCGCCGTAATTGGCCCCGAGCTGTTGCCACTCGTAGACCTTCGGCATCTGGTCCACGCCTTCCGGCAACAAAGCCATATCGATGTCGTCGAAGGCCTCGTTGAAGGGGAACGCCGCGATCAGGGCGTCGATGTCACTGCCAATGGAGCTGGCTTCCCCACCAATATCCGGCACGTCGAAAGGCATGCCGGCGGACAGGGCCTCGGGCGGAGAGATGCAAAGACCCTTGACGTAGCGCGGATTTAATCCCTCTGTGAAGAGCTTGGTCGCGCATTCCATGCAGTCGTAGCCGAAGGGGTTGTCCACGGCGGCATCGAACACTTCAGGGATGACGAAACGGCGGCCATAGACATCGGCCGGGCCACCCTGACGAATGATCCCCTGCTTCCACATACCCAGTGCCACTGTGCCGGACGGGCCGGCGTCCTTGGCAGGCTGGGAGATCAGGCTGAAGCGCCGGGCGATCTCGCACTGCAGCAGCGTTGTGTCCATCACCGGCTCTGGTTGTTCTTCGTAAATCGGATCAGGCTCGATATGCATGAATCGGTAATCATAGGTAATATTACCGTCCGCAGATACAGCGGATTCAGGATACTCCACCAGACGATTTTCAGTTTGTATAATGGGCGTTCCGTCCGGGTAGACCGCCGGCTGGTTGAGCATCAGGCCCTGGGAGACCAGTTCCGGGGTGCGCATGTCGAAGCTGTGGTACCAGATGTTCTTGCCCATGTCGACTTTTTCGATCAATTCGCCTGGATCGTAGTCTAATTCCTCACCCAGACCCTTGGATTCCTCGTAGGCCATGACAACCCAAGCCTCGTCAAACACACCGTCGCCGTCCGTGTCGTAGCCCCGCAGGTTGACTCGGTTACGCGTAGCCCCGGTGTTGCCCCGCATGAGGCGGCCATCTTCGGCAACGCACATTTGTAAATCCATTGGAGTAGTTGAGGTCGGGGGATTATTGGTGATGTCTGGGACCTCCACCGTGACCTTTACCGTACTTGCACAAAGATCGCACGTACCGCTGTCGTCTTGGTCGAGCTCGTAGAGGTAGGAGGGCACTCCAACCGTATCGTAATCATCCGGCTTTGCGAGTCCCATGGCGTTGTCGGTCAAACGAACCGGCATGGACATGGGGATGCCCACTGCGGGAGTGGTATCGAGAGTGTAAACGGCCAGATCTATGGCGCTGAAGCCTTCAGCCCCGTCATCCACCTTATCGAAATCATTCCAATCGATGTAGCTGTACCAGATGTCGGTCTCGTGGTGCGCAACAGCGCCGCTCCAGCCTTCGCCGGGGCCTTCACCGGTGCCGGGCCGCAGACCATCAGGATCTTCCTGCCAGGTAACCACGAAGCCGGCACCGCCGGCCACGCCCACCTCGATGCGGTGCACGTCGCGCCGGCCGGACGTCAGCCGTTCGGCCTGACGCCACACCACCGCGTCGTATACCCCGTCAAGGTTGGTATCTTCCAGCGTGCCGCGGCAAGTCCACAGCGTTGCATAGGGCACCTCGCCCACTGAAGGAAAGCCTTCATCGGCAAAATCGGACGAGCTCTGGGAGCCGGTGACTCCAAAGATGTCGTCCACGTACAAGTCGAAACCCTCATCTGTCCGGTTAATTCCCAGATACGCTGCAAGGGCTTCACGGTCCGTGTCCGACATGGCGTAGTTGGGATTGCCACCGTTGGCATAACGGCTGGCCCAGGCGGCCATCACTTTGGTTCCGGCCGAATTGGTGAAAAGCCGGAAGGTGTCACCGTAATAGGTGGTTTTATCCTTGAGCGTGAAGGAACTCTTATCTCCCGACTTCGACAGGTTCGAGCGTATAAAGGTATTGCCGTCATCCAGACTCACTGCGCCAAACACATCGCGTTTGCCGTGACCCGGGAATTCTCCGCTGTCCGCGGGATTGACTACAGGCCCATCGTGATACATAGCAATAAGCGGCCTGACGTAATCGTTGGTAAATTCACTGCCATCTTTGGCGATATAAGTGACCGGCGCCGGTTCGCCTACCGAATCTCTGGCTAGAACGTTCTTATACAACACAACTAGCGCGGCGTGATTTGTATCCAAGTCCGGTGTTTTTGAAATGTCCTTTACGAACAGTTCTCCGTCTTCGGCAAAAGCAGGGGCAGCCAGCATGAGCAGCATGGCCAGGGTGGCAATGTAGCGTTTTGTTTTCATGATTTTTCCCTCGTGTCTCGTCGTTTTTCTTTTCAGTTTTAAAGCTGAGTGTTTTATTAAACACGAGGCCCGCGAAGGGCACGAAGGGGGTGCTTTTGTAAAAACAGATTGAATTTTTTCATTTTTCTTCGTGTGCTTCGTGATCTTCGTGGTTACAAAATTATTGTAATTTGGCCATCAGGCCTTTGCCGGTGCGCAATGCGCAGTACACGATTTCATGCACTGCGCATGTGCTCCGGAAATGTCTGTATTTTAATATTTTTTTTGTTAAATTAAGGCAACGACTGATCACGATTGCCGGCCCGGGTAAATCCCCGGGCCGGTAGCCATGATGTACCGTATGATGTTAGTCGTCATCACCTCCGGAATCACTGGTGAAGTCGTCGTCCGAACCGGCTTCCTCTTCAGGAATGATCGCCGCTTCCACCGTAGTGGTCTCTGCTTCGGTCGTAGCGACGTTCGCAGGAAAATCAGCGGACATGATCCGGCGGAACACGATGTCGCTGCCTTCTTCGCCTTCATCCAGCCAGCTGGCGTAGAAACGCGAGCCGTCGGGAGTCATACGAAGCTGCACTTCACCCTGCTCCTGGTCGCCCTTGGCCATCCAGGGGGTGCCATAGA
>DAOUUW010000096.1 GCA_030667965.1 Deltaproteobacteria bacterium
GTTCTTGCAGAGGTGTGAGTAAATCTTTTAAGATAAACATTGGCAAGTAGCTCCTTGTGTTGACAATTCAATGACTTAGATACTTATTGAATATACCACAAAGCTACTTGCCTTTCACTCTCTATCTCGTTGATTCTACATGTTTTCTGGCTGTTTTAAAGTTAAGGTTGGCATGGAAATTGAAATATTCCTAACTGACAATAGCATTCACCTTTGAGGGTGCTTATTTTTTCGAAAATATTTTTCAGGAAACTTCAGTCACTTATTAAGTCGGTATAGAAATCAAGATCAGCTTGATATTAATTGGTCAGACAGTTAATATCGTCTCGTAATAAAATCCCTAGCAATAAACACAAACCTTAAAAAAAGGCCTACAGATGCTTGTTAAAGACATTCTGGCAAAAGAAAAGACATCTTTCAGTTTTGAATTTTTCCCGCCAAAGAAAAAAGAGAACTGGGACAATCTCTTTTTTCATATAAAAGACCTAATGCCTTTGAAACCATCATATGTAAGCGTCACCTACGGTGCTGGAGGCTCAACAAGAGATAACACCCATGATCTGGTAGTGAAAATCGAAAAAGAAACTGACCTGACAGCTGTTTCACATCTGACTTGCGTTGGCTTTACAAAAGATGAGATAAAATCGATCCTTGAAAACTATTCTGTATCAGGAATCGAAAACATACTGGCTCTTCGTGGAGATCCTCCAAAAGGTCAAACAGAATGGCCGGAAACTCCCGGCGGATTCAAATATGCCTCGGAACTGGTAGAATTCATAAAGAAGAGCTTTCCACAGATGTGCATTGGTGTTGCCGGATTTCCGGAAGGCCACCCTGAAACACCAAACAGATTGGACGAAATTAAATATCTCAAGGAAAAAGTTGACGCCGGGGCCGATTACATCGTTACCCAGTTATTTTTTGACAACCGGGATTTCTACGACTTTTGTGAACGATGTTCACTTGAAGGTATAAACGTCCCTATTCTCGCAGGAATAATGCCTATAACAACGAAACATGGCATGATAAGAATGGCCGAACTCGCAGGAGGAGCAAGATTGCCGGCCAGGCTTTTGAAATCGATAGAACGGGCCAGTGATGACAACTACGTAGAAAAGGTGGGAGTCCACTGGGCTACAGAACAGGTGCGAGATCTGGTGGACCATCAGGTCAGAGGTATCCATTTTTACACTTTGAACTCATCTGAAGCGACTCTGAAAATTTATGAATCACTGGGAGTCACATCTTCGGCTCAACTCGTATAAAAACCTAACCCCATAACTGAAAACCAGTTCTAAATCTAATGACAATCA
Source organism: Deltaproteobacteria bacterium (assembly GCA_030667965.1). Taxonomy (GTDB): domain Bacteria; phylum Desulfobacterota; class Desulfobulbia; order Desulfobulbales; family SURF-16; genus JAHLLM01. The sequence goes on from DAOUUW010000096.1 coordinate 1,314, forward strand.
TCTGCCCAGAATGCGTCATAATATAACGGCTAATCCTGGACGCAATCTCATCAAATATTAGTTTCAGCTTGCATTTTACACGCAAGATTCGAGCTCATGGAATATTATTGAGGATTCATCATAGTCTTCAATTGAAAAAGGTTTCCTTTGGCAACCTTTGGGCTGGAGTCATATACGCCGATTTGAGATGTTTCCTGATTCTATTAGGTTGCCGTAAAGTATACGTAACAAAACTATCGTTACAATCGATCCATGAAATCTCTAGGAATTAACACTCTCTACAGTCAAGATATTTCAAAAACACTCTGGACAAGTTGGGATATAGACGAGTTTGACTCGTGTAATATTGATAGGAAGATTTTTCAGGACAGGTTCGTATCTCCTCGAGGAGAAACGCCATTGGGCGGAGGAGAAGGAGCATAATAGGCTTGATCAAAAGCAAAGGGTGAATGGAATCATTCACCCTTTGCTTTTTTGATTGTACTGAATGTTTTTACTTGTTGTCCGGTTCCAGCACAAAGAATTTCGTATGATTTTTTCTCTTTATGAGGAATAGGATACTCTCATTATTATCAAGTGCATCCATAGCCTCATTGTAAGTTTCCAGGCTGGTTATTTCCTGGCGGTTCGCCTCAAGAATAAGGTCACCGCGCTGCAGGCCGGCAAGGGCGGCAGGGGAACCTGGTTCCACGTTGGAGACAATGAGCCCTTCTTGCTCTTTTATTTTGAGGGAAGCGGCCAGCTCTGGTGTCAGCTCCTGTACGGTAAGGCCGAGGGTGGTACTTTCCTGTGTCGTATCCCGGCTTAAGGCTTCTTCGTCGAGTTTGCCGATTGTTACATCTATTTTTTTCTTTTTGCCGTCACGGAACAGGGTGACAGTTGCCTTTTCTCCAATCGTCGTCTGGGCTACCAGAGTGGGAAGCATGCTCATCTGGGAAATTTCTTTGCCATTATATTCAACAATGATGTCACCGGATTTGATGCCCGCTTTTTCCGCCGGGCTGTCCGGCGAAACCTCGCCGACCAGGGCGCCAATGGGCCGGTCAAGACCGAACTTTCGGGCCAGATCCTGATTGACATGTTGGATCATGACGCCAAGCCAGCCCCTGGTTACGCTACCCTTGTCCTTTAGTTGCTCGACAACATTGCGGGCCATATTGGCAGGAATGGCAAAGCCGATGCCGATATTGCCGCCGCTGCGGCTGTAGATGGCTGTGCTGATGCCGACCATTTCGCCGTCAAGGTTGAACAGGGGGCCACCGGAATTGCCCGGATTGATGGAGGCGTCTGTCTGGATGAAATTTTCATAGGCGCCCGCCCCGAGGGTTCTGCCCTTGGCGCTGACAATACCTGCGGTGACAGTCTGTTCAAAACCAAAGGGGTTGCCGATGGCAATGATCCAGTCGCCTACCCGCAGCTTGTCCGAGTCGCCGAATGTGACAAAGGGCAGGGGCTCGCTGGGTTCTATTTTGATGAGGGCCACATCGGTTTTTTCGTCCCTGCCAATGATTTTTGCCTCATATTCTTCGTGGTTGGCAAAGCGAACATTGATTTCATCGGCGTCATCAATAACATGGTTGTTGGTTATGATATAGCCGTCGGCAGAGGTGATGACCCCGGAACCGAGGCTTGTTCGTTGCATGGATCTGCCCGGACCGCGATGGCCAGGTTGTTCAAAGAATTTTTTGAAAAATTCCGGCATTTCATGGTTCTTGGGGAATTGAAATTGCGGGACCGCCTCTTTAACGGTCTGGGTGGTGTAGATATTGACAACCGTGCCCCCGTATTTTTCTACCAGGTCGGCAAAAGTATCGGGCCGTGAGGCCAGGGAGGGAGAGGTCAGCAAGAGAAGTGACGAAAGAACAATAATTACAGCAAGGGATATCTGTCGGGGAAATCTGAACATATGGATCCTCTGTCAAGGGTTTGGGTATTTAATCAAGTTTCACAGCTACTGTCAGGAGCCGTTTGGGTGAAAGAAAACGGCTGGTGCGGACATAGTCCGGGGAAAATGATGTTTTGCGGGTGCAGCAGATTTGATGGAGTATGTCAAAGTTCCCGGCTGGAACCGACAGCAAAAGAGTATCGTTATTGTAAATACTGGTACGCCAATGCGGAGAATGCATTATTTGCCGGATTGTTTCAACATGCTCATCGTTTGCCGATGTGTGAATGGTAATCTGCAGATCCGGTTTGATGACAGGGACCTGGTCGCGTCTTGAAAGTGAAGAAAGAGGTTCATTCAGGTAGGACGATGACATATTGCTGGTGCTGGTGGAAACAAAATTCACCGCCGGAGTGCGCGGTTCCGCCTGTCTTCTGGGAACCATGGCAAACTGATCAAGAGAGGTTTTCGCTTTTCCCTCATATTCGGACAGCATCGGGATGCCGGGATAGTATGCCTGGTTTTCGTCATTGCCGACAGTCGTATTGTCCGCAACCATCATGGGAGCCTGTTGCGTTGCCGGACTCTTTATGGATAAAGAAGCAGTCTGGTCGCCGCTTTCGTTGCCGGATTGGGTAACAGGCAGAACCTGCATCAGCGAGGCGGTGGCAAAACCGACAACCAGCATGGCAAATGCGGTGGACATGGCAACTTTTCGTTCACCTGTACCGATCACCCATCCTTTCATGCGCGACCAACGTGTCTGCTGTTCCAGTTTGGCATGTATTCCAGCGAGAAATCCAGGGGGGACTTTCTGCATGGGTATGTTGTGAAGAAATTCAACGGTGCTGCTGAAGGCCTGCCATTCCATTTTGCAGTGCCGGCACGCTTCAATATGTGCTTTCAGAAGGGACCTGCTCTGCTGATCAATTTCCTTGTCAAAATAGAGAGAGAAAAGTTCCTGGCAATGTCTGCAGTTCATTTGTCGGCTCACAAATCCTGGTAAATTTTTTTTAACCGGTCCTTTAAGGAGGTCCGGGCCCTGTTCAGCTTTGATTTGACCGTCCCCAGGGGGATATCAAGGATGTCGCTGATTTCATCATAGGAAAGTTCCTGTAAATCCCGTAAAAGAATAATTTCCCTTTCCGCTTTTCCCATTGAATCTATTGTTGAACGAACAAGTTTAATCGTATCCTGCCGTTGCAGGGACTTTTCCGGATTCCCATCGCTTTTGACCTGAATATAGGTTTCATCATCATCCAGTGAAATACTGTTGAAAAACCCCCTTCTGTTTAGTTTTTTATAGCGGTTTCGGCAGTGATTAATGGCAATCTGGTACAGCCATGAGGAAAATTTTGATTTTTCCCTCAGCCTGGGCAGAGCCCTGTACACCGTTATAAAAACATCCTGGGCCAGGTCTTCGGCCTCAACGGTACTTTTAACGAAGTTGAGGGCCAGGTGATAAATTTTCGTCTGGTAGAGCAGCACCAGGCGGTTGAAGGCCTGTGTGTTACCGTCCAGAAATTCCTGAACCAGCTTTTCGGTTTCCTGCTTCAGTTCTTCTTTATCCATGGAACACCCGGAATGACAGTATTTGCTGCCGGATATTTCCATGAAATAAAGATGTGATGATCTTGCTAAACATGACTTATAATAAAATAAAAAAGTTCCAAAAAATTTTAGATGGAAAACCGCGAAACACATCACAATGAAGGTTTACGTGAATTTTCGGGCAAATGAGATGCAGACTTGCGGAAAAGTCGCTTTCAGTTCTGTGTTGGGTCTTGTTCTTATTTTTCATACATGATAATTTCAAAACATTAACATTTACCATTTTCCTGTAAAATAGCAATGAAGGAAATACGGGTTGGGGCATGAAGTTTACTTACAAAAAGAGAGCTAAAAAGCCATATGGATAAAATCGTTGAAGATATGGATAAAATTGTAGAAGAGCTGAATAAGATATTTCATCTGAAAGATTCCACAGTGGAAGGTGACATTGTCGTTATTGTTACTGAAAAACCCCAGTCTCTGATTTATGCTCTTGTGACTGGGTTTGAAGCGGATGTTTCCAGAAAAGAGGAGTGGTGGCATGTCAGCCTGCAGCTGCTCACCGTTCCTCCTCAGAAAACCGCCTGGACCCTGCGTACTCCTCAGTTCACCGGCAAAGAAATTTTTACTATGGGTGGAGAGAAAAGATATATTAAGGCCGTTGATTTCTTTGGACCGAAAACCCGTCCCTTGACTGGCAGGAAAAAAACTAAAAACGCAAAAATTGCGGCCCTGCGTGTGGTGAAATAAATGTGAACCAGTTTGAGAAAGAACTTGTTCCAGCCAATACATTCGGTCTTTATAGCCGTCTTTCTGCTGATTTCTTCCTACTGTGAGTTGACCGAGGTGAAGGAGATCGTCGTCGCCGGGGTGCAGCAGGGCTTGCATTATCCGGACGAATTTAAGGCGTAACACCTGGATGTAGTTTGTAAGAATCAGGTTCATTTCCCGGAAAAGACTTCTTTCATATTTTATGCCGGTTTTTCAGGGCAGGGCCAAATGGTTCCGCCTTTTTTTATTGTGCACGGCAAGCGAATCAGGTTTATTGCAGGTTGCCTGCTGGAAAAGGAGTTTCTTTATCATTGGAGGGCAAAGGAGATAACCGGTTCAGATGAAACTTTCTGAAAGAAATATCATAGCTGAAATTGCCGCAATGCAGTCTGCCGGTGCGGCAGACCTTGTCCTGGGTATCGGAGATGATTGCGCAGTTGTGCGTAAATCCGCCGGGATGGTAGAGCTGTGGACCACGGATACCCTGGTGGAAGGGGTGCATTTTGATCTGTCCTGGCACCGTCCGGAACTGCTCGGCAGAAAGGCTGTCAGTGTCAATGTCAGCGACATCGGCGCCATGGGGGGCAGGCCGCGTTTTGCCCTGCTGTCGCTGGGCCTGACGGCTGCCTGTGACAAAGACTGGCTTGATTCCTTCATGGAGGGTTTTCTGGCTGTTCTTGGTGAACATGATATGGTGTTGGTGGGCGGCGATACCGTCTATTCCGGCGAGCGTATCATGCTGTCCGTCACGGTATGCGGTGAAATGGAGGAGGAGAAAGTGTGTTACCGTTCCCAGGCCGAGGCGGGAGATACGGTTTGGGTGAGCGGCGTGCTTGGTGAGGCCGCCTGCGGCCTTGAACTGTGCCGCAGAGGTATGCTGCTCAAGGAAAACGAGAGCCTCTGCATGGCCCATCTTGATCCTTTTCCCCGGGTTGCATTGGCACAGCTTCTTGCCTCAAGCGGTTATGTACATGCCATGATGGATCTTTCCGACGGCCTTGCCACGGACCTGGCCCATATTTGCAAGGCCAGTGGCGTGGGAGCGGAAATCATGGCAAATGAACTGCCCCTGTCCACGGGTTTGATAAAAGCCGCCTTTGAGTTGCAACTCTTGCCCCTGAAGCTGGCCCTGGAAGGGGGGGAGGACTACCAGCTTGTCTTCACTGCCCCGGCGGATGTCGGCGAAATACTGCAACAGCTTTGCCGGGAGAATGGGATGAAAATAACCAGTGTCGGCTCTATTGTTGCGGGAGAAGGAGTTGTCCTGTGCCGGGACGGTAAGCGGCGCGATATTAGTTTTGGCGGCTATGAGCATCGGTTTTAAACTCCATTCCTTGTTTGAACCGGCAGGCGACCAGCCCGGGGCCATTGAGGCCTTGAACCTCGGCATTGAAAGAGGAGAGCGGGAGCAGGTACTTCTCGGCGTCACCGGCTCGGGCAAAACCTTCACCATGGCCCAGATCATTTCCCGCACCCAGCGGCCGACTTTGGTCATGGCCCCGAACAAAACCCTTGCGGCCCAGCTTTTTGCTGAATTCAAGGATCTTTTTCCGGAAAACGCGGTTGAGTATTTTGTCAGCTATTATGACTATTACCAGCCTGAAGCTTACATTCCCCAGTCAGATACCTATATTGAAAAAGATTCCGCCATCAATGACGCCATTGACAAAATGCGCCATTCCGCCACCCGTTCTCTGCTGACCCGCAGGGATGTGATCATTGTTGCCAGCGTTTCCTGTATTTATGGACTCGGTTCGCCGGACGAATACAAAAACATGCATCTCTTGCTGAAGACCGGGGAAGATTATCCCCTGGAAGAGATACAGCGGCGGCTTGTCTATATGCTCTATGAACGTAACGATTTCTCCTTTCACCGCGGCACCTTCCGGGTGCGGGGGGATGTTATTGATGTTTTCCCTGCCTATGAGGGGGAACACGCCCTGCGGGTGGAGCTTTTCGGCGATACCATCGAAACCATTTCCCTGGTCGATCCCCTGCGGGGAGAGGTGCTGGGTGTCATGGATGAGGTAACGCTTTTTCCGGGCAGTCATTTTGTCACCTCCAGAGAGATTCTCATCCGGGCCATGGAGACAATCAAGAGTGAGCTGAAGGAAAGGTTGGCCTTCCTTGAAAAAGAGCGTCGCCTGGTTGAAGCCCAGCGCCTGGAACAGCGTACCATGTTTGATCTTGAGATGATATCCGAGCTCGGCTACTGTAACGGTATCGAGAATTACAGCCGTCACCTCACCGGCCGCAAAGAGGGTGATCCGCCGCCCACACTGCTTGATTATTTCCCGGATGATTTTATTCTTTTTGCCGATGAGAGCCATATTACCATTCCTCAGATAGGCGGCATGTATAAGGGGGACCGCTCCCGCAAAAAGACCCTGGTGGAATTTGGCTTTCGCCTGCCGTCAGCCCTTGATAACCGTCCCCTGCAGTTTGATGAGTTTGACGGCCGGATTAACCAGGTGGTCTATGTCTCCGCCACCCCGGCTGCATTTGAGCTGGAACGGGCTGCGGGCAGGGTGGTTGAACAGATTATCCGGCCCACGGGTCTGCTTGATCCGGCAATCGAGGTACGGCCTGCCGTCAGCCAGGTTGATGATTTGCTGGAAGAGATCAGACTGCGTACGGAAAAGGGCGAAGCCGTGCTTGTCACCACATTGACTAAGCGCATGTCTGAAGACCTCACCGATTATTATGAGGATCTGGGTGTTGCGGTGCGCTATCTGCATTCCGACATCAAGACGCTGGACCGTATTGAGCTTATCCGTGAATTACGTCAGGGTGTCTTTAATGTACTGATCGGCATCAATCTTCTCCGGGAGGGACTTGATATTCCGGAGGTCTCGTTGGTTGCCGTGCTGGATGCGGACAAGGAGGGCTTTCTGCGCAGTGAACGTTCCCTTACCCAGACCTGCGGCCGGGCTGCCAGGAATGCCGGGGGCACTGTTATTCTTTATGCCGACCACGTGACCGGTTCCATGCAGCGCACTATAGAAGAGACGTTAAGAAGGCGGATCTTGCAGCATGAATTTAACGTACGGCATGGCATTATCCCGCAAACCATTCGCTCTTCTGTGAAAAATGTCGTAGAAACGGTATATGAAAAGGCCGGGACAGCTCCGCTGCTGAAGGCGGCTGAGGAAATTCCTGACTTTTCCAGCGTGAAGGATCTGCAGAAAGAGATACGGAAACTGGGAAAAGAGATGATGGCCAAGGCCCGTGAACTGGAGTTTGAAGAGGCGGCCGACCTGCGTGACCGGATTAAGGTTTTGCAGGAGCAGGAGCTGCAATGGCTGTGAGCGGCAAAGGACAGAGATCAGAGAAAAAAGAACGGAAAAAGAGCCTGCTATACAGGTTTTCCCTGTGGGCAGTGCCTCTTTTTTTTCGTTTATTGTCATTTGTGCTTTTTGCAACCTGCCGCGTGCAGCACCAGGGACGTGTCCATTTTGACGGATTGGCAAAGGCGAAAAAGCCTTTTATTGTCTCTTTCTGGCATTACGGGGTGATTTATATCGTGTATCAGGCCAGGGGTATTCCCTATGTGGCCATGGTCAGTGCCAGCCGGGATGGCGAATATGTGTCCCGTATCCTGCAAAGCAAAGGTTTTGCCACGGTACGCGGTTCCCGTAATAAGGGGGCAATCGGTGCCATGAAAGGGCTGCTGCGGGAAATGAAACATGGCAAAACCGCCGTGTTGGTGGCGGATGGTTCCCAGGGGCCTGCCCGGAAGGCCCAGTCAGGTTCTATCCTGCTGGCTGCCAGAACCGGAGCATCTATCCTTCCCGTCGGCTGGGCCGCCGACCGATACAAGACTTTTCGCAGCTGGGACCGTACAGCATTGCCACTGCCCTTTGCACGGGTTATTGTCAGGTATGGCGAGCCGGTTCATGTGCCCCAGGGGATCAGCGGCGATGAGGTTGAAAAGTACCGTCTGCAACTTGAGCAGGCCCTGGATGAAATTTATGAGAAAACCTGGGCTGAATTTGGTAAAGAGGGACATTAGTTTTAAGATTGAAGGCTGAAGGCGGGCGGAACAGACGTTTTGCCGTTTGACGCATGACAAGGAGCAGCAGGCATGAAACACGATTTTATCGAACATATTCAGAAAAATGTTATTTTGGCCGACGGCGCCCTTGGCTCCTTTCTCTATGAACAGGGGGTGGAATATAGACGTAATCTGGATATGTTGAACCTGCAGGCGCCTGATCTTGTCCAGGGAGCCCACGAAGAATACATCAGGGCCGGTAGCCAGCTCATTGAAACCAATACCTTTGGCGCCACCCGCTATAAACTTCAAGTTGTCGGGGCAAGTGATCAGGTTTTGGAGATTAACCGGGCTGGCGCAGAGATAGCTCGTAAAGCTGCGGGTTCCCAGGCATATGTGGCTGGTTCGGTGGGACCAACCGGCGTTACCTTTCCTCTTGAGTCCGGAGAAATAAGCCGGGACGAGATTTGTGAAGTTTTTGCAGAACAGATGAAGGGATTGGTGGCAGGAGGAGTTGATCTTTTTATCCTGGAAACTTTCAGCCATCTGGAAGAAGTGCTTCTAGCCATTGAAACTGCCCGTCAGGTTGCCCCGCAGTTGCCTATTGTCGCTCAGATGGTTTTTCCTTCTAAAGGGAAATCTTATGAAGGTCTGGATGGACGGGTCTGTGCTGAAAAGATGCTTGAAGCTGGGGCCACAGTGGTTGGCACCAATTGCGGTCGCGGCATTGATGCCACAGTGAGGGTGGTGGACAGAATGGCTGAAATCGGGCCTGATGTGCTGTTGTCCGCCTTTCCCAATGCAGGGATGCCGGAGATTGTTGATCACCGAACCATTTACCCGGCCTAGCCGGCCTATATGGCGGCGAGGGCTGCGGAAATGATTAAGATGGGTGTCAGGTTGATAGGCGGCTGCTGCGGCACCACTCCGGCACATATCCGTGAATTTCGTCATGTTCTCAAGGTTAAACCAATTTACGACAAGATACCTGTTGGTGAGCAGAGACGGCCGGAGGCTCGTATTGTCAGCCCTGAAAAGAACAAAAACGGTAGTTTGCTGAACGGTTTAGCCCCTGACCGCCTGCCGGTTCTGGTGGAAATTGATCCTCCCACTCACCTCGATGCAGCCCCTCTTTTTAGCGGGGCCCAAGCTCTGGCCAAGGCGGGGGCAAGCGCTATCACCCTGGGTGAAAATCCTCTGGCCATTCTGCGGGCCGGAAATCTTGGCCTGGCCTATCGTATTATGGAATTGGCCGGCATTCCAGTCGTTATCCATCAGACTGGCCGGGATCTGAACGCGCTGGGATTACAGTCACGGATGCTGGAGGCCTCCATTCTTGGTATTCCTGCAGTGTTGGCCGTAACCGGCGATTCGGCCGCTTCCACCGATCAGCCGGGGGTCAGCGGTGTCTTTGACCTCGATTCCATGGGGCTGATTAGAATGCTTAACCGTTTCAATAACGGCCGTTCCATGGCAGGCCAGGATTTGCGCGGTGAGACCGATTTTTCCATCGGTGCGGCTTTCAGTTTCCGTCCGGCCAATCCCGATATGCAGATTCGCAGGCTGGAAAAAAAGGCGTCCCTGGGGACCCGGTTTGCCATGACCCAGCCGCTGTTTTCCAAAGAAGCGGTCGAACAGATGATGGAGCAGACAGCCCATATCGATATGCTGATTTTTCCCGGTGTTTTCCCCTTGATTTCAGCCAGAAACGCCGAGTTTCTTCATCACGAAGTGCCCGGTATCGTCGTGCCGGAAGAGGTGCGCAAGGAAATCGGCCGCTATGATCAGGTAGCTGACCAGCGCAAGGCGGCCATGGACATCACCCATCGGCTGGTGGAGGACATCTCTTCATTTATAGACGGTCTGTACCTCATCAGTCCA
>DAOUUW010000112.1 GCA_030667965.1 Deltaproteobacteria bacterium
GATTGCAGAAATTGTTTTTGATATCTTTTGGCCAAGTTATTTCACCATCATTGTAATATGAGGATTGGAATGCAGTGTTGATATTTGAGATTCCTTCTCACCGGCATCGGTTTCATCAGCATCTGCAAGAAACTGCACAGCACATCGAAGACCTCCGGGGAGTTTATAATCAGGATTCGGCAACTCCAAGCTCACACCGAAAGTATTACTTGCGGCATCGATGACCTTGTCAACTATAGCAACTGTAGCTGTGTGTTCTCCGGTTACGTCAAGTTCAGGTACTATATTGGCCTTCATTCCCGGAGTTATTTTACCGAACATTGATGATGGGATAATTACTTCAACACGCAGAGGGTCAATCTGAGCAATTTTGAAAAGTGGTTGTTCATTGACAAACTCACCAGGAGAAACAAAACGCGCAACAACAACCCCGGATATAGGGCTGCGAATGGTACGAAGATCTAAAATAGCCTGGGCTCGTTTTAAATCCATTTCGGCAAGGTGTTTACTATCTCTTGCCTTTTGCAGACGATAGGAGGCAAATTTTACTTCTGTGGAAGCTTCATCTATTTTCTGGGTAGACACAGCATTACTTTTAAACAGGTCATCCATTCTATTATGGGAACGTTGGGCATAAGCCAATTTTTCCTGTTCCAGCAAAATTTCACCCATTACCCCAACCTGGACTTTCTCCCTGTTAACAGTGGCTTTTTCAACCGACGACTCCAGTATGACAAGAGGGTCGCCTTTCTGTACCAACTGGCTTCGTTCCGTTTTAAGCAGATCGACAACACCTTCAACGGAACTGCCGACATCAACCTGCATATATGGCTCTATGACACCATCATATTGTGGAAAGTCATTTGCTGAACCCATGCTTGCAAATGAGCAGAAATACATTGCGGCTGTTAAGGCTAAGATGTTTTTTAGTTTAGGTTTCATATTGGTTGGTTCCTATGTTTTATTTAAGTGCTTAGGCACAAAGGCACAGAGGCACAAAGGCACAAAGGCACAGAGGCAGATAGTTAAAGGAAAAACCTTAACAGACAACTACCTTCACTTTGTACCCCTCAAGGGGGTATTGAACTGAATGCCTCTGTGCCTTTGTGCCTTTGTGCCTCTATGCCTGAAGTTTTTCAAACTATTCTCCACCACCGCTAAACGCAAGAAGCGTACTTAATTGTTCATCATGCTGAAGCAGATCCTGACGCATGCGAAGATGGTGTCTTTCCACCTTATATTGGCTCAATTTTGTTAACTGGTTTGCCAGCCAATGGGTTGGGGCATAATCAGTCTGCAGCAACCTGGAGAGCAATCTTTGAAATACGGGTGTTGTATTATTTTGGATGATTTCATCCTCCAGGGATACAAGACTTTCATAACTTCCCGGGTCACCCTGGCGGGCGCATCGTCCGAAGAGCTGCCGGTCAATGCGTTTAGCATCATTCCGTTCTGTTGCAATAACGTGGAGACCGCCGATTTCAGCAATGCCTGGTGCCAGGGGGATATCCGTACCTCGCCCCGCCATATTTGTCGCTACGGTGATGCTGCCTCTCTCCCCTGCCCCGGCAATAATATCAGCCTCATCTTCATCCTGCCGGGCATTGAGAATCTGGTGAGAAAGATGTATCCGTGACAGTAACTGACTGACATGCTCAGATTCAGCAACAGAACAGGTGCCGACAAGGACAGGTCTTCCGATGCGGTGCATCTCCTGGATACGCTGTATCAGCGCAGTCCATTTTGTTTTTTTATCCGGATAGACCCGGCAGGATGAAGCCTTTCGTATGCAGGGTTTATTGGTAGCAACTTTCTGCACCCGTAATCCATAAACATTCCATAACTCACTGCGAACTTCACATGCAGTTCCGGTCATGCCAGCAAGTCGGAGATATCTTCTGAAAAAACGTTGATAGGTAAGGCGGGCCAGGTGTTCCCTGCGGCCTGACACCTCACAGCCTTCTTTTATCTCTATCATTTGATGTAGTCCCCTTTCCCAGGAACGATCAGCCATTACTCGTCCGGTATTTGCATCTATTATCTGTACCTTGCCTTCACGGACCAGGTAATGTTTATCCAGTTGATAAAGATGAAAGGCTGCCAGGGCTTGAGATGCCAGCTCCCGGCTCCTCCTTGATCCTGTCCATACTCCGGTCATTTCTTCGGTTAAATGGGCCAGATTTTCTCTGCCCTGCTGGGTGATATGGACTTGATGTTCAATTTTATCTACTATGAAGTCGACTTTTTCTTCAAGCTGGTCAGCCAGAGACATGGCCTGATGATATGTCTGTTTTTCTGCTGCGTTATCATGCTCTCTTGAGATAATCAGCGGAGTGCGGGCCTCATCAATAAGGACACTGTCTGCTTCATCAACAATGGCAAAACAGAGCCCACGGAGTAATACGCGATCCATTCGGCTGTTTTGGCTGTGTATTCCTTCAAGCTGCAGACGCATACGGCCATTGTCGTTACCAAGCAAAATTCGATCTCGCAGGTAATCAAAAGCGATTTGCTTATTCGTGCAATAGGTAATATCTCCGGCATAGGCGGCACGGCGGGATTGAGAATCTTTTTTTTCTGTAATAGTGTCGACACTGAGGCCAAGGGCTCTATAAAGCGGCCCCATCTGTGCGGCGTCCCGATTGACCAGATAATCGTTAACTGTGATAATATGAACCGGAATACCGGCAAGGCCTGCTGTTGCGGCGGCAAGGGTTGCGGCAAGCGTTTTACCTTCGCCTGTTTCCATCTCGGCCAATCCGCCATGGATCATTATCCAGCCGCCAATCAACTGAGAATCATAATGGCGCATGCCAATAGTGCGGTATGCCATCTCGCGCACCATTGCAAAAGCACTGATGGTTAGTTTTTTTGTCAGGCCCTCTTTATGAAGCAGACGACTGACAGACATAATTTCTGTTCTCAGTTTTTCATTGTCCACTCTTTCAAGAAGTTTACACTCCTTATGAATAGCGACAATAACCTGCTTGAAATCTTTATATCGGTGGTCAACGGCTTGACCGGCCAGGCCGGCAGCACCGGCAATGGCCTTATCGAACCAAACCGGCTTATCATTCTGTCGCTCGGGGTAGCAACCCTGGAGAATGCCCGGTCGTAACGCATTACCGGTTGCAGATATATTTGGGTTGAACAGACTAAACATTAAAACGCCTCAAAAACAGCTGTCTAAAGGAACGGTACCACTGAAACGCTAGAGGTTCTGATCCATGATCAAAACGGACATATACACGTCCGCCTAAATTAATTGTTTTGCCGATTTCCGGCAAAACAACATCAAACTGGAACATCTTTTTCAGAGTACGCAACCCTTCAGGATCAGTGGGATCCACAGGTATAGTTCCCCCGCCGTTAGTACTGAGAACAGGGCTTGGCAGCTGGTAACTTCCTGCCGGAAACTGTCTTCCCAAAGAAGTTATTATTGTATTGTTTAGTTGTTCAGCAAGCCGTATGCCAATCGACTCTGTTCTTTCCCGTACCATGGCTATTTCTGCCTGGGAAACAACGACGCGAACAGTTGGATCGGAACCACCGATGACATAGCCGATCTGTGATCCATGCTTTACATATTGACCAGGCAGGTTCTGTGCTTCAGGGAGAACAAAAAGACCATCCTTGGGGCTGCGGATGATCAATTCCTCTATACGCTCTCTTGAATTGGTCAGATCTGCCCTAACAGTGGTCATTTCATCTTTGATAATCTCACGCTGCACGCGATTTTGTAATGGCTCGGCATTGTATTTGGCCTGCAGTTCATTGAGACTGGCCTGGAGTACGCGGGTATGTGATTCGAGGAAAGGATCTTCGCAGCTGATTAATGCATCACCCTCTTTCACATCTGTATGGGAGGCAACATCAACACTGGTAATAAAACAGTCAGTACCTGCCCGAACCTGACACTGTTCAGGCGGCAAGACAACGCCTTCAACCCTGGTACAGAGCGGAGCCGGAACTATAAAGAGAAGAACAGCAACAAGCATGGATACTGAAATACCGGCAACCAGGAAGCGGGTACGATTACGGCGCCTTGCCGGGCTGTTGTAGAAGCGTTCACAATTTCTGATAGCAGGTAAAACGATTTGGCTCACTATTGCCCAGGCGGCAATCAGAACACCGATAAAAAAGAATTTCCCGCCAACAAAGAGAGTGAGAACAGCCAGGATAAACATCCTGTAGATGAAAGCAGCGATGCCGTAGCATATAAACCAGGCTTTTTCACCCTTGGCGGTTACAGGGGAACGGCATTCTTCAACGCCAAAAAGATAGCGCTGAACGAGATACCCGAGATACTTTATGGAACGGCCGGCCAGGTTTGGTATTTCAATGGCATCGGCAAGGATGTAGTACCCGTCAAAACGAAGCAACGGATTGGCGTTAAACAAGATGGTTGAAACACCGCCAATGACCATGACATTATAGGCAAAGGCGCGGGCCAGTCCAGGTTCCATGTTCAACCAGAAAAACAGGGCCAGGGACGCAACAAAGATTTCCATGGCAATGCCTGCCGCTGCCACGGTCATACGCATTCTTTTCTCGGAAAAGGCGGTGGATGCAGACGCATCAACGTATGGAACAGGTGTAAATGCCAGAAGCATGATGCCCATTTCGTGCACCTCTCCGCCCCATATCTTAATTGCAAAGGCGTGACTTAATTCATGAACCGCTTTGATGAGCGGATAAGCCAGCCAGATCAGCAATATATTTTTCGGAGAAAAAAGACGATCGGCAACATTTTCGGTTAAATCAGGCCAGTGAGAAACGGCAAGGATAAAGCCTGCCACCACCACGAGAATCCACAGGATTACTCCAAACCAGCTGAAAACAGGCCGGACAAGGTGTTTCCATTTCTCAAGAAAAGAATCAGGATCAAGCAAAGGGAAACGCAGGGCAAAAGGGTTTGAGCTACGCTGTTTTAATTTATTGGCCTTATGTTTCTCCTGGCGCTGAAAGAGTTCGATAATATCCGGGGACACGTCGCACTGGAGTACATCTGATGCGTGGAGCTGGCCAAGAAGCTGGATCATCTCATCCTGACCGGGGGCATTGTCGCCAAAGGCGGTTGTTGCCGCATCCCAGATTTCCTGGACAGTACGATCACCATTCATGAAACCGATAATATGATAGGCCACGGTGTTAAAACGGTGGTTTCTTCCTGATGAGATATCTTGAAGAACGTACCAGCGCTCGTTGCGATATGTATGACGATGGAAGCGGGTGTGGCTTCGTATATAGGGCTTTAGATTTTCTACCCGGTACCAGTATGTGCTGAAAATTGACATGATTTATTAGTTAAAGGCACAAAGGCACAGAGGCACAGAGGCACAGAGGCATTCAGTTCAATACCCCCTTGAGGGGTACAAAGTTTTAACGGCACAGAGGTGCAGAGATGCAGAGTTAATTTCCATTTATTTTCCTGATCAGGCTGCCGAGCATTCTTTCAATTTCTCTGCTTTTTTCGTACAAATTTGAGAATGCATCGCTTGAAACAAATTCAAGATTATGTGCAATTTCTAAGAGTGTTTGCATTTCATATAATGAGCCATTTGCTATCCGTAAAAAACGTATGTAATCCTTGGTTGAATTACGACCATAGCCTTCCGCCATATTTGCTGGAACTGACACGGAACATCTTCGCAATTGAGATGTAAGTCCATAACGCTCATCATCTGGAAAAGATTTAGTGTTGCAATATATCTCAGTCACAAGATCCATACCTTTCTGCCATACTTTAAGATCCCGATAACTTTTCATTTCAAACTCTATGCCTTTAAAGCAGTTAAACTTTGTACCCCTCAAGGGGGTATTGAACTGAATGCCTTTGTGCCTTTGTGCCTAAAAATTCCACCGCCAAAAAAACAGCCGAACCCAATCCACCAAGCCATGAGTCCAGATCCAGATATTTTTACGTCGATCAACTTGTATTTTGGCAACACCCTCCATACCCGGACGGAAGAGGTCGGACTTTATTTCCATGCCGGCTTCGACACGAAAGTAATTGCGTCCTGCTTCGGTGGTGGATATCGGGGTGATTTTTTCAACAACAAGCGGAAAAGGTTTGTCCGGCATGCCGGAGAGCACTATGTGTCCTTGCTGGCCAATATCGATTTCACGGATGTCACGTTCGTCAACCTCGACAATAACCCGGTAGTCTTCAAGGGGAGCGATTTCGAAAAGCACCTGGCCTCTTTCTACGGGGGATCCTAAAGACTGACTGAGGTCGCCGCTGACGACAATGCCGTCAAACGGCGCGATTAATTTCGTGCGGAGCAGCTGTTCTTCAACCAGATTGAGCTGGGCTTCGGCCTGCGCAATCTGAGCTTTTATGATGTTTACCTTGGCGCGCTCATGTGAGGCCAGCGACACCCTGTGTTCCTTGCGAAGCTGCTCACGCTGACTGAACCATTTCTGGTACTCGAGCCTCAGATCTTTATCTTTTAAGGTGCAGAGCAGCTCTCCTTTTTGGACAATGTCCCCTGCCCGGACAGAGGCATCGGCAATAAAGCCGTTCTGAGGGGCGACAACCGCCTGCTGCACTCTCGCCTCCATTGAAGCTGTTGACGATACGCGATATACACTGGTTGTCAGGGAAAGAATAACGAGCATAAGTGCAAAAAATATGGCAACACATTTTATTGCTAAATTTTTCGGACCAAAAATACGAGATGTCCATGACTGAAATGAGTCTGCTGCTTTCCTTGCAAAGACACGGTCATCTCTGCTTCTTATTTCAAGTACCGGACCTATGAGTGAAGCGATTTGCCGGCATTCCTGGACGGTCTGTTGGTCAAAAGGCTCATCAAGAGAACGCTCCAGCATGAGTGCCCCTGATATTTTGCCTTTACTGGTAAGGGGTATTGTGCAGACAGTGCCGGCGCCATATTCTTTTGCCAGTGAAGTATGGGCCCGGGTCACAAGGATATGATCATTTGTAATGGCCGGATAAACAATGGTGTTTTCCTGATCAATGGCCTCATGCATACAAAGAATAATATCGCGGATGAGATTTGAGCGATGATCAAATTGAGCACTGTGGGAAACCGCATCTACCTGCAGATTACGACCGTTCAGGAAGCCTATTGAAACCCGGTCACAGGAATAACGGGTGGCAAGATCTGTTACCACGTCTGTGGCGGCAGATTTAAAATTATTGTGTTCAAGACTGGCCGCAACGAGTTCCATAACAGCGACCAACTGTTCTTTAGCAGTTGATGCCTGTTGTTGGATCATGGCTTCAAGCCAGGTAGCTCCGCCCTGCAATTGAAGCATTGCCGTTTTTTGCTGGGCCTGGGGCCGGCTGAACATTTCGACAGCTACCGCACCTATCAACCGACCTTCAGAAAAAAGAGGACACGCCAGGATGTCCAGGGGATCTCCTGTTTCGTCTACGGTGATGTCGCGTTTACGTACCACACAACGTTTTTCTGAAGTGACTGCTTCTGTCGCGGAGATAAGAGGGGGGGAATCTGCACTGTTAAGGGGCCATAACGCTGCTTTAGCGTAAAGACCTGTGTCTGAATCTCCTGTAACCACGACAGCCTTGGTGGCACCGGAGATCATGCTGCACTGCAGAGAAAGCCATTTCTGGATAATATGTTGCATAATGCCCTATTAAAAAATAATCATTAACCATTTCTCTCTACCTGAGGAGACGTTCGCTATATAAAAGGCCCTGAAGCGAAACAAAATATATTTTTCAATTGGGGATGTTTTTAGTTAGGCACTGGTTCGTTACTTAAAGTGCCGCGTTCCGTAGCGGGTATGTTAAAATTCCACATTGAAGCAGATCATTTATACTATTAATGATAGACAGAACTTTTTTTCAGTGTCAAGCTTTTAAAGCTTTCTTTGAATACTTCCAAAAAAAAATTTCCTCTTTAAAAACATTATGATACACTTTTTTGTGAATATTCCTGATTACGTAAACAGATGTCAACACCTCAGCACTTAACACTCTGCCGCAACTATGAAATATATCCTCCTGTTATTCTGTACTTTTTTTACTATTTCATCTGGGAACACATTGTGTGCTCAAGAATCTGCAGGCCCTGGCTTAAGTTTGGACGAATGCATTGCCCGGACACTTGCCTCCAGCCCAGAACTTGCCTACGCCAAGGAAGAAAGTAGCCAAAGAGAGGCATTGTTACGCAGTGCCAAAAAAGATCTTTACCCTTCCCTTTCTGCTAATTACTCATACACCCATCAGCCAAATTCTTTTTATTATCCGGCAGAGGATGAATTCAGCTACGGAGTTACAGTTGAACAACCGTTATATCATGGTAAAGCCCTGATCACCGGTGTCAAGCAGGCAAAGATATCATTACATTCCTCTATTCAAAATATTCACAGAAACATTAATGATCTTGTCTTCGATGTGTATATCCAATTTTTTGAATTACTCCAGGCAGAAAAACTTGAAGAAGAAGCGCAGCATGCCGTTGTCCGCCTGAAATCGCACCTAAAGGACTCTCATGCTTTTTTTGATGCCGGCTTTATTCCCCGTAATGACCTTCTCCAAAGTGAAGTGGAACTGGCCCAAGGGGAACAGGACCTTGTGGATGCCCAGAACAAAACCTACTCAGCACATGCTCGCTTGAATATTCTGATGCAGCGGCCAATCACCGCACCTTTGAAGGTTCAGGATTGCTGCGATGACGATAAAAAAGAATTTACCTGGGAAGATATCCTGGAAAACACTGTCAACAACCGCCCCGTAGTTGTTCAGGCTCAGCTTGCTGTTGATATGGCGAAAAAAGAAATTATTATGAAAAAATCTCCTTTTCTTCCCAAAGTAACCCTGTCAGCCTCATACGATAAAAGAGGTGATGAGCCCGGCGGTTCACCTACTCCGGGATGGCCTGATGAAAATAAAATGGTGAAAGCCACTGCTTCCTGGAAAGTATGGACCTGGCTCAAGGGGAGTGATGAAGCCGCAGCTGCCAATAAAGAAGTAATAAAAGCCAATAAAGAGGTGGATCGCATTATCAACGAGGTGACATTAGAGGCGCGAATTGCCTTTCTTCATATTGAACAGGCGAAAAAAAGGATTAAAGTATCCGAGACGGCCATTCAACACGCTGAGGAGAATTACCGTATCAACCAGGCCCGCTTCAAGTCTCAGGTTGCCACATCAACGGAGGTTCTCGACGCCCAAGCCCTTCTGACTAAAGCAATGAGTAACTATTATAATTCGATTTACGGACATAGAATCGCCATGGCTGCAGTTGAGAGGGCCTCAGGACTCCTTGCCATACGCTATAAACTGTCATCGACTATCGACTGAAGTTGATAAATTAAGGCACAGGTAAGCGAGCCTGCGAGACTCCGAAGGCACAAAGGCATTCAGTTCAATACCCCCTTGAGGGGTACAAAGTTTTCAACAACAACTACCGCCCAGGCCTACAGTTAAACTCAATGACAATAAAAGCTCTAAATCCGTCATTCCCGCAGGCAGTTAGCCGGAATCAAGATAGGCATATTCAAATGCTTGGAATCACCTTTTTTATTATCACATCTTCCCATGGTTGTGATACACTCAAGCATACCTGAGAAACAAACTAGGAGGCTGTCCGAGAATAGCAATTTTTTCTCAAATCGAGGCATTTTTAAAAAATAAGCGCAGTCATATATGTGATATTACGAGCATTATTTTTTACAAATAACGAAGAGTTGGGGGAAAAGGGCATTCTCGGACAGCCTCCTAGA
>DAOUUW010000226.1 GCA_030667965.1 Deltaproteobacteria bacterium
CTTTGAACTGCTGAACCAGATCGAAAAGATCATTCTGCTTTTGGCCTTTAATTCGAATCATGCCTTTCACCTGCATTGTCGTTGATTATGTGAGTTGCTTATACCAAAATATAAAGCTAAAGGCAAGCAAAAATAACAATTATGTTTAATTATATCAAATTGTTAAATAGGTTTCACTTTTTACGAGCTCATCAAATTTGTGTCTAACATACCGGCAATATTTTTGCTGATGAGGTTTGGAAAGAAGAGATTGGGAGTTAAAGCAGAGGCAGGCGAGCCCAAAGCTTCATTGACAAATATGATTTGAATATTATAAAATTTAAAAAATAAAAAGAAGATAAGTCTTATGCGGACTAATATTGAGATTTCAAACAAGCATCGAAGCATCTTATTATACAGGAAGCTTTAGACTACAATATTATGCATCAAACCAAGGCGTCGGAGAAAATAAGGATATCCTGAAAATAAAGGGGAGCTGGAAGGCAGAAAAAACAAAGGAAATCAGGTCTATGTTGACCGAACTGAGGGAGAATTGGAAACAATTGTAATTGCGGACACCGATGTTGTGATTGACTTCTTTTGCGGGACTGAACCCGTTGCCTCTGCTATAGCAGAATTAATTCAGGAGGATCTGACACTAGCCTCTGTTACGTTATTCAGTTCAATTACCAGTCAACATCAACGGCAAAGGAAAAAACTTCTAACTCTACGTCCTCAGCGTCTTGAGCGAAGCGGGCGGTGAAAAAAATCTATATAAAATACGTCATCGAATTAACGAATTAGAGCACTAGGCTTGATTTGTATCGACTTTGCTTTAAGAACCAAAATATAACCATCTCAGTATTTACCAAAGAAAAATTTTAGAAAAAATAGGAAAAACTTTTCACAGTTATTTAGTATTTTATTTCATATATTGAAAATGGTGTTTTGCACCTGCCAATAACTATTTGTTTTTACTTCAATTATATAAACAGGGTTTTTGGCCTGATTCTTGCAAAAATTCGACTAATGTAGAAAAAACTGCATGACCGACTATCCGGCCTGCTATCGATGATCGGGCGGTTTAAAAAAGGAAGAAAAGAACGTAATGAAAAGCATAATATTGCTTAAGGTGTTTGCGATCATGACAGCTTTTGCTTTTTCTGTGCCGGGATGCGCTGCCCAAAATGAAGCAAAAAAGATGATTGATATCCTCGCGCATAGTTCGAAAATAATTGAGAGTGACCTGGTATTGGAAGAATTCGTGGAAGGCAGACAAACCACACGTGTGATCGTAACCTTGTTGGAGCCGGAAAGATTTAGGAAAAGCAGAGAGTCGAAGCCATCAAGCTCTCATCGGGGGAGAAATTTCAAGGATCCTGTTTTTCGCGAGGAGTTGCAGAGGGCTGTGCGTGAGTCTCAGGAGCAGGTCATAAGACGTTTGGATCCCGGCAAGATTCGGATCACCAACAGATTTGTCTATGTCTTCGGTTTTTCCGCTGAGGTCTCGCTGGAGGGGCTAAAGGAGTTAGAAGAGCTGGATGAGGTGATCTTAATTAGCAAGGATAGGCTCCTTGAAGTCAAATAGTATAATCAGTGTTAGGGCTTTGGGCTTTAGCATTCACTCTGTTAGATATTTATGTTTCAGGAGTAAAGAGAGGATATAAAGGCTTTTATCTAACAGGGTGAATTTTGCATTTGGACTTTTTCACCTGACATTCAACCTCTGAAATGAAAAATAAATAACTAGTGCCCATCCATAAATCAATTAGAGGCAATAACAAGTGCCCAATTCAGAAATGAGCAATTCTTACAAAATCAAGGGAATCAAGGGGTTGGGCGGAGGCGTACATTTGGTACGCCACACAACTAACCCCGCAAATTGACGCTGAGATTATGAAAAAGGGCCATTTCTGGATGGACACTAACTAAAAGGGAAAAAAGGAGGGAGTGAAATGAAGAAAAGCTTATTGGTTGGTAGATTTGTCATTGCAATCGTCTTTGTTTTTTATGCGTCCTTGTGCTTTGCGCAGGATGAAGTAGGGGAAGTGTTTAATACCCTGACCCAGAGCTCAAAAATAATAGAGAGTGATCTGGTGCTGGATGATTTTATGGACGGCAATGAAACTACACGGGTAATCGTAACATTGATCGAGCCGGCAGGCTTTCAGCAAAGTAGAGAATTTGTATCAATAAGTACCGATAATAGCAGAAGCTTCAAGAATCTCGTCTTTCGGGATGAGTTGCGTGATGCTGTGCAGGCGGCTCAAGAACAGGCAATAGGCCGCTTGGACCCCGATAAGGTTCAAATCACAAACAGGTTCGTGTATATCTTTGGTTTCTCTGCTGAAGTCACGCTTGAGGGACTGAAGGAATTAGAAGAACTGGGGGATGTGGTATCAATTAGCAAGGACAGAATTCTTGAAGCGCATCTTGCCCAGGGCATCCCCCTGATGGATGCCTCCACAGTGAGAAACACCTATAATGGCTCAGGCATGGCCATAGCAATTTGTGACACGGGGATAGATTACACGCACTCCAGACTGGGTGGTGGCGGGTTTCCCAACTCCAAAGTGATTGGGGGCTATGACTGCGGCGATGATGACACCAATCCCATGGATGCCGAAGGGCATGGCACCTGCTGCGCGGGTATTGCAGCCGGAGACCTTGGTACTGTGGGGGACTATATCGGTGGAGTGGCATACAATGCCAGGCTTTATGCGGTGAAAATATCATATGGAAGCGGCGGATCTGCGTACACCTCTGACATGATAGAGGGTTGGGAATGGTGCATCACCCACCAAAATGACGACCCGGCTAATCCTATCATGGTTGTTAGTACGAGTTTTGGTGGCGGATCTTATTCAAGCATTTGTGATAGTGCATCGCCTGCCATGACCACTGCTGCGGCAAATTGTGTTGCAGCGGGAATAACCCTTTTTGTTTCCTCAGGGAACGACGGTTATACAGATGCTATGGGCTGGCCCGCATGCATTTCCACCGTTAATTCCGTAGGGGCGGTTTATGATGCCAATGTTGGGTACCATGAGTATAGCATCTGTACCGATACGACGACCGCTCCCGATCAGGTGACCTGCTATTCAAACAGTGCTTCATTTCTTACACTCTTTGCACCGAGCCATGATGCCTATACAACAGATATTGTAGGCTCTGGCGGGTACGCTTCAGGGGATTATGAGTTTACCTTTGGAGGCACTTCGGCTGCCTGCCCCTATGCTGCGGGTTTAGCGGCCGGTTTGCAGAGTGCGGCACAATCCATTAACGGCTCTTTTTTGTCACCTGCCGAAGTCAAATCCTCGCTCACCAGCACCGGTGATTTAGTCACAGATCCTAAAGTGCCGAGCATCACCAAGCCGAGAATCAATCTCCAGGCTGCCGTAGATGCTCTTGGCGGGTCTCCCGGATTTGGTGATGAACTTGCCGTAGATTTTGGTGGCAATGGCCTGTGGCATTACAGCGGCTCATCCTGGACCTATCTTGCAGGCTGGAATCCCGCTGGTATGGTTGACTGGACCGGCGGCATGGCTGTCGATTTTGATACCTATGGTCTATGGAATTATGACGGCACAACCTGGAGCCAGTTAGCAGGCTGGAACCCTGAAGATGGGATAGCATGGAACAGTGGCCTTGCAGTTGATTTCGGCCGTAATGGCCTGTGGCATTACGACGGCTCATCCTGGACACACCTGGCAGGCTGGAATCCCGGTGGTATGGTTGACTGGACCGGCGGCATAGCAATCGATTTTGATACCTCTGGTCTATGGAATTATGACTGCACAACATGGACCCAGTTAGCAGTCTGGAACC
>DAOUUW010000165.1 GCA_030667965.1 Deltaproteobacteria bacterium
GTATTTTTTCCCATTTGGGATAGACCAGCGTTACAGTAGGCATTTCAATACACAGTGGTAAAGGTTGCAAATAGTTTCATCTGACCATCATGATCAAGATAATCAAACTCACAGGCAAGCATCAAGGAAAGATCTTTCTGCATCTGCAGCAGGCGTTTTGCCTCCTGCCTTGCCGCATCAAAGGGGTTATTCGAATCAAAAACAGCATACACAGGGCCGACCAGGCCATAATGACCGGCTGCTTCGGCCAATGGAATATTGGGTAGCGTATAGCCAAAAAGGGCCGGACTTGCGAACTTTGGATTTTGAGAAAGCGTGGCGGCAAAATCCAGGTCCGTACTTAAAGAGCCCTTTCTGCTTCCGCCAATTAAGCCGACATTTTTCCCCTTTGCAGCCATATTTCTTCCATTTTCAAGCAAACCGGCATCTTTCAAAGCACGTCCGGCCTCAACAACAACGGCCCGGCATAATGGCGGCATCCTGCCCCATCGGCCGGGAATTTCACCCAGCAAAGCTGCGGTTTCAGCATCCGGAGTCCTCAGAAAAGCATAAGATAAATTATTATGGTTCTGCTCGGTATTCATAGAATAGACCATGAGGAACAAAGAGCTAACCCTGAAGGATAATATTCTGGGCGACGTAAATGTTCGGCTACTAACTCTTTACCCCGAAGGGGTTAAACATACCAGCCCAGGGCAACGCCCTGGGAAAACGACAATATAGTAATAAAAGTCCTGAAAGGGCGTAACAATCGGCATTATAAAATAATATGTGATTACCACTAATTTTCAGCCTCCTGAGTAAGTAACTGGCAAAAAATGAGGGTGGGAGCGGATTTATCCGCGAATTTTCTGGGTTGGCAAGCAAGCAGTTCCATCTCCTTGCCAGCCCTTTTCGCGGCTAAAGCCGCTCCTACAGCACTGCCCTGATGAATGGCTGAAGTTCGATGGTAATCACAAAATAATATCACGCCCTTTCAGGGCTAAAACCATTTAGACAACTCAAAACCCAGGGCGTTGCCCTGGGCTGGTATGTGCCGCCCTTTCAGGGCAAAAGAGCTGAAAGAAGTTGTTTGCAGATTTCGTAGCCGAATAGTTACCGGGCGCCAGATAATACGTTTACAACTTCAAACTATTTTAAATCTGAGAGACAAATTCTCAGAATAAACAAGTACAAATCTAAAATGTGATCCCCATGAGGAATTTTGTCGAATTCAATGGGTCGTTCGGGCTTTTTGTGTCACCATTTGAGACATGATGAAAACGGCCTTCAAAGAGTAAATCATGTTTTGAATTAATTCTGTATTTTACTCCGCCACCGAATTGATAATTGCCGTTCCATTTAGACCCCATACCCGGAATATCGGCATCAGTATAGAGAGGTCCTCCGCCTGCAAACAGGTAGGGTTGTAATTTTTTATCAGAAGTAAAGGTGTAACATGCCAGAAAATTCAACCCGACCATTGGTGACGAGTCAGGATTAAAAAGCAGATGAACCGGCAGTTCAATGAGAAGTGAATGATTTCCCCTGTACCAGGAAGAGCCAATGTCATCATACAGGATATGACCATACCGCAGCACTACATCAATTGTTTCCACCCGTTCCTCGGTTTGTCCCCAGCCTGGATGACTGGTTCCATAACCGGAGAGCAGCGCCCAGTTATCAGGCCGGTCAATGGCCTCGGCTTGCCCGCTGAAACTAAAAGACATACCACAAAAACAAAGAAACACCATAAAAGCATGCGATAACAAGGAAAAAATCGTTCTCTTCAATGGCTGTCTTTTCATTTTTTAAATTCGCCTTATAGTCTTCTAAGTAAGAACACCCCTCACCCCATGACTCCCCTGGGAGAGGGAGCAAGAAATCCCTTCTCCTTGGTAAGTCATAGGGTGAGGGCAAATGTTACTTTTAAAATAGAGGCCGGTATTTCCATCTCCGGTTGTGACGCTGAACAGGATGTTATTTACGCAGTCATCACTTTTTCAACCAACATAACGGATCTGCGGCCAGATAATCTCCAGTGACCTGGTAGGCGTGACCGCGACAACCATAGCAGTGATCATTGATGTCACAAACAGCACATTGACCTTTTATGTTTGTACGGATATTCCGCAACTCCTGGATCACTTTACTATTCGTTAAAATATCAGCAAGTTTCTGCTCACGGATATTACCGGCAGAAACATTGACACCCGGGCAGGGATGCACGTCTCCATTTGAGGTGATGGTGCAGGAATATTCATGACGAGCGCATTGGGAGGCGACAAGAGGAGGATGAGGTGTCCAGTTACAGCCAAATTCCTCCGCGTCTATCTTGGCCAACTTTTCAAAAAGTGTTTTTAGCACACTTGGAGAGACTTCAAGTTCCGGGTGGTCCGTTGCCCGCCCCTGGAGAGTCATGGTTTCAACGTAGGGGACTATTTCCTGTCTGCGGGCCCAGCGCCACAGATCCGGCAATTCGTCATAATTCTGCCGGCAAATAATTGTTTGAATGCCCAGACGGTGCTCTTCATCCGGATACCCTGCTTCCCGCAATGCGACTAAGCTATTGTTGATAGCAGCAAATGTTCCTTCTCTGTCAGCCAGGTAGTCCTGAATAGCGGCCTTGCGACTGTTCATTTTAATAACTATCCCTACCCCAAGCCTATATAATTTCCCGGCAAAATCAGGAGTAATCAAGGTCCCGTTGGTAAACAGATCCACCACGAGATTCTTGCTTATGATAAAATCAAGAACGTCAAGCAACTGGGGATAAAGCAGGGGCTCTCCACCGCCGAGTACGATAATTTTTTTGACCCCAAGCTGAATCGCCTGATCAACAATATCTTCAATCTCAGCAAGAGACAACTCATTCTCCAAAGGCTTTCCAGATGAGGCATAGCAATATACACAACCAAGATTACATGTCCTCGACAATTCCAGCTCCATGGACAACAAGCCGTTTCGGCTGCGTGCTTCAGCAATTTCCTCCGGGGAAAACTCCATCCCCAACTGATCACCTATACATGTCATTATTTTACATTCCTAAAAAGATGTCATTTCGACCAGAGGGAGAAATCTAAAAAACGTAACAAGCTGAAACTTCTCAGATTTCTCCCGTTGGTCGAAATGACAACGGGGTTGATTGTGACTTTTCCCGAGACCATCAAAAATACTTCCGCTACAAACTTTATGAACGAAAATCAAAAAATTTTTTCAGTTTCCGGCCGCCATCCTTGCCCATAACAGCAAGAACTTCTGCCTGTTTCTTTACCACTACCTTTGGCCGTACACGGAGATGAGCCTGTAGTATCTCTTCAACGATTTGCTTAGTAATATGTTGGTCATCAGTGCCGACGACAACGGTTAATTCATCTGACAAATCTGCGGCTTTGCGAACCTCAACATAGACAGCCAGAGTCGCATATTCCTGCAGAACATGAAAAATCATTTCAGGGTAGAGCGTTGTCCCTTTATATTTTAACCGTTGAGCCAGACGTCCTTCCAGGGGACCGAGACGTTTTGTCTGCCAGCCACATTGGCAGGGGGTCCCATCCAGACGGGCAATATCACCTGTGCGAAAACGCACCAAAGGAAAACCTTCCACCCCTAGTGGGGTGACGACGACCTCCCCGGGTTGCCCATCAGGCAAAAGCTCTCCGTCGTCATCAACAATTTCAACGATCATCAACTCCGGATGTACATGGCCACCGCAGGAGGCGGAACATTCACAAAATGCCGTTTCGAATTCAGTGGCACCATAGGATGAATAGATTTTGGCTCCCCATGTGTCTTCAAGTTGTTTCCCAAGAGAGGTAAGGCTGTAATCAGGGCTGCGAATCGGCTCACCAATGGTTATCAACGATTCAATGCCGCATTTTCTCGTATTGATCCCATTTTCTTCCCCCCAAACGGCAAGACGCAACAAAAAAGATGGAACCCCGACAATGGCCCTGGGATGTAATTTTTGAATCAGATTCCATTGTCTGGCAGGCTGCCCGGGGCCGCTTCTTATTGCTGTTGCACCAAGGCGTACCAGACCGGAATAATAGGCCAGACCGGCAATGAAACAACGGTCAAGGGTCACTGCAAGAAGAACCCTGTCTCCCCGGCGTATTCCTGCACCATAGAATCCCATTGTTTCATTAAAAGCTAAACGATCGAGATCCCTTGTTGTATAAGGGACAATGACAGCTTCTCCGGTGGTTCCGGATGTCAACGCTATATCTGCAGAGGTCATTGTCTCGCCAGGGTCAAACATGAATTGTCCCTGATCAATATCCTCTCTGTTGGTCAGAGGAAGTCCGGCAAGATCTCTGATTGATGAAATGCCATCCGGAGAGAAATCGATTTGCCTGAAGATGTTTTTGTAAAAAGGCGTCCTTGCTGCATGCCGTAGATGATCACGAAGCAACTTGAACTGATAGGGTTCAACCAGTGTTGCTTCAGCTGCTCTCAGACGTAAGCCCTCATGCAGAGAAAACGTCGTGGAGTTAGACTGATCCATGCTGTCGTCCTTGACTGTCTGAAACTGAAGCTTTGGAATTCTCCCCCAAAACAACTGGTGATGACGAAAAATGGAGGTTTTCCTGCAGTGTTTTCTCGATAATCTGATGGACATTGTCCCGCAAGGCTGTAATGCTTTGCTGCTTGTCACCATGGGTATCGGGATAAACAGGGCTATGGAGAATCAATGTAACTTTCCCGGGAGACATAAAACGTTTTCCCGGAGATAAAACTCCTGCGGAGCCAAGGATACTGACCGGAACCACTGGGTATCCTGTTTCCACAGCAAGAGCAAAGGCACCTTTTTTAAAGCGACCGAGTCGGCCATCCCGGGAGCGGTGTCCTTCCGGCCAGATAGTCAGAGAGGATCCTGAATCCAAAAGCTCTGCACCTTTCTCACTGATCTCATCCCAGCCTTTTTGACTGTTGATATAACCGGCCAGTCGCATAAATCGTCCATACACGGGAATTTTAAACGGCCAGGAGGTGAGAAAACAATTTTCTATGGGAAGCGCCCCAAAAAGATAGGGATCTATAGCTGAATTATGATTGGCTACAATAATTGCAGGAAAGTGAAACTGTTCGCCCTTGTTTTCAATTACTACCGGCTCCCTGAACGGGACGACACAAACAAGTACCCAACCATAGAAACGGATGGCTCGTCTCATTGCTGAACCCAGCGAACGACCAAGAAAAAAGACATTCACCAAAAGAATCCCGGGCAACAACAAAAGGCCTGCCAGGGTCACAAAGGTAAAGGCAGCCCAATAATAAAGATTAAAAAACAGCTTTTTCACATTTTTATTTTGTTAGGATTTATTCTCAGATTTCAAGCGAAGTAGAAATTGGAAAAGATCGTCCATTGTCCTGATTGAACGTAACGCCTCTTCATCAGTTAATTTCATCTTAAACGTTTTCTCAAGTACCACAACCATATCTACAGCATCCAGGCTGTCAAGTCCCAGGTCATCATAGAGGGTAGCATCCGGACCCATTTGACCGGGGTCAAGTTCAAATTCTTCCGCCAGTACTTCAACAACTTTATGGCGGAGTTCCTCATCAGACATCATGAGTCGATTCTCCTTATTGCCAGGGCAACATTAACACCACCCAATGCAAAATTATTTTTTAGCACAGTCTTCATATTCTGTTTTTTTAACGTTGAAACAAGATTGACCACTTCACATGCAGGATCAGCTTCTACAAGATTAAGTGTGGGAATAACCTCCTGCCTCTGAAGCATTTCAAGAAGAATAATGAGTTCAAGAGCACCGGCAGCACCAAGAGTATGGCCGATATGTCCTTTAAATGAGCTTACTGCAACATCACTATTCACCGCCATGTTAATCGCTGCTGCTTCGGCCCTGTCTCCAAGTTCAGTACCGGTGGCATGGGCATTTACATAATCAATTTCATCGGGATGCAAACCCGCCTCCTGCATGGCATTAGTCATGGCACGAGCCATGGAATCTTTGTGAGGATTGGCTATATGTTCACTGTCATTGACATTGCCAAACCCCAGGATCTCACCATAAATCCGGGCCCCACGTTTGCAGGCGGTATCAAAATTTTCTAAAACAAGTATCCCACTGCCACCTCCGCAAACAACCCCATCACGATTTTTATCAAAGGGCCGGGGAGTATGCCGGGGATCATCATTTCGAATTGAGGCTGCCCTGAGGAGATCAAAAACACCCGTAACGGAGGGATGAACTTCATCCGCACCACCACACAACATCACCTCCTGTCTGCCGGTCTGTATCATAAGATACCCAAGCCCTATGCTCTGAGCTGCAGATGTACACGCACTGGCCGGTGTCCATTGTTCACCTCGAATGCCTAAGGCCAGGCAAACATTAGCCGCACAACTATGCCCCATCATTTTAAAAAACTCACCTGATTTTATCTGTTCAACAGCCATATCAGGAAGAAAACGGCTATAAAAATCTTCATATGCAGTGGGACTGCCGGTGGTTGACCCAATAGCCACGCCGGTCATACCCGACACCAGCTGCTCTTCCGTCAAGAACGCATCCTTAATGGATTCTTGAGCAGCCAGAGTTGCATACAGTGCCATGGGCCCCATGGTGCGCCTCACTGTTCTCGGCAACATTTTTTTCGGGTCAAACTCCGGCACGGGTGCGGCGAGCAGACTTTTCAAGCCTTTAATTCGACTCCATTCGTGCATTACACAAACA
>DAOUUW010000087.1 GCA_030667965.1 Deltaproteobacteria bacterium
ACCCTTCACTTCCGCTTAACTTTCGCCCTTCTCAATCTCTTTTAATTTTTCATCAAAACGATTGACAAGCCCCTGGTATTTTTCTTTTTGCATTATACTTTGAAACTGAACCCGGTAGTTTCGTACGAGACTGACACCCTCCCGGAAAAACGATCAACTTTTTCAATGTACGTATTTTCAAGAGGCTGGGAGAAAAGATCAACAAAATGCTTTCTCTCATCTCTGGATCTTTCTTTCCACTCCTTGGCTAATGCTCTCTTTGACATTTCCTCAAAATCAAAGCGGCCTCTGACCAGAGTAAGAACAAGAAGCTTTCTCTCTTCCTTGTTTTCAGGCAGACGCATTTGTGAATGATTCAAAATGGTCATTATTTTGTCAACAGTGTTTTTCATCAAAGCCTGAGGCCCGAATGAAGAGGCATGAGAAGAATTCGCCATCACCATGAACCCGGCAACAAACAGCAAAAACCGGATATTCCTTTTTACAAAATGCAAAGAAGTCATTGAAGAGGGTTTCACCATGGAGATATCTGCAGCATTACTAATAAACCGTGTCACTGTTATTTTTGTCGTTTACCTTACTATGACGATGTTGAATATAGGCGTCCCTCAAGGAAATATAGGGGTCAAAGGACGACTCTTTAAAGGATTCGTAATCACCGATAACCAGCGAGGTGTTATTGACATACTTCACGGCATACGCAGCAATTTGCGCATCAGGATCACTTTGTCCGAGATAGGTCAGAGGGTTGAGAAATGAATCACCGGCAAGCCCCAACGTATCTCTTGCCGTTGAAGGTCCGAGGATGGGCCAGCAGAAATAGATACCATTACCGATGCCGTAGTATCCGAGGGTCTGCCCAAGATCTTCATCTTTTATGTCGAGACCGAACTTGTTTTTAGCCGGGTCCCCCAACCCAGCAACACCAACGGTTGTGTTGAGGAGAAAACGATTAAATTCTACCCCTGCATTTGTAAATTTCCCCTGGAGGACATTGTTGACAATACGGATTGGGGCAAACAAATTATGAAAAAAGTTTCTGATAGATATCCTGCAGGGTTTCGGTACAACAGCGCCATAAACACGAGACACTGGTTTTAATGCCCAAAAATACAGTTTATCGTTAAAATGAAAGAACAAACGATTGATCGGTTCAAGTGGGTCAGAAATTGTAAGTTCCGGCATGATCTCATCATCAAAATCAAAATCATCGAGACCAATTTCATCCTGAGCCAGGGCAGACTTCTGCAAATTGAAACAAACTTCGTTATTTAAAATTTTACAATGAACTGAAAGGCCAAGCAAAAACATGGCAAACGACAACAGTAATCTGAAACAAAAGCCTTTTCTCACGATACCCCCACCCCCGAAATCTGCTTTTTCCCTTCAAGATCCTTGATTTTGCTTTCTCGTATCTTCTCTTCCATGCGCTTGACAAGCCCGGAATACTGCTCCTTCTTAATGATATGAGTAAACTGTTTCCTGTAATTGCCCACCAGGCTGACACCCTCAACTATAATATCATAAACAAGCCACTGTCCGTCACTGTTTTTCAGTCGATAGGAAATCGGTATTTTAAGGTTATCTTTGACAAATTCACTGTAAACAAGAGCCTTATTGTCCTTAACAATCTGTTTTACAAAAAAAATCTTTTCATCTGAATACATTTCAATCTTATCGATATATATGTTTTCCAGAACCTGGATGAAAAGGTCAACAAAATTGTCCTTTTCCTCAGGACTTCTTTTTTTCCACTCCGTAGCCAGAACCCGCATTGCCAGCTCCTTGGCATCAAAACGAGTTTTGACAATCCTGACTATCTCTGCCTTCTTATGCGTCCAACTGCAGTCACCTTCATCTCTTTGCAAAACGAGCACAACTTCGTCCATGAAAACTTTCAGCTGATCAATCGGTTCATCCTGGGCATAACAGGGCAGAGCACGAACTCCAGCAAGCAGAAGAAAAAAGAACAGCAAAGAAAGAATAGATTTTTTATTTATCCGGATCATAACAAAAATATTTATTTAAAATAATTGACTGATGCTTGGAATTTCACTTTTTTTTTGGTGCGCGGCGCGCACCCTACATAAGGCGGCCAACATGTTAAAATACAAAAGCCTTCCTTTGCATTCTACACATCGCCAAAAATATATTTACTGACCAGTTCCTCAAGATCAACGGCAGATTCTGTTTCAGTCATAACACCACCTTCTTCAAGCAACACATCGGAGCCGCCCTGACTGATGCGTATGTATTTATCGCCGATTATACCCTGGGTTTTCACAGAAGCAATGGCATCATCCGTTATTTTGACATCATTTGTCAAATATAAGGCGACCTGTGCCCGCTCATCTTCGTTCAGATTTATACCTAAAACCTTGCCGACATTAACACCGGCAATAGTTACAACAGCCCCTTTCCTGAGACCGGAAACACTGTCAAAATCTGCATAAACAGTATAATTTCTCCCTTTGGAAAAGATAGAGAATTCACCAAACTGCAAAGAAATATAGGCAAATGCCAAAAAACCGAAAATCAAAAAAATGCCGACAATAAACTCAAAACCTGCTTTTTTCATGCTCTTTGTTCCATCTCTTTGCTTAAATAAATATGTCCCATTGTTTCTTCGGCAAAAGCTATAATATTCGGATCCTCGCTGAGGGAAATGTCTTCAGGGCCGGCAAAAGAGATGACTTTACCTTTATCAAGCAAAACAACCCTGTCTGCCAGGTTAAAAACCTTGGGAATATCATGACTGACGATTATTGCCGTATAACCATACTGTTTCTGTATTTTATAAAAAAGCCTGTAAATTTCCCGGGTAATGTGCGGATCTAGTCCTGTGGTCGGTTCATCAAAAAGCATGATCCCCGGATGAAGCATAAGCGCCCTGGCAAGTCCGACTCTTTTTTTCATTCCACCGCTGAGTTGGGCGGGAAATTTCGCTTCATGCCCCTCAAGATTAAATTGGGCCAGCATTTGTCGAACCTGCGTGTCAATGTCCTGGGATTTATATTTTGTCCTTTCCTGAAGCGGAAGAGCAACATTATCATAAACAGACATGGAGTCAAGAAGAGCCGCACCCTGAAAAAGAACCCCGAAATTTTTACGCACCTCATTCAGCTCAGTTCGTTTCAATGAAGTAATATCCCTGCCATTGACGACAATTTCCCCGGAATCGGGCTGGAGCAAGCCGAGAATAAGTTTCAGGATAACACTTTTTCCCTGGCCGCTGCCACCTGCTATCACCGTTGTTTTACCGGTTTCAAAGGTAATATTGACGCCATCAAGCACACGTTGCGTGCCAAACGACTTTACAACATTTTTAAATTCAATTATGGCGTTGCTCATAACATGACCGCCGTAATCAAATAATCCCAGATCAAGACGGCAATGGAAGAATAGACCACCGCCTGCGTTGTTGCCCGACTGACGCCTTCCGCACCAAATCCTGCATTACGCAGAACATGAACAAAATATCCACGCCCCGTGCAGATCCAAACCACCAGCAGGGCGAAGACAAAAGATTTAACAATACCAAGATTAATATCAAGATTTACAACACTCTGTTCAATGCCCGAATAAAATGCTCCGGGATTAACCCCGAGCAGGATGACGCCGGCCACGTAACCGCCGCCTATACCGACAATGTTGAAAAACTGGGCAAGAATGGGCATGGCAATAATCATTGCCAGAAACTTTGGCGTTATAAGATAACGGAAAGGATCAACCGCCATACACTCAAGGGCGTCGAGCTGTTCGGAGTTGCGCATAATGCCGATCTCGGCACACATGGCGGACCCGGCTCTACCGGTAACCATTAATGCAGTCAAAACCGGACCAAGCTCACGGATCAGACTTAAGGCAACGGCAGAGCCGAGTAACCCCTCTGATCCGAATTTACGCAGGGTGTAATACCCCTGCAACCCCAGCACCATGCCTGTAAACAGAGCGGTAAAAAAAATAACACCAAAAGAATCCGCGCCGATAATTCGTACCTGCCGTACAACCTCACGAAAACGGAAAGGACGAAGGAAAATACCCTTCAAAGCGGCGAGCAAAAAAAGGGCCATGCGTCCCGCGTCACGAATTATATAGAGAAATGAATCTCCAAGCCTGGTTATGTAAGAAATCATTTATACGTTAACCAATGGTCTGCTGGTTATGACAGTATTAAATATTTTTTATCAGTCCGGAAAAGTACTAGTTTTTCATAAGATATTTTAGTATGAAATGTCAAGCTTTTCCTCTTTTTGCCATAATGTCTTGTTTTTAAAAAAAATTAAAGAATATCAATAAGTTAATTTCACATATCTTTCATGAAATATGCCCTGATCGGATTCAACTGTCGGTTTACCCACTCCTGCCTCAGCCTCTTTTACCTGCGTAATGAGCTGAAAAAACATGCAGGAGAAATCGATATAAGCCTGTATCAATATACCATCAATGATCCCTATTACGCGACCCTGGCCCGCCTCGGAGCAATAAAAGCCGATGCCTATTTTTTCTCGGTCTACATCTGGAATGCAGATAGAATCATCAGGATAACCCGCGATCTCAGCATCATTTGTCCCTCAGCACGTTTTATTTTAGGCGGCCCGCAGATTGCCGCATTACAACTGGAAGTCCTGCCGCCTCAAACCACTCTTGTTGCCGGAGAGATAGAAGGGATAGACCCTTCATTTTACACTGACCTGCGAGACCATACTCTCCGCTCCACATACAGAGCAGCAAAAGCAAAAAATTTTCCTTCACCATATGAGGCGGAAGATTTCGACAAGGAGCTTGCCAACAGACATATTTATTACGAATCGTCTCGGGGATGCCCCTATTCATGCACCTACTGCCTTTCCTCCTCCGAACCGGGAGTGAGAAATAAACCTGTTGATCAGGTCAAAGAGGAGCTGATGCCGATTATTGAGGCCCGCCCGCAAAAACTTCGTTTTATTGACAGAACATTTAATGCATCAGCTAAAAGGACATTGGAGATCTGGAATTTTCTGCAAAAAGAATCAAACGGTACCAGTTTTCATTTTGAAATTTCACCGGATCTTTTTTCGGAAGAAATGTTTTCTTTTCTAGCCGGCCTGTCTCCAGAATTTTTTCAGTTTGAAATAGGGATACAGTCAACCAACCAGGAAACACTTGACGCTATAAGCAGAAAGACCGATCTCGACACATCTTTTAAAAACATCCGGCGCCTCGTCGAACTTGACACAATCCATATCCACATTGACCTCATTCTCGGACTTCCCCATGAAACATTTGCGTCCTTTGGCCGCTCTTTTGATGATATTTTTTCCCTGCTGCCCCATTATATTCAGATGGGGCTTTTAAAAATTTTACCAGACACACCTCTGAGTAAACAAACAGGTGAATTTTCCATACGCCACTGTGCCCATCCCCCCTATGAAGTCATATCAACGAGGTGGATGAACAACGACAAACTGACAATGCTTTACTGGTTTGGGGAATGCGTGGAATCCTTTTACAACAATCGTTTTTTCAGAACTTTTTTTCGTTATCTACGGGACAGATCACAAAATGGTTTCCGTTTTTTTCTTGATCTTCTCAATACCTGCATGGAGGAAAACTTCTTTGGCAAAGCGCGAACCCAGCGGCTCATGAGTAAGATTTTGTATCAATTTATTGAAAGTGATGCGAAGGGTGATATGCTGCAAGAACTTCTCCGCTATGACTGGCTTCGCAGTGGACATCGCTTCCTTCCAGACCATTTAAACAATGTAGACGTTTCACTGAAAGAGGAACGAGACCGACTGTGGAAAACATTACCCCAGAACTATCCGCCACTTTATAACAGCCGGTCGAGGAATTCTTTTTTAAAACAATCTCTTTTCGTTTCCTTCTCAGGTCGAACCCTGCAACTTCTCGGATTTAGGGAAAATGCTGAAAAAAGTGGGATACTTTGTTTTCTGCAGACACAGGAAGCTACAGCCTTGGCGCTTCATAAGGTTGTCTTTTTCCCGTAAAAGGACCAAAGAAAACTAATTCACCAGCCATACCGCCACATCATTAACCGTATGCAACACCCTTTCTGAAACGCCGCCAAGAATATTTTTGGGATCCTCCGGACCGCGCCTTCCCATGACAACAGTGCCAATATCATTGTCACGAACCTGCAGAAAAATATCACGGGCAGGTTCAAGCCCCTTGCTCTCTTCAACCCGTTTTATTTTTTCCATGTCAAAACCATTTTCCCGTAAAATCTGCTCTGGTCCGTGGAAAACATGATCAGGCCTGGTCAGATGCGTATCGCACCAATCTTTGCCCCATATTTCATTAAATTTTTCCAAATCAACAGGCTTTTTTTCCTTAAGCCATGCTTTTGAATGATAAAGAATAATCTCAGCTTCAGCAACATTTTCAAGAATAAAACTCAAGTGATCAACCGCCCTGAGTGCATGACGCGTCCCGTCAACAGAGACAAGAAATCTACGGGAATCAATTTTTCCATCAATAACCCATATCGGCATATCAAAGCACTTTTCCAGTATAGTTCGGGTGACACTTCCCAAAACGATTTCCTGTAGTCTGCCGAGGCCCCTGCGACCGACCAGCAAGGCATCATACTTTCCCTTACGGGCTTCGAAAATGAGATCGAATGCAGCATCTGTACGAGAGAGCCGCACCGTACCACTTACTTGTTCCTCGGTAAAACCATTACGCAAGAGGTGACCCGTCTCTTCGCGCTGATGTTTTTTGGCAAGCAGCAGCCTTTTCCGGGCGGCAGAACTGAGCATATTCATTTTATCAGCATCTTCCATCCAGTCAGAGCCTGCAGGCAGGGACCCGGAGGAAACGATACTGACGAGATGTACTGAAATATCATCATGATTTGCAAAAATTCTGCTTAAATAATGAATTTCATTTAATGAACAATACAACCCATCCATTGCCACAAGTATTTTTTTCTTCATTGCGAATTTTCCTTTTTAAACTGGACTGTAAAACCAAATGTCGCCCCTTTACCTTCCTCACTTTCAACTGTAATCTCACCACCCATAAGGTCAACCAGCTGCTTCGATATACTCAACCCAAGGCCTGTTCCACCAAATTTTCTTGTTGTGGAAGCATCGGCCTGGGTAAATGATTCAAAAATATGACCAACCATATGGGAGGGAATGCCAATCCCAGTGTCTTTAACGGAGAACTGGAAAGTAACATTTTTTTCATCCTCTTCAATTATTTTCACATCAATACGAACTTCACCATGTTCGGTAAATTTAAGGGCATTGCCTATTAAATTAATAAACACCTGTCGCAGTCTGACGGGATCTCCTAGAATGGATTGTGGAATGTCGGATGGGATGGAGCTATAAATGGGTATTTTTTTTTCATTGGCTGTCTTATTGAAAAAATCTATAATTTCTTCCAGTTGATGACGGAGCTCAAACCTCGTTATCTCCAACTCCAGCTTTCCTGCCTCAATTTTTGAAAAATCGAGGATATCATTAAGTATTTTCATCAGAGTCAATGCCGAATCATGCACGGTTTCACCATATAGACGCTGCTTTTGATTTAACTCTGTTTTCAAAAGAATTTCCGACCCACCGAGTATCCCATTCATGGGAGTACGAATTTCATGGCTCATATTGGCCAAAAATTGCGACTTGGCTTTATTGGCTGCTTCAGCAGTTTCCTTGGATTTACGAAGGTCTTTTGTTCTTTTTCCCACCTCATCTTCAAGGTACTTGCGTTGGTTGTCACTCTCAGCACGATACCTTCTTAACTGTGCAATCATTTCATTAAAGTTTCTGGACAAATCAGCCACTTCATCATGACCGTGGACATCCACATCATGATCAAAATTGCCCATGGAAATTTGTCTGGAAATTTCCGACAGAGAATTAATAGGTTTTGATATTTTTTTACTGAGAAATAAAATAAGGAATGAACCGGAAAAAACGACAAAAGCTGTGATAAAGAGCGTATTAAAAATAAATTCCTGAATTTTTTTATGATATATTTCTTTAGTGAGACCAAGCTGGATATAACCGATCACCGACTTCTTCGGAGAAACGTCTTCAAAAATTAACGGCCCTGCTTCCTCATCACTTCCTAAAACGGGTTTTACGATATTTAAAAAATGGATAGTGCCGTCATTGGTGTCTACATGTTCGCTTATATGAAAAAGCATATCCACTTTGTTTGCATCAAACGGAGGGGGGGAATTTTTCTCCTGTTTTTTCTGAAAGGCGAGCATATCCATATCCCTGTTAAGTATAGCAATATAGATAACGGAGTCATCATTCATGACGCTTTTGCACAACTGGGAAAGGAGCAGACCATCTTCGGCGTAGATTCCGTATTCACTGTTTTGGGCCAGCATGGATGCCATAATCTTTCCCTGACTGAACAGGGACTGATATGCCTTTGATTTTTCCGTCAGGATGACATAGGAGGTAATGGAAAGAGAGGTAAGAAGAACAAGGGCAACACTAATAAGGGTAAACCTGTTTGACAGTCTGTATATCTGAAATTTCCGCACGTTACTCATTTATATGCCGTTTGACCTGGAAAAAAATGATAGAGGCACAAAGACACAAAAGTAGTAGGCACAGAGGCACTGAGTGAAGGTAGTTTTCTATTAAGATGTTTTCCTTAAACTTTGTGCCTTTGTGCCTCTGTGCCTCTGCGCCCGGTTTACAATGGCTAATAAATTTCAAAGGCCCCTCCCTGCAGGTCATCAGGAATTTTCAGTTTCATATGATTTGCTGTTTTCATGTTTATGGAATAAAGCAGCTTACGTGGCAAAACATGTTCAATTTCCGACGGGCTGTTGCCGGACAATATTTTCTCTACTATTTCCCCGCATTGAGCACCAACATCTACATAATCCCGCTCAGGCGCATACAGGGCGCCGGCCTTCACCCAGATCCGGGACAAACCGACAAACGGCACCTTGTTGCGAAAACAATGCAAAAGGACATATCTTGCAGTTTTCGATGAAAGCACTGTCTTATCCGCCACCCCCCACAACACGTCACTGTGATTTACAACTTTTTTCAAGGCCACCGGCATTTCCGATAACGACTCAACCTCCACGGGGAAAAATTCAAAGCCCATACTTTCTACAACTTCAGCACATTGTCTGATTTTTTCTCCGTTTTCATCCGGGTTATACAACACGCCTATTTTACGTGCATTCGGCAGCAAACGTTTGAGCAGTTTCAACTCGGCCCTGACAGGCAAATCAAGGGGAACGCCGCCCCGTACATTCTCCGCAACATCCTTATCCGGCTTAAAAATCATGCTATAGACAACGGGTATGTCCAATTCATGCCCCAGAACAGCATCACAGGCGATTGAGCCAAGACAGATTATAAGGTCGGGTTTGCCCTTTATTGCCTGTCTGACAGTCCTCTCATCGGCTTCTGATTCATTATGCAATGTCACAACTTCCACATCCGCAGCAAGCTCTCTCGCTACGAGATATCCGTTCACTCCCTCGATTACGTCATCAAAGGAGGGGTTCTTCAAGCTTGCCAGAACCGTAATGCGTTGCCTGTTTGCTTCAAACGCAAAACAGCATTCTTCTCCATAAAACTGGAAAAGGAGCAGCAGGAGAATTAAACTACTTTGTATTCTAAAATGGTAGTTTTTCACTTTGTCAGAAAGTATACGTTAACTTTAACCTGAATGTACGCCCGTCCTGTTCTATGCCATCGGGCTGGTAATAATGTTCCGTGGAATTTGAATCCCTATATCCCTTGTCAAAAAGATTAAAAATCGTCGCTGTCCAGGAAAGATTCTCAAAAAACAGGCTGTTTGAAAACAGATTGATATTTGTAACGGCAAACCCGTCAACCTTGACGCCCTCAGGTGTTTCACGGTCACTCATGTACTGGATTTCCAGGCCGGAGTAGAGTCGTTCCTCCCACAGGGGAACATTCAGATTGAATTTAAAGAGGTTTCTGGGAGAATTACTGAGAATATCTCCGGTATCGTCATCCTCGGTTTCCTGGTAAGTATAGCTGATGCGACCCTCAACTGCGCGCCACTTTCCCTCGAGTTCCAGCTCTATTCCCTTGGCCTTTACCAGTTCCTGATTTACAAAAATTGTTGCCTCCGGGTCATAGTTATCATCATTGGCATCTTCCGCCCTGATGATATTGTCAATTTCATAATAAAAGAGTGACACCACCGAGCGAAGATTGTCGGCCAGATTCTGCTCCCATACAACCTCATATGTTTCGATCTCCTCAGGTTGTAAATCAGGATTTCCCTTCTGATACCAGCCGTCTTCATAATAAGATTCATAGACATTTGGCGCCCTGAATGCCTCTCCGTAAAGAAATTTCAGGGATGTATCTACAAAAGGGTTATAAATCAGGGCCACACGGGGGTTGGTGGTATTGCCGAAGCTGTCATATTCATCATGGCGAACACCGATATTAAGGATCAGCTTATCGCTCAGAGCAATTTCATCCTGAATATAGAGAGCCCACACATTATCACTTTCCGAGGAGGCCAGGGTCTGGGTATCCGGATAGCCATCAATGTCGAAATAATCCTGATCCTGTCTGATGTTGTCGCGGTATTCTGCGCCGACAACCACCTTGTGTTTTTCCCACAGCATCCTGCCGGCCTGCAGTTCATAGAGCATCCATCTCCCTTCAGCCACATCAATGCCGTCATAAATACCCTCCGGCAATGCAAGTTCATACCCTTCAATGTCTTCTTCCGTCCACCAATAAGGATAGTTTCCATCATACACGTAGTTGTTATAACTCACCCTGCCGGACAAGGTCAGCTGGTTATCAAAGACATGCTCATAAAAAAGATCAACATACCAGCTTTGATCACGAAGCTGCATATTTTCATTAAATTCCGTGCCCCAGGCTGCTGTGGGCCCATCCTTGTCCCGGCGTACCAGGGCTGAATTCAGGACAAAATCCCCATAAGCCGCTTTCATGAGGAGATGGACGCTTCTCTCCATATCCTGTCCGTCGGCAACACCGTTGTTTGTCGCAGGATCGTCCAACGCAGCATAATACCAGTCCCTGCCGCTGCTGTCGTAAGCTGTTCCGGAAAGAAGAAGCTCAACTCCGTTGTCAAACCTGTTGCCATAGGTAATGCGGCCCTGGTGCGTGTCGTGGCTTGACGCAGCTGCGGACACTTGGGCCCCCTGGTAATCCCGGCCCCGTTTTGTATAAATATTTATGACCCCAAAAAAAGCGCCGGTTCCGTACAGGGATGAACTGGGTCCGCGAATGATCTCAATACGGTCGATGAGATCCACATCAAGCAAAAAATCCTGATCAGCCCCAAAAGAGGCATAAATATTTTCATTAACGCGATGCCCGTCAATAAGAACCAGCAACCGTGTATTATAATCGCCTGGAAGACCAAATCCCCGCACACCGACATATTCATAAGTGTGATCATTGCTCACATAAAAGCTTCTGACGCTCCGCAGTATGTCGGACAGGTTGCGATGACCGTATTTTTCTATCTCCTGCGCCGTAATTATAGAAACCGACGACGGAGCTTCGTTCATTTTCTGTTCGTATTTGGAGGCCCCGAACACCGATGGAATATCTTCAAACAGCAGCATTTCCCCGGCACCAGCCATCTCACCGGCCGATGCCGGATATCCCCCCATCCCCCCCAGTAGCAAGCCGATACAACTTAATGACGCACAATATTTCCGTATCATTACAATAGCTCTCCCTCTCTTTTAACCATCAATACCTGTCTTGCCATGTCATTCTCCCGTCTTTGAATCTCATGGAAGAAGTATTCTCTGCAAAAAAAATTCGTAACTATTCAGCTGCACTCCATCTTTGCCCATTTCGGAGTCTCGTTCCTCGCTTACCTGGTCTTCTCGAATAGCACCAGTATGCTTCAAAGCCCTAAATGAACAAATATGAAGCACATCTGAGCAGTTACAGACTGGAGTTAAGGGCAATTTACGTCCTACGCTGAACAGATACAAAAATTCTAGGATAAAAAAACACCCAAATTTCATATTAGAAGATAGGTTTTTGCATATCAAGCAAAACATGAACGGTTTGGTAATCATTATGTTGTTATGGATGCTTTTCCGTACGGAATTATTTTTTGTGTTGTTTTCAAACTGCGGGATTGATATTGTTGCTGTATAAAAAATAATTTACCGGCAATAACCTCCAACGGGTCAAAATTTATAAGTTTTTTATATCTTCAACAATGTCTTCCCATTCAAACACACAACAGAAAAAC
>DAOUUW010000179.1 GCA_030667965.1 Deltaproteobacteria bacterium
GCCTGACTCTCCATACCGTTTTCACCCTTGCCGAACGAGAATCAACACGACGAAAAAAGAAAAAAGAATTATTTGAAACGGGATTTAACCTTTCCTGCAGCATAACGAATGCCGGCAACTGCCCTGAAAAACAGATAACCCTGCCCTTTCTTGCCGACAAAGCAGAAAAAATCGAGGCCAAACTGACCCACCTGGAAATCCCTGAACTCCCAGAACCGGCAAAACAAATTATCAAATCCCATATCGAAACCTGCAAAACAGCCATCAACCATATCCACACTTTTATCTCGCTTATTAAAGATGCATCAAAAAAACCGTTGAAGAAAATTGACTCCATCAACAAGAAATTGCAATATTTAAAACAGCAGCCTTTTTCTGAAGTGCTTCCTGCACTACAGGACTTGTCAAAAAAAGCACTCGACGTCATCTACGGCTTCCACTTTGGCGTGCACCTGTTATCTGAAATAGAAAAAAACAGACCTTTTTCTTAACAATCTGCAGACGTTTTACGCATCTCTGCGCTATTATTATTTACCCTATCTCAGTAGCGAGACAACAAATCAGGAATCACCGCTATCTCAACGTAAATTTGCATCGAAAATGTCTCAATGCTATTTTGCCGGAATTAAAGGGCTTATACGACTTGTACGTACCCTGTATGAAAGCCCTCAAGGGGCCGAACCTTTTAACCA
The DNA here is from genome assembly GCA_030667965.1 of Deltaproteobacteria bacterium. Lineage (GTDB taxonomy): Bacteria > Desulfobacterota > Desulfobulbia > Desulfobulbales > SURF-16 > JAHLLM01. The sequence continues at coordinate 693 of DAOUUW010000179.1, forward strand.
AAAAGTGTTAAACGAAAAAATATTCATTGCCCTGTCCGCCTGCCCTTATTATGATTGCTGCGGCAATGACCAAATAATGAAAAATCAACTGAAGTATATTAATGACGTCATTTGCAACCTGAAGCGGCCCCATCCATATAAAAATGTTTTTTTTATCATAAAAGACTCTTTAATTGACTATGGATCTCTTCTGGAAAAGGACTTCAGTAAATTTGAGGCGCAACACAGATTCGAAAAAGACACGGGTGAAAAAAATAATCCCGACAATAAGGCAAAAATAAAAGTGAGCCGCTTGTTGGAAAAAATTAAAATGACATCCAACCAAATGCAAACAAAAAGGAGCAAAGAATATGCAAACCGCAAAATCTGGAGACCAAGTGACAGTTCTTTATGACGGAATGATTGAAGGCGGAGAAATTTTTGATTCATCAACAGAGGCCGGCCCGCTTGATTTTCAGGTAGGTCAAGGCAACGTCATGGCCGGTTTTGATCAGGCCGTGGCAGGGATGGAGCTCGGTGAAACAAAAAGGATCATGATTCAGGCCAAAAACGCTTACGGTCTAAGGCAGGAGGAGTTGGTCCACAAGGTCAGCCGTTCATCATGGGCTCCGGAGGCCGAAATCACGGCCGGCGTGGTTGTCGGCATGACCATGGAAAAAGACGGACAGCAGCATAAAGTACCGGCAATGGTCACCGAAGTTGTTGACGACATGGTCAGCGTCGACTTCAATCATCCCCTGGCAGGAAAAAATATTATCTTTCAAATAACCCTGAAAAAAATAAATAACAATGAAGCGGCTCCCGATTCACTGGGCTCCGCCCCTTCCGGTTGCAACTGTTCTTCGGGCAGCTGCTGACAAAAAAATAATCAGCCGCCCCACATCCAATGCCGACACCTGACGCAAACAAAACAGTCCCCGTAGCACTATCCATTGCCGGGTCGGATCCATCAGGTGGCGCAGGTATCCAGGCAGACATCAAAACCTTTACAGTTATCGGCGTCTATGCAGGGGCGGTCATTACCGCCCTCACCGCCCAGAACACCCTGGGTGTGACCTCCTTTCTGCCCCTGCCCCCCTCTTTTGTCAGGAGCCAGATAGAAGCTGTGCTGGCCGATCTCAATGTAACCCATATAAAAATCGGCATGGTGGGTGATGGAGATCTTGCAGCCATGCTCGGGGAGATATTGCAGGAATTTACCGGTGAGGTTGTTTATGACCCTGTGCTGACAGCCTCAAGCGGGGACTCTCTTTTTTCTTCAGAGAATCGGCAATCAGTCATTTGGCCTATCATTAAGGTATGTACCGTGCTTACTCCCAATACAGGGGAACTGGAAAACCTTACCGGCCGGCAATGCCCTGAACCGAAAATGGCACTTGACGCGGCAAAACTCCTGTTTAAATCCTCAGATCGCCTGCAGGCTGTCTGCCTGAAAGGCGGGCATATGCTTGAACAGGAAAAACAGATTACGGATTACCTGATAGAAAAAATCAAAGACCCCGGCACCGGGCAAGAGCGTCTGCATATCAGCAAAGCCCTACACCCCCGCTATTTCACACCAAATTCACACGGCACGGGCTGCACCTTTGCTGCAGCCTATACAGCCTTTCTGCTACAAAAAAAGGATCACCGCAAAGCATTTTACAACACCGTAAATTTTATAAATGAACTGCTCCAAAAAAGCAGTTTATACCATATCGGCCATGGCAGAGGTCCACTGCTGCATCATCTTTTTGACAAAAAGTAAACAAAATCCTGCCAATGTCATCTATAAATGGTTGAATATTTTAAACTTATATTGCAATATCAATCTATTCTTAAAAACTCAATTTTCAGACAAAAAAATGTATACTGTTTTTCCATATCACAGCAACGGACAACAATGAATCATGACTTACAATATTGCGATTAATGGATATGGAAGAATCGGTCGAGCTATCCTCAGGGCATATTATGCATCGAATTTGAGAAAGAAATTACGCATAAAGGCTATTAATGAGATTGCAGGTATTGAGGAAATTGCCTACCTGACAAAATATGATTCCACCTATGGCACCTTTGATGCTGCCGTTGATTATGATGAAAATGCACTATATGTTAACGGAGATATCATACCGATCTATTCCCACAGGGAAATTTCCCCGCTCCCATGGTCAGATCTGGGAATTGACGTTCTTCTGGAGTGTTCGGGATGTTACACGGATAGAAGGGGTCTCCAGGCACATCTAGACAGCGGCGCCGACAAGGTGATTCTTTCCTGTCCGGGAAAAGATGATCTTGATGTAACCATTGTTTATGGAATCAATGATCATCTCCTGACCAGGAATCATAGAATAATTTCCAACGCCTCATGCACGACAAACTGTATTGTTCCGGTCATTAAAGTGCTCGATGATGCATTCGGCATCCGGCATGGGATGATGACGACGATTCACTCTATGATGAATGACCAGCCGGTGATAGATTCCTATCACGTTACCAAGGACCTGCGCCGCTCGCGCAGTTCAGTTCAATCAATCGTTCCGGTGGTGACTAAACTGGCTAGAGGGGTTGAACGGATTTTACCCCATCTGGCCGGACGTTTTCAGTCGGCCTCAATGCGTGTTCCAACAACCAATGTTTCAGTCATTGACTTGACAGTGGTTGTTGGGCAAGACGTTGATCCACAAACAGTAAACAAAATTTTTCAAAATACTGCAACCGGCCCATTAAAAGGGGTGCTGGGCTACACCGAAGATGCGGTTGTGTCCTGTGATTTCAACAAGGACAGCCGTTCTGCTATCATTGATGGAAGTCAGACCCACGTCAGCGGCACACGCATGGTACGTCTTCTTGCCTGGTTTGACAATGAATGGGGATATGCCAACCGTATGCTGGACACAACACTGGCCTTGCTGCGTTGCGATTAAAAACCACATATTTGCGCGATACACCGTTAGCCCCAAAAAACCGGATAATACAGATATAAGGCCCATCATTACCTACTACACCAAACGCCGACAATGAAATATACAATATCCCAGCTTACCTATTTTCTTGGCAACAAGACGACAAAAGGAAATATTTTTCTCCTGCTCAGGTTTTTCCTGGTCCTGATTTTCATTGTCACCGTATACAGTATTATTTTTCATATCCTCATGCTTTTTGAGGGTAAAGAATTCAGCTGGATTACAGGTTTTTACTGGACGCTTACCGTCATGTCCACTCTCGGTTTTGGAGACATTACCTTTACTTCCGATATTGGCCTGATATTTTCAATAATTGTGCTTTTGACAGGTATTGTCTACCTGCTCGTTATGCTTCCGTTTACATTCATTCAATTCTTTTATGCTCCCTGGCTGGAGGCACAGTCAAAAGCAAGGACTCCGAGAGAATTACCGGAAGACACAAAAAACCATATTATTTTTACAAACCTGGACCCCATTACCGAAAATCTCATAAAAAAATTTGGCTCATATAAGTACGATTATGTCATTCTGGTGGATGAATTACAAAAGGCTCTGGAGCTCCATGACTTAGGATATAAAACTGTATTTGGTGACTACGGCGACCCGGAGACCTACAACCGTCTTCGGGTACAAAATGCAGCTCTGGTAGTTGCCACCAATGACGACATGATCAATACCAGCATAGCCTTTACCATCAGGGATATTTGCAAAAAGGTGCCCATCGTCACAAATGCCAACGAGGATCATTCCCTCGATATTTTTAAATTTGTCGGCAGTACGCATATTTTTCAATTCACCAAGATGCTCGGAAAATCCCTGGGGAGAAGAACGCTCGGGGTCCACATGGGCGCCAATATTTTATGGCAGCGCGAAAAGCTTCTCATTGCTGAGGCACCGGCAATGAGAACGGCTTTAGAAGGAAAAACTCTTGCCGAGACGCGGGTGCGTGAAAAAACAGGAATAACGGTTATCGGGGTTTGGGAAAGGGGCAATTTTGAAAGCGCACACCCGCACACAATGATTACTTCATCCACAGTGCTTGTGCTGGCCGGCTCCGCCGAACAGCTCAAAAAATTTGATAAACATTTTGCTATCAGCTGCGAAAATTTCTCCAGCGACTCACAAGTCCTGATTCTCGGTGGAGGAAGGGTGGGAAAGGCTGCAGCAGAGGCCCTTGATGAGCAGAAAATTCCTTATAAAATTGTGGAAAAAAGTCATACGGTGACAAAAAACAGCGCAAATTATATCCAAGGAAATGCTGCTGACATCGGCATATTACACAAAGCAGGCATTATGAATGCGAGGTCTGTTATAATCACGACACACAACGACGATATGAATATTTATCTCACCATTTATTGTCGTCAATTGCGCCCTGATGTCCAGATAATCAGCAGGGCCAATAGTGAAAGAACGGTATCCAAACTGCACAGGGCGGGCGCTGATCTGGTTATGTCATACGCAACTATGGCCGCAAACAGTATAATCAATCTTCTCAACCAGGAGCAGGTGCTCATGATAGTGGAAGGTCTCAGTATTTTTCGCGCTTCAGCGCAACATTCTCTTGCCGGTAAATCACTCACTGAAAACCAGATCAGGGAGGTGACCGGATGCAGTGTGGTAGCGATCACCAGAGAGGGAAACCAGATTCTCAACCCGGACCCGTTCAGCCCCCTTGAAGAGAATGACGAATTAATCCTGATTGGAACCGTTGAAGCGGAAAAACTTTTTATGAAAAAATATTTTAGCTAGGCTAACCCCGGCTTGCGCACGGCAACGTCAAAGTCGCGTATAAATTGTTATTTTACCACGAAGCACACGAAGTGTTAATTCCAAGAAAACATAGAAAAAAATCTTCTTTGTTTTTTCTTCGTGCGCTTCGTGTTCTTCGTGGTAGGTAATTACCTTATGTCAAAGTGTTGCGAATCATTTTGACATGGTCCTGCCGGCTTGCGGGACACAAACGCACTAAGCCGCCAGCAATTCCCAAAGGATGCTAAAATAGACAAAAAAATGGCGTCATAACTGATACCTGGGGCGTGGTAATTTCGTTTACCATTTATTTTGCTATTCAGCGTTATCTTTTGGCGCAATATTATTATTTTTATGAAATTTTGGACATAATTATCCATCCGCCCCATCTCCTTTTTTTAATAGATGGGGGCCTATTGTTCTTTGACAAGTTGTAGACAGCTACTATTGCTCGATAGTCAATATGGGAAGATTCTGCCCAGATCCTCCATTGAGAATAGCACGATAAAGCGTTTCCATAGAATCTACATGATA
>DAOUUW010000251.1 GCA_030667965.1 Deltaproteobacteria bacterium
AACTTCTCACCTGAAAGGAACCTCGCATGCTCTATGCAGAACGCGATAAAGACGGAAAAATCATAGCGGTACGTCATACGGCCGACGAAAAAGCCACTGAACCTGTCAGTGGCATAAATGAAGAACTCATGGAATTTTTTAAAAAAATCAACAAAGATCCATGGACCGAGATGCTTTCTGCCTCTGATCTTGGAGTGATCCGCGTTGTTGAGGATCTTATTGACCTGCTCATCCGTAAAAACATTATCCTTTTCACGGAACTTCCACCGGAAGCTCAACGGAAAATAAAGACACGCAAACAGATCCGCCGGAAAATTGATGATCACAACTTCATGGTAGATGATATTATCTGATGCGGTCCTTTCTCTCCTTAATCATCATCATATTGCCCCATCTTTGTTCGAAGGAGCTCAGGCTTATCAATAAAAAATCCCTGCATTGCGTCAACCTTCAGCTCCGACAGCATATTCCATTGCGACTGGCTTTCCACGCCTACTGCAATGACTGCAATATCAAGACTGTGAGCAACACTGCAGAGCGAGTTTATAAAAAAACAGCTGTCACTGGTCATATCCTTACATTCGGCAATATAGGCCCTCTCAATTTTGACATATTGCGGTTTTAATGTATGGAGATATCCTAAATTTGAAAAACTTTGCCCGAAATGATCCAGGGCAATGCCATGTCCCAACTGCCTGATCTCTTCGCCAAACTCCTTAACACGCTCAAGATGCTGTACGGCACTGTATTCACTGAATTCAAAAACGATATGGGGCACATTGCCAGGCAAACTTCTTAACGATGTATGCAACCACTTGCGAAACAGATTATCTTCAAGTGTTGTCGGTGAAATATTCACAGCAATCCACTCGCAGCCTAGTATGTCCTTGTCAAGACACATGACCTCTTCCAAAACAATTCTGTCAACGGCCGCCACAAGCTTAAGTCGCTCTGCAAACGGCAGAAAGACTCCGGCACTGAGCAGTTCGCCGTTTTTCTGTCCAATTGAAGAAAAAATCTCCCGATGAAAGACTTTATTCCTATCCTCACTCATGATCACTGCCTGAGTCAAAAGTGTTACCTGGCGCTCCTGCAGAGCCCACTCCAGTGCAGCTTTCCACTCCAGCTGTCCTAGGGGCGTCTGTTCACTGTCGGCGGTAATCGCTCGAACCTCCCAGCTATTCGGTCCACTTCTCTGGGAGCTACGTAATGCTAAATCGGCTTCCGACAACAGACGCCCGTAAGAAGTTGGGCAATTATAACCGACCCCACCCACATGGCCGAGGTTGTCGGAGTAAGAACGTTTTTCAACAGAAAGCCGGGCCAGTTCATTGGCTATTTTTTCCGCCAGATGTTCAGCCTCCCAGTTCGAAGCATCGGGCAGAAAAACAGCAAAATCACCTCCGGTAAGACGGGCCAGGGCACATGTACTCGCCTCTGAAGTGCATCCCCGCAGAAGATCCGCCACTCTTTTCAGCAATTCATCACCGGCCTGGAACCCCTCTTGCCGATTTAACTCCTGAAGCTCATGCAGCTGAATGAGAAGTAAAATCCCCTGTACCGAATTTTCACGGCCTTCAAGGCGGGCCGACACCTGATTTTCAAAATAACGCCTGTTGCCGAGCCCGGTCAGGTGATCCCTGTAAACAATACTGCGCAGACGTTCGGCTATACCCGCCTGCTCTTCAAACATATCCTTTATCTTGCCGGTCATGCGGTTCATGGCCTCAACGACACGCCGTAATTCTTTTGTTCGAGGCAAATGCTGCTGCACATCGTATTGCTTTCGACAGAGAGCATCCGCCTGCTCTTCAACCCGCCGTAAAGGCTGCAAAAGACTACGCAGACCGACAGCGCCGACAATGGCCATCACAATAGCGCTTACCGCAAACCATATTGTCATGCGCACTGCTGTTTCCCAGAGGGTTTTATAGGCATACCCAGGATGGCTTTGAACAAAAATGGTTCCTGTCTGCTGCCAGCCCTCCATGACTTTGGCGTTGGCCTCCGGCGTCTTTAAATGTATCAGATCAAAAAGCCATTCCGGCACATTTTCCAAGGTAACGGGCTGAGATCTTTCCACCAAAACATTTCCTGTACTATCCTGATACCTGACGGAGGTATAATATCCCCGGTCAAATACGGCATTTACCATGGTTTCAACTGCTGCCAGATCACCGTCTTCAGCATATGAAGAGACGGAAAGGCCTAATGATGTGGCAGTATCCTGGGCGTTCGATTGAAGCTGGTTCATGAGAAATGACCGCGTACTTTCAATCTTTGCCAGCCAGGCAACTGTAAAGAAAAAAACAAACAGAAAAAGTATAAAAAGAAAGAGTTGCCGGTAGAGTGTCATATAGTGCACCACATCTTTACTGTCCTTCCATAAAGGGCCCTATTCAAGACACTCACCATCCACACCTTAAAATTTATCATTGCATGCTGTTTTCTATTGCACATAATGGTTTGTTTCAAGCAGTCCTTTCGGCATCCGCTGCAGAAGATCCTGCCAGCGACTGAGCCGCTGACTGCTGCCGACCATCACCCCCCGACCTCTCTGTTTGGCCAACCAGAGTGATGTACCGTTAAAGCTGTATATCGGCAACAAGTCCGTCCTCTCTGTTGCCTTTTTTACCTCAGACGTCAAGTTGTCAAGAACCAGAGGCTCGCTGCCGGGAACTCTGTAATAGGTTAAAACCATATGATGCCGGTTTAATCGCAAAGACTTGACGTAGGTAAGACTCAACTGACTTTCACTGATACCCATGGCAACCAGGGTGAAATATTTGGCAAGAGCAAAATCCTCACAGTCACCGGCCCGGCGGGCAAGAAATTCAACCGGTGTGGCCCAGTAATCTTCTTTACCCCAGAGACTGATGTCATCAACAAATTCCATACGGTTAAAAAATGCGTTAACTTTACTCAGCTTTTCTCCATCATTATCCGAATTTTCCCGGAGAATGAGTCTCTGCCAGTCAACCAGCCGAACACGCGCATCAC
>DAOUUW010000040.1 GCA_030667965.1 Deltaproteobacteria bacterium
ATAAGCGCAGTCATATATGTGATATCGGAGTCTCGTAAACTCGCTTACCTACGAGCATTATTTTTTCAAAATAACGAAGAGTTGGGGGAAAAGGGCATTCTCGGATAGCCTCCTAGTAAATAAACACATCGAATTATGTCATTAAAACAATCAGATCCGGCAGTGTATCAGACCATCCGTTATGAGCTTGAACGCCAGACCAATCAGCTTGAATTGATAGCCTCTGAAAATATCGTCAGTCAGGCTGTGCTGGAGGCCCAGGGCTCCATCTTTACCAACAAGTATGCCGAAGGGTATCCCAATAAAAGGTATTATGGTGGATGCGAGTATGCTGATGAAATTGAGTCCCTGGCAATTTCGAGGGCTAAAGAGCTTTTTAACGCCGAATACGCCAATGTTCAGCCCCATTCCGGCAGTCAGGCCAATATGGCGGTCTATTTTGCCTACCTGCAGCCGGGAGACAAGGTTCTCGGTATGGATTTGGCACATGGCGGTCATCTTACCCATGGCAGTACTGTTAATTTCTCAGGCCAACTTTTTAATTTTGTTTCTTATGGTCTGAAAAAGGAAACCGGAACAATCGATATGGAAGAGGTTGAGCGAATTGCCCTTGCTGAAAAACCTAAAATGATCGTTGCCGGGGCAAGCGCCTATCCCAGGATCATTGATTTTGAAGGGTTTCGCAGTATATGTGATAAGATCGGGGCTCTGTTCATGGTCGATATGGCCCATATAGCCGGACTTATTGCCGCCGATGTGCATCCCTCGCCTGTTCCCAGTGCCGATTTCGTCACTACCACCACCCATAAGACGATGCGCGGACCCCGTGGTGGTCTCATTCTGGCCAAAGAACAATATGGGAAAAAACTAAACAGTAAGATATTCCCCGGTATTCAGGGTGGTCCTCTTGTCCATGTCATTGCCGCAAAAGCCGTTGCCTTTAAAGAGGCCATGACGGATGAATATCGCCGGTATCAGGCCCAGGTTGTTAAAAATGCCCGGGTACTGGCAGAGAATCTTAAGAGATTAGGTTTTAACCTTGTTTCCGGCGGTACGGATAATCATCTTTTGCTCGTCGACCTGAATAATAAGGATATTACCGGTAAACTTGCCGAAGAGGTGTTGGAGGATGCCGGTCTCACCGTTAATAAAAATGCCATTCCCTTTGATACCCAGAGCAGGTTTGTCACCGGCGGCATCAGGATCGGTACGCCGGCGGTCACCACAAGGGGCTTGAAGGAAAAGGAAATGGAGCGTATTGCCGATTGGATAAATCGGGCAATCAATAATCGCGAACATAAGGAAGAACTCGGGAAAATACGGCTTGAAGTCCGCATGTTATGCGATGAATTTCCCCTTTATCCAGAAGTTGAGCGAGATGATGAATAATCCGGCTGACCGTCCTTCCTGGTCTGAATATTTTCTTTCCATCACGGAGCTTGTTGCCCAGCGATCTACTTGTATTCGCCGCAAGGTCGGAGCAATATTGGTGCGGGATAAAAGAATTATTGCCACCGGATATAACGGTGCACCGACAAAAGTTAAGCATTGTCTGGAAGTTGGTTGTCTGCGTGAGCAGCAGAATATCCCTTCAGGTGAACGGCATGAACTTTGCCGTGGCCTCCATGCTGAGCAGAATGCCATTATCCAGGCGGCGCTGCATGGTGTCAGTGTTGAGAACGCAACTGTTTATTGTACGAATATGCCCTGTTCCATTTGTAGTAAAATGCTGATTAATGCCCGGATAAAGGCAATTTATTACAAAGACGGTTATGCTGATTTTCTGGCCTCATCCATGCTGGCTGAAGCAGGAATTCCTCTTATTCAAATAGAGAAGAGGTGAATAATTCCCCATTTTTAATTTTTGCCTTTTGAATTTTGATTTCATGTCGTCAAAAGTTACTTTTAAAATAAATGCCGGGGCCCCGGTTACTTTGCTGAATAGTTACGAAATTCCAGTTAGAAGAGTATCCATGGTGTACAATGAAATGTCCGTATTGCAGCCATCTTGACAACAAGGTGGTCGATTCCCGCCTTAATAAAGATTATACCATTACCCGCCGCCGCCGTTTGTGTGATTCCTGCGGCAGACGTTTCACCACCTATGAGCGCCTGGAAGTGACCATGCCCATGCTCATAAAAAAAGATGATCGCCGTGAAACATGGGATCGCACCAAGGTTGTTGCCGGTTTGAAAAAAGCCTGCGAAAAGAGACCTGTCAGTATGGCCCAGATCGAAGAGTTTGTTGATTCTCTTGAAAGAGAATTACAGGACATGGGTGAACGTGAGATCCCTGTTCGTCTGGTTGGAGCCAGGGTCATGGATGCTCTTCGTACAATTGATGAAGTCGCTTATGTGCGCTTTGCCTCGGTTTATAGGCAGTTTAAGGATCTGAGTGAGTTCATGGAGGAGTTGAAGGGTCTGCTCAGTAACAAGGAAGAAGAGAGTGACGGATCCTGATATCTCTTTTATGAAAATGGCTATTCGCGAGGCACGGAAAGGGTTGGGACGTACATCTCCCAATCCGGCTGTTGGTTCCGTTGTTGTTAAAAACGGCCAAGTCGTTTCCAAAGGGTATCATAAAAAGGCTGGTACGCCACATGCTGAAGTTCATGCCCTGCGTCGGGCCGGAAAAGAGGCAAAAGGCTCCACCATTTATGTGACATTGGAGCCTTGTAATCATACGGGCCGAACGCCGCCATGCACCCAGGCCATTCTTGCCGGTGAAATAAAAAGAGTTGTTGTCGGCATGATTGATCCCAACCCCCTTGTCGCCGGCACAGGTTGTGATTACCTTGAGAACCAGGGCCTTGAGGTGCGGCGTGGTGTGCTTGACAAAGAATGCAGGGAGTTGAATTATCCTTTTATCAAGCACATTACTACTGGGATTCCATGGGTCATCATGAAGGCTGGATGCAGCCTTGACGGCCGTATTGCGGCGGCTAACGGGCAAAGCGGCTGGATTACCAATGAAAAGTCAAGGGCGGAAGTTCACCGCATGCGTGATCGGGTTGATGCCATTTTAATTGGAGCCGGTACCGCACTTGCCGACAACCCGTCGCTTACAACGAGACTAAACGGAAAAAATGGTCATGATCCTGTGCGGGTTGTTTTAGACAGTGAGTTGCGCATGTCCCCCCACGCAAAAATGATCTGTCAGGATTCCCAGGCACCTACCTGGATATTTTGCTCCTCTGAGGCTGATACTGAAAAATCATCCATGCTGCAGAAGGCCGGTGCAAAAGTTATGAGCGTGGATAGAGATGGGTCGGGTAGACTTAATTTGTCCAGCGTATTGCAAATACTTGGGAAATCCCAGTTAAACAGTGTTTTGGTTGAGGGAGGAAGCAGAATACACGGATCCTTTCTTCGCCAGGGGCTTGTTGATCAGGTGAATCTTTTTCTCGCGCCTTTTTTTATCGGAGCAGACGGTATTCCCGTTGTTGATACATTCGAGCTTGACAGCGTACGTCAAGGAAAAAGATTTTTGACAAAATGCACCAGACGTTTTGGTGATGATGTGCTGATAGAAGGCTACTTTTCAAATAATTAACAGCTAAGTGTCATTTCATGTTTACAGGACTTGTTCAGGGTCAAGGGACCCTTATATCGAAACGGCCTTCAGGTGGCGGCATGATCTTTGGCCTTGAGGCTGATTTTGATCTTACCAATCCGCAGGAGGGTGAATCCATAGCCTGTAATGGCATTTGCCTCACGGCAAAATCCATTTCAGGGCGCCGTTTTGAAGTTGATGTTTCTCCGGAAAGTCTGTCCCGGTCAAATCTTGGTAATCTGGGCGTGGGTATGAAAATGAACCTTGAAAGGGCTCTGCGTTTAAGCGACCGACTGGGCGGTCATCTTGTCAGCGGCCATGTTGATGCCACCGCAAAGGTGCTTGAAAGAAAACCTGAAGGAGATTTTGTCCGCTTTGTCTTTGCCGTTCCGAAGGGATTCGGCCGCTATATTATCGAAAAGGGTTCAATTACCATTAACGGCATCAGCCTTACGGTAAATCACTGTGATGATGTTACCTTTTCCGTGGCCATTATCCCGCACACGTTAAAAATAACAACCCTTGGCCCGTTAAAGCAGGGAGATCTTGTCAATATTGAAGTGGATCTGATCGGTAAATATGTTGAAAAACTTCTACAGGTGAAAGATGAGGGTGGTGCACAGGAAACAAAGATAAACCCTGCTTTCCTGGCAGAATATGGTTTTTTAAAGTGATTGAAATTATTAAATAGTTTTTATTCGATATTCGATTTTATGAGATTACAACATTTAACATAGTAAATAGTGGGTGATGAAAATGCCGGTGAGCAGTATTGAAGAAGTTATAGAGGACATACGGGACGGGAAAATGATCATCCTGGTCGATGATGAGGATCGGGAGAATGAAGGTGATCTGTATATGGCGGCCCAGATGGCCACTCCTGAGGCCATTAACTTCATGGCAACATATGGACGTGGGTTAATTTGTCTTACCCTGACCCCGGAGCATCTTCATAAGCTGCGTCTGCCCATGATGGTACAGGAAAATCAGTCGCCCTATGAAACAGCTTTTACCGTCAGTATTGAGGCCCGCCGCGGCGTGACTACCGGAATCTCGGCTGCTGACAGGGCCCGGACTATTCAGGCAGCGGTTGCATCGGACGTAAAACCGGAAGACCTTGTCAGCCCCGGCCATATTTTTCCGTTGCGGGCCCGTCAGGGCGGTGTGCTCGTCCGTACCGGCCAGACTGAGGGATCAGTTGATATTTCGCGTCTTGCCGGATTGACACCTGCCGGTGTCATCTGCGAGATCATGAAAGAAGACGGCACCATGGCCAGAAGGCCTGATCTGGAAATTTTTGCCAAAGAGCATAAACTAAAAATTGCCACCATTGCCGATCTTGTCGCCTACAGGATGCAAAAAGACAAACTGGTACACAGGGCCGCTGAAACACGCATGCCGACCCGTTATGGCGGTGAATTCAAGGCAATCGTCTACCAGAACGATGTTGATGATTTTGAGCATCTTGCCCTGGTAAAAGGCGATATTGATCCTGATAAGCCTGTGTTGGTTCGTGTTCATTCCGAGTGTCTGACCGGTGATGTGTTTGGTTCAATGCGCTGCGACTGCGGCGGGCAATTACATGCTGCCATGCGTATGGTGGGCAAGGAAGGAGCAGGAGTCATTCTTTATATGCATCAGGAGGGCAGGGGAATCGGTCTTGTTAACAAGATAAAAGCCTATGCCTTGCAGGATACGGGCCTTGATACGGTTGAGGCGAACCTGGAATTGGGCTTTAAGGCTGATTTGCGTGATTACGGCATCGGTGCTCAGATTCTTCGTGATCTTGGTATCCGCCAAATGAGGTTAATGACAAATAACCCCAAAAAAATTGTAGGTCTTGAAGGGTATGGCCTTGAAGTGGTTGACCGGGTTAAGATTGAGATGAATCCGGTGCCGGAAAATGTTGGATATCTGCGCTGCAAAAAGGATAAAATGGGCCATTTGCTGGAATTAAACGGCTCTGTGAAGTAAGAGTATTTGAAAATTACAGAGTTCTTTTCCGTTGTCCCTAATGGGGGGTATAATAGGGCTCTTAACAGATATGGAGTAAAAAAATGGCAAAATATTTTGAAGGGAATTTACAGGCGGAAGGAAAAAAAATCGGCATTGTACTGGCCCGTTTTAATTCATTTATAGCTGAACGTCTGCTTGAAGGGGCACTTGACACCCTGTTACGTTCCGGCGCATCTGATGACGATATTGAAGTCGCCAGGGTTCCCGGTGCCTTTGAAATTCCTCTGGTTGCTCAGAAAATGGCAAAATCAGGACGATATGACGCTGTTATATGCCTTGGTGCGGTTATCCGTGGAGCAACGCCTCATTTTGATTTTGTGGCAAACGAAGCCGCTAAGGGTATTGCCCAGGCCATGATGGAAACCGAGGTGCCGATCATTTTCGGTGTTCTTACCACTGATACCATTGAACAGGCCATTGAACGGGCTGGTTCCAAGGCAGGTAACAAGGGTTCCGAATGTGCCGTTGCCGCCATTGAAATGGTAAACCTGCTGTCACATCTTTCATGAGCGTTCGTCGTCATTCAAGGGAGCTTGCCCTGCAGTGTCTTTATCAGATAGACCAGAGTGGTAATACTGATGCTGATATTGCCTTTATGAGCAGTCATTTTGATGTGAGTAAAAAGGCAAGTCCCTATGCCCAGGACCTTGTTTCAGGAGTGCGGTCTCACTGGGATGAAATTAACAGTCTCATCGAAACCCATGCGCGGAATTGGCGTGTCAGCAGGATGGCGGTTATTGACAGGAACCTGCTGCGTATTGCTGTTTTTGAATTGTTGTACAGGCCTGATGTGCCTGCTTCGGTTGTCCTTGATGAGGCTATTGAAATTTCCAGACGATTCAGTACGGACGATGCCGCTTCTTTTGTAAACGGAATTCTCGACTCCATCTGCAAAAATGTTAGAAGTGGGGAGCCTGAAAGGGGTTAAGGAGTCTGCGCTTTGGCTTGCCGGATCGTTACGTTTTATATTCATACATATGGCTAAAACAAAAAACACACAAGCGTCCCAGCCTACTCTTCTCCAAGAGGTTGCTGCTGTTTTAGCCATTGTCAGCGGCATTTTTCTTTTGCTCTGTTTTGTTAGTTTCACCCCGCCTGATCCCCTTTTATCAGAAAACACTTCAAACTGGTGCGGAGCGGTGGGACATTTTCTCGCCACCCTTTGTATCAGTTTTCTTGGTTTCAGCTCTTTCTGGGTGCCCTTTCTCTGTGTTTTTTTCGGTATTTCCATATTTTTTGCCAAGGCTTTTTTCCAGCGTATTCCGCTTATCTGTGGCGGCTGCACCGGCCTGATTATCTCCAGTAGTGCCCTTTTAGGGGCTACCGGATGGCAAACCTTGCCTTTGGCTGAAAAAAAAATCCCCCTTGCAGGTTATCTGGGTAATCTTCTTTTCGATTTTTCAGCCGGGTTTTTTGGTCGGCCCGGATCAATTCTTTTTTTTCTGACTGTTTTTCTTCTTTCTTTGATGGCCACTATTCGGTTTTCTCCTTTTTTTGCAGGAAAGACGGTTGTTAAGACCTGCGGTACTATCAATCAGAAGTATAAAACCAGAAAGCAGGTTAAGGAAAAGAAGAAGAGAGCATCCATAATCAACGCCACTACGGGTGACGGAGAGGACGGTGATGCTCAATTGATATTGCCGCATCTGCATGAACCTGTAAGCTTCAAGTTGGATGCAGATAATGAGGAGTTCCAACCTCTGCCTGTCTTGCCCGGAAAGTATCAGCTGCCCGGAATAAACCTGCTCGATATGCCGGCTGAAGATGATGTCCAAATCGACCGGAATCATTATCTTGAGGTGAGCCGAAAACTTGAGGAAAAACTTATTGATTTCGGTGTGCAGGGCAAGGTAACCGGCATTTCGCCCGGCCCTGTCATCACAACCTATGAATATGCGCCGGCTCCCGGTGTGAAAATTAATAAAATTGTTTCTCTGGCCGACGACATCGCCCTTGGGCTGCAGGCGGAAAGTGTGCGCATTACCGGAACCATTCCCGGTAAGGCTGCCCTTGGTATAGAAATTCCCAATCCCCGTAGAAAAATAGTATGTATAAGGGAAATTCTGGCAACGGAAAAATTCACCAAAGCCAAGTCCAAGCTGACCCTCGGGCTCGGTTTGGATGTGGTCGGCCAGCCTGTGTGTGCTGATCTCGCCAGGATGCCCCATCTACTCATTGCCGGAGCAACCGGCGCTGGTAAAAGTGTTGCCATTAACACCATTATCTGCAGCATTCTCATGAAGGCAAGTCCTGACGAGGTACGCCTTCTCATGGTTGATCCCAAACGTATTGAACTGTCAACTTATGAGGAGATTCCCCATTTGCTTCATCCTGTGGTTGTTGATCCCAAGATGGCCAGCCGGGCGCTGCTATGGGCTGTTAAGGAAATGGAGCGTCGTTATTTTTTGATGGAGGAAATGCGGGTCAAGAGTTTTGCCAGTTATAACGATACAGCCGAAGAAAAATTACCGTATATTGTTATTATTATAGATGAGCTGGCTGACTTGATGATGGTTTCCTCCAACGAGGTTGAAGGTTCTGTCGCCCGTCTGGCCCAGATGGCCCGGGCGGCTGGCATGCATCTTATTCTTGCGACCCAGCGGCCTTCCGTTGACGTACTGACAGGATTGATCAAGGCCAATTTCCCCACCCGTATGTCCTTCAAAGTTTCGTCAAAAATTGATTCACGTACAATTCTGGATTCGAGCGGGGCTGAACATCTTCTTGGAGCAGGTGACATGCTTTTACTGCCACCGGGCACGAACAGGCTGCAGCGTATCCATGGCGCCTATATTTCAGAGCAGGAATCAGAACGTATTGTGGAATTTCTTAAAAAACAGGGAAGCGCCCGCTACGACGAGTCTGTCATCCAGAGCGTTGAAAAAGAGGATGAGGGACCGGCGGAAAATCTCGATGCTGATTATGACGAAAAATATGATGAAGCAATGGCCATTGTCTGTGAATCGGGCCAGGCATCCATTTCCATGGTCCAGCGAAGGCTGCGGGTCGGATATAACCGGGCCGCCCGCATGATAGAAACCATGGAAAGGGAAGGAGTGATCGGTCCGGCCGATGGTGCCAAGCCCAGGGAAGTTCTTGTCCGTAAAGGGTATTAAGACAGTGGCATCTGCTTTTGACATCTCTGTTGATGGACATGTTCATACCCGCCTCTGTCACCACGCTTCGGGAGAAATGGAGGATTATGTTCTTTCTGCCATACAGCGTGGTCTGTCAAAAATTATTTTTCTGGAGCATTATGAGAGTGGAATCTCATATTTTCAGTCAACCTGGCTCAATGAAGATGATTTTGCCTATTACCATGAAGAGGGAAGGCGTCTGCGGCAAAAATATCGTGGGGGAATTGAAATAGGACTGGGTATCGAGGTGGGATTTAACCCTGACCGCATTGAGCGAACCAGGGATTTTATCCAACAATACCAGTGGGATCGCATAGCCCTTTCCTACCATTATCTGAAAACACCCCATGGACATGTAAATATGGTGAGTCGCAGACAGGACAGTATTGACCGTATGGTTGCAATAGGCATTGACAGGGTTGTGTCAGCTTATTTTGCCGGTCTGCTGCAGGGGATTAAAGAGTTGCCGGCTGAGGTTGTCTGTCATGTTGATGCGGTGCTGCGGCATTACCCCGGCTTAAGTTTTAATGAACAACATCATGCACAACTCGATGAAGTGCTGGAGCGTATCAAAGAAAAAAATATTGCTCTGGAAGTCAATACTTCTGGTTTTGTCCATAGGAATGAACCCTACCCATCATTTTCTCTCCTGCAAAAAGCAAAAAAAATGGGCATCAGACTCGTTGCCGGATCCGATGCCCATCGACCGGAAGATGTTGGGCGTTATTTTGACAGACTTGCTGTGTTATTGTAGGTGTGGTCAGTAGTTGTTGTTAAAAACTTTGTACCCCTCAAGGGGGTATTGAACTGAATGCCTTTGTGCTTTATGCCTTAAGCAATTTACTCCACCGTAATGACCAGGGGGATCACGTGCAGTTCACTGGAAATGGATCTGGTATTCTTTAAAATTCCTTCTTTGCAGCGGACTTTCCCGTCCAGCATTTTGTCAATGTCTTCGACCAGGGCTTTGACGTTGATTATCGGATGGCGGGAAAAAACCTCCGGTAGACCATAGGTCAGATTACAGGCAAGGCACTTGCCGAGTCGCTGCATCAGGTGCAGTTCAAAATGTATTTTTTTTTCATCGGGAACAAAGGTGACATATTTAAGGACAATGTCATAGGCGCCTTCTGATGCGTCTCCGTACAGGGCGTCAAAAAAATTATCCGCTCTGTCGGGTGGGAAGAGTCCTGTTAGAGCCTCCTCAGTAAAGATTCCGTTTATTTGCTGCATTCTGTTACTACCTCAATGTGGATGAAAATGCGTAGTTCTTTTATGTTGCTTACAATTTTTTATTCTACTTTTTTTCAGGGTATAGGTCAAATCAAAAAATGACTACAGAAAATCAAAACAGTTCAATATCGTATGCCCATGAGCTTAACGAAGCTCAACTCGAAGCCGTCAATACTGTACAGGGGCCGATACTTGTTATAGCCGGTGCCGGCAGCGGTAAAACCCGTACACTGGTGTATAGGCTCGTACATTTGGTTGAGCAGGGAATTTCTCCGGAAAACATCCTGCTTCTTACTTTCACCCGTAAGGCAGCCCAGGAGATGATAGGCCGGGCCGCCGGCCTTCTAGGCGATTCTTGCCGGCGGGTTATGGGCGGCACCTTTCATGCGGTGGCCAATTTACTCCTGCGCCGTTACGGTCATTACGTCGGCTATGCACCCAATTTCACCATACTGGACAGGGCGGATGCAGAGGGAATCGTCAATCTGATCAAGTCTTCACTTGGCGTAAGCGGCGCCGGAAAACGCTTTCCTTCAAAGAGGGTAATCCTTAATATTATCAGTGGTTCAGTCAATAAATCATTGCCCTTTGATGAGCTTATCCATAGCCAGTATTTCCATCTGATAGAATTTATGGATGATCTGCGGCGAATTCGGGATCATTATCACCAGTTTAAAAAAGATCATGGCCTAATGGATTACGATGATCTGCTGGTTCATTTTCATACTGTTCTTGCAGAAAATGAAGAAGTACGTCGGGAGATTTCCAGTCGTTTCCGTTACGTCATGGTGGATGAATACCAGGACACCAATCATATCCAGGCAGCCATAATCAGGCTTATTGCCTCTGAGCACGACAATGTCATGGTTGTCGGTGATGATAGCCAGTCTATTTACAGCTTCAGGGGAGCTGATTTTCGCAATATTATGGATTTCCCCAAAATTTTTCTTGGCACGAAAATGGTTCGGCTTGAGCAGAATTATCGAAGCAGCCGGGAGATCCTGGAGGCAACAAATGCTATCATTGCCCAGGCCGAGGAAAAATACACCAAAAATCTGTTCAGCACCATTTCAGGCGGTGAGAAGCCGATGCTCTATGGTGCCAGGGATGAAGGAGAACAGGCTCGCTATGTTACAAAAAAAATCATTGAACGTCATGAGAAGGGAATTCCCTATCATGAGATGGCGGTCTTGTTTCGTTCCGGGTTCCATTCCTATAAGCTGGAGCTTGAGCTGGCAAGCAGGAAAATTAAATTCGAAAAACGAGGCGGTCTGAAGCTGACGGAATCGGCCCATATCAAGGATGTGCTTTCTTTTCTGCGCCTTGTGTCCAACGACTCGGACAGCCTTTCCTGGAACAGGGTGCTGCTGCAGTTGCCCAAAGTCGGCCCTAAGACGGCCCAGAAGATCGTCGCCGACCTGCGCACATCTGATAATCCCCTGGAGGCCCTGAAAAAATATCCTGCCGCACCCGCATGGCGGAATCATTTCAAAGAACTCTTGGACATGATTTTTGACTTGCGGAAAAAATCGACGCCGCTTTCTCAGTTTGAGAGGATTATGGAGTATTATCAGCCTGTTTTTGAGCGGCTCTACCATGATGATTTTCCAAGCCGAACCCGCGATCTGGAGCAGCTTAAAGCTATCATCGGCGATTATAGCGATCTGCAGGCCTTTCTTAATGATACTGCCCTTGATCCACCGTCAGCATCCGTTGATGTTTTTGCCGATCCGCAACAGGACACACTGGTTCTTTCCACGGTTCATTCGGCTAAAGGCCTTGAGTGGGATACGGTTTTTGTTATTCATCTGGCGGACGGTAAGTTTCCTTCCTCGCACGCTGCGGCTTTCCCGGAACAGCTTGAAGAAGAAAGGCGCTTGCTTTACGTCGCCGCAACCAGGGCCAAATCCCGTCTTATTTTTAGCTATCCACGCGAAAGCATTGCTCCGGACAGAACCCGCCATTTCTGCTATCTGACGCCTTTTCTGGCAACACTGCCTTCCGGTTTGCTGTGTCCTGTGAAAAAGAGAGGTGGTTGGAATTTTGCTGACAACAGCTTTTCAACTGGGGAAGATGAATTCGAAAAAATCGGTTCTTCTTCACCTGATGAACCTGAAAAAACGGTGTCAAGCGGAGAGAAAATAATCTCTACAAAATTTCTTTCACCCGGTATGCAGGTCAGGCATGGTTTTTTCGGCTGCGGCTCGGTGAAGAAAATCAAGGGTGATAAGACTGTGGATGTTTTTTTCCCCCGCCACGGACTTAAAACACTCCGCCTTGATTACGCAAAACTTGAAAGCTGCTGATATTTACCCTGTTGCAGCTCTGCATTTGATTTGCTATCTTTGCGCCCTGCGTTGATCGGATTTTATGAACCTTTAAGCAGGAAGCAACAAAGATGGATTACGAAGAAGCGTGGTTATATTTAGACAATCTGCAGTTTTTTAAAATAAAGCTTGGCCTTGACAGTATGCAGGCCTTCCTTGACGGAGTTGACCACCCACAGAGAAATTTGAAATTTCTTCATGTTGCCGGTACAAACGGAAAGGGGTCGGTGTCTGTTACACTGCTCACCCTGCTTTCTGAAGCTGGGTATAAGGTGGGGCTTTACACCTCGCCCCATCTCAGTTCCGTGCGGGAACGGTTTCGAATTAATGACCGTTTTATTTCAAAAACAGATTTTGCCCGTTATTCCACCCATATCCGCAACAGCCTTGGCGAGCGCCAAATAACCTATTTTGAATTCACCACTGCACTCGCCCTGCTCTGGTTTGCCGCAGAATCAGTCGATATTGCCATTCTTGAGGTTGGTCTTGGCGGCAGACTGGATGCAACCAATGTCATCACCCCGTTTGTCAGCGTTATTACCAATGTTTCCATGGACCATGAGGCCCATCTTGGCAATACCCTGACGCAAGTGGCATCTGAGAAGGCAGGCATTATAAAAAGTGGTGTTCCTGTTGTGTCCGGGGTTGCATACGACGAAAGCTTTGATGTGGTCAGCGAAATATGCTTGGAGAGAGGGGCGCCTCTGTACCTGCTTGGCAGGGATTTTCATGTAAAAAGACATGATGACAGATCATGGGATTATGAAGGTGTTTCCGGAAAAAAGCGACAATCCCTTCCCCCCCCAATGAAGGGAAGCTATCAGTATGACAACACTGCCATGGCTCTGGCAGTGCTTGATTGTCTTGAAGGTTGCGATTTTCGCATTGAAGATGATACCCTTCACAAGGCTCTGCCAAAGGTGCGTTGGCCGGGACGCCTGGAGTATTTCTGCCGTAACGGCAGCACAGGCGAATCATTTCATTGCCCCGCGGATGATTTGTCCGGGCAAGAGCATAGCACGTTTCGCTATTTGCTTGATGGAGCACACAACCCTGCCGGTATTGCAAGTCTTATTGCGAGCCTTGAAAACGATTTTACCTATAAACGACTTATTTGTATCTGGGCCAGTATGTCTGATAAAGATATCAGAAAAACATTGCTGCCCCTTGCACCCTTATGTCATAGCATTATTTTTACAAGGCCCGAGGAAGAACGATCTGCCACCACACAAGTATTATACGATTTATTGCCCGATGAACTGCAGCAGAGGGCAATATGTTGTAACCGGGTAAAAGATGCACTGGTCCAGGCTGAAAAAGAAGCTGAAGTTGATGATTTGATTTGTATTGCCGGTTCATTGTATCTTGTTGGTGCGGCACGAATGATTCTGCTGGGTGAGATTGTTGAGTGACGTTTCTCTGAAAATCTCTCACAGAGTTCGCAGAGACACGGAGAAAAAAGTAAAAATCTTTTTTTTTAAAAAAACATCTCTTCGTGTTCTTCGTGAGCTTCGTGGTAAACAATAATACGTTCTGATTTTTATGAATTCCTTGCATCCCATTGTACTTTGTTATTTGTCTGGTGAATTGCTATGATAATGGATGACTATGAATTTACCGGCATTGATGAAGCCCGGATAAGAAAAGAAAAGATAAAGGCCCGGGAGCTTCGCAAAAGTCGCTGGTGGCAGAATAAAATTTCCACAGGCATCTGCCATTACTGTGGTAAAAAATTTACACCCAATGAACTCACCATGGATCATCTCCATCCTCTTGCCAGGGGAGGGAGAAGCACCAAGGGCAACCTTGTACCTGCCTGCAAGGAGTGCAACAACAAAAAGAAAAACCTGCTACCCTTTGAATGTGACACTCTGGATTAAAACATGCTGATCCTTGTCGGCAGTTGGAGACAGTCTTGTTTCGCTTCAGGTGGATTTTTGTTAATGTCATTGTTTAGAACATCCTATAACAAAGCGAAATCTGTTAATGTTCAAGGGTTTATGACTTTTCGATAAAGCATGGCATATGTATTGCTGAGGTATTGTTAATATATTTTTCTACATTTACATAAAATTTTAATCAGTCAAGAGGAGTGAAATGATGAACAAGCTCAAAATAGCAACCATGCTGGTCGGATTTGCCTTGGTAACGTCCCCGGCCTGGGCCGAAGATTATGGCAGTTACTCCATGGATCAGTTGCGTGAGATGCGCGGTACCATGCAGAATGCCACGGAACAGGAACAAAACTCCTTTCGCCATGAGTGGCAGAATAGGATACGTGAATTGCCACCTGAAGAGCGGGGTCAGTACCTGAATCGTCCAGAAGGCGCCCCTGGTGATGGAACCGGCGAGGGTAAAGCCCAGTTTAAGGGCCAGGGTGAAGACCGGAAAGACGGCAATGCCTATGGACACGGCAAATCCGATGGATCAGCCGACAGTTCCGGCAGTGGTATGGGTTCCGGCAGTGGTATGGGTTCCGGTGGTGGTATGGGTTCCGGTGGTGGTATGGGTTCTGGTGGTGGTATGGGTTCCGGTGGTGGTATGGGTTCCGGCAGTGGTATGGGTTCTGGTGGTGGTATGGGTTCAAGCGGCGGTGGTGGCGGAGGTCGCTGATTAAAACAGTTGATTGCAAAGTGTTAGTTGAGGGCCTGTTTCTGCATAAAGCGGAGGCAGGCCTTTGTAGTTGTGTTAGATGGTTGGTCGGCTGGAAGCCGGCCCCACGAGAAGACACCCCACATTTTTTAAAAGTAGGTTCGTATTTCAAAAAAGAGCCTGTCGTTGTCAGCGATATCTCTAAAGGCGGCTTTGTCCCCATTCTGGTAGATTATGAGACCGGCTGTCATTTTTGTATTGTTGCTTACTTCATATTCCATGGTGACACGCTGAAAGGCTCCGTTTTCACCGTGTATGCCGAAAAAGGAGAACAGGCCGGTGACTTTCAGCATGTCGTTGTAAAAATCGCGGTTTATGCGCAGCACCGTCTGAAAATCATCCTGCTTTTCATAGGTGGGAGCCTGTTCAAGCACCGTATCAAAGGAAAAAATATGGCGATTGGCGGCTTCTAAAGAAATGACTGTTTCGTTAAAACCAGTATATTCTGCGCCAAGAAGCAGGTCAAAACGAGATTTTTCGCCAACAGGTGAGGAATAGCGCAGGCCGTCCAGCAGGGCAGCCTCACTTTTGAAAAGCCAGTTTCCCGCAGCAATATTAATGGCCATTCCAGCCATATTCAACCTGCTGTGTTTACGTTGCGCACCAGAAGTTGTCCGGGCAATATAGGCATTGGTATCAAAGACATGCGCCCCGTAAAAAGAGAGATCCCAACCGCTGAAAATACCGTTTATGGCCAGTGCGTATTGCTGGTTCTCCATTGAGAAAGACAGGTTTTCCTCAGGGGGAAGGGGAGAGACGCCATTATAAAAATCACTGCCGAACACCGGGGTTTTATTATATCGCACCTCATGGATCATCATTGCGCTGATATTCCATGGTCCTGTGTAATAATCAACCTTTGACATGGTGACAGGCAGTCTGAGATCCTTGATATCTACAAGTCCCGGTTCCCTGTTGTCAATGGGGTTGAGAATATCGGTAATCCGTATATTGTCCGATTTTCCCCAAACGACAATTTGCCGACCTGCTTTAAAGTCAAGATCATCCCTTAACCGGCCCTGAAGCCATACTTCCGTCAGTTCGAACTCCTTGCCGTATTCATCGACAAAATCATCTGTAAATTCGTTTCGACCTTTCAGGTCATAGATGAAATCATAGAAAGTGTTACTGCCAATTCTGGCCTGCAGGTGGTCGGTAATTGCAATGTCAGCGGTCAGATCGGCGGCAATCTTGAATTTTGAGAAATCCCGGTGGTCTGTTTCACCGGCGGATGGACGTTTATGGCTGATGTTTAAAGAAGTAGAAAGACTGGAACTGCCGGAAATGTCAAGCCATGCGGGAAGGTCGGGTATGTGTAGGGAATCGTCTGCTGATCTCTCTTTTTCTGTCTCATCCGGATAAAATTCCGTTTCAAAACTGGAGAGAACGTCATCAGTATCTTCATTACCGTGATCCGGTATCGTGTTTACAGTTTCGGGTTCATCAAAACCGGACAGCACGTCATCGAGTTCTTCTGCCGTTACATTCCGGTGAAAAAACAGGCAACAGAGCAGAAAGAGAGCAAGTGTTCGCTGCGCCCCTTTCCCCACTCTTATAGTCCTTTTTCCAGGCTTCTGATAGTGAACAGGGATTCGTCAAGATCCTGGTTGAATGTAATGTTCCGGCGACGAAGAATGGTTTTATGGGTGGTTCTTTTATTTTTGGTGGTTTTCATATGCGTTTCAACGGCAATCCAGATATTATCGATTTCTTCGAGTTGTGTTACTTCCATGTATTTGATCTTGTTTCCTTCCTTTACCCAGTGTACGGCCCTGATGGGGAAAAAGATGTCCTGGCGGATAAAGACCACGGATTTTTCGTATCCATAACGATCTGCCACAACTTGATCACGGGGCTGGGCTTCTATGAGCCACACCTTGTGGTCGCCCACCTTGCTCTCTTTCAGTAATGTATAGTTCCACTCATCAAGCACCCTTTTGTTCATGTCCGAGTAGGAAAAATCAGATCCCATAAAGGCGGTTGATTTATCCGAGGAGGCAATGCGTTTTGTTTTATGCAGTTCAGGCAGATACATCCACTGGTCGTCATCTTTTTCGCCGCTGTAATAATCATAGGTGAGAAAGGCAGTGTCCTTGACATCGGCTGGATCGATAAAGAACTGGATACGCAGAGTGTCTTTGCCCTTGTCCTTAAAATAGGCCTTGATGAGGCGTGTACGTTTATGATCATTTTTGTCAATAAGAACCATTTCGGTGTTAAAGGATATGTTGTCTCCGTCATCACGGGCATCCGCTTTTTCCATGATTTCCCTGGCCGTTAGGGCCATGCAGAACGACGAGAAAAGGATTGAGAAGAAGAAAAAAAAGGTCAGCAGTCTCAATATCTGTTTCATAACTTGTTATCTCTTTAAGATGTTTTTACTCGATCCACTTGTCCGGGAAACTAGGGTGAACAGGGCAGGGGCGAGCAGAAAATCAGCAGCAAGTGCCAGTAACAATGCGGTACCGGTAAGCAGGCCAAAATAAAAGAAGTTTTGCATGGAGGCAAACATGAAAATAAAAAAGCCTATGGAGAGGATAACGGTTGTAGCAAGCATGGCCCTTCCTGCGCTTTGCAGGGTCTGCCTGATAGCTGATACGGCATCGCCATGTATGGAAAAATAACGCCTGAAATTGTAGGCAAAATGGACAGTATCATCAACAGCGATGCCGATGGCGATAGAACCGATGAGCATGGTAAACATGTTGACGGGAATGGATAACCAGCCCATCAACCCCATGGTGATAACAATGGGGGCAAGATTAGGAAACATGCAGAGCAGGCCGAGGCGAATATTGCCGATGAGAAAAATCATCATAATGGTGATGACTGCAAAGGCAATCAGGTAGCTCTGTCCGGCAGAATAGATGGAGGCGTAAATGATGCGTCCAAAGAGCGACATGATACCGGTCACCGTTATGTCTGCATCGGATCCGAAAATTGTTTTGGCACGCTTTTCAACGTCAGCGATAAAAGGCACGTAATGCATGGCATCCTGCCACGGAACTTTAATGGTGATGCGGGCAAGTTGGAAACGCGAATCAACTACATCTTCAAGATCATCAGAGCCGGAGTTTTCAAAGAGAAGAAATTCCTGGGGAATGAGTTTTTTATTCTGGGGGATACCATAATAATCAGCACGGTTTTCATGCAGGGCCTGATGGATCTCCTTGAGGATATCTGACACGGACATGACTTTTCCCACAGAGATAAGCGATTGTTCGTCTGCTTCCAACTCGCGGGAAAATTGTTCGATTTTATTTAAAATGACAGGATCATAGAGACCGTTTTCTCGACCGGTATCCAAGACGATGTCCAGAGTGACGGAACCTTTAAGAGTAGCATCGATTGTTTGGGTAGCTTGGCGCACGGGCAGTTTGTCCGGCAGCCAGGTGAGAATATCATGGGAAAAACGGATTTTACTTAACCCTAAAATTGAAAATGCCATAATGACGACACAAACGACGACAATGGATTTTGACCTTGAGGTGGAAAAATCCGTTAAAAAGTTCATGAGATTTGTCATGCGGTCGGAACCAGGGGTCTGCACCGTGCTTTTTTGTTTAAGCGGTACAAGTGCAAGAAGCACAGGCAGAAATACAATGGAAAAGACCATGGCGAGCATCACGCCGATGGCGGCGAAAATGCCCAGGTCGGCAACAGGGGCAATTTTGGCCACGGCAAAGGAGGCGAGGCCTGCTGCGGTTGTCAGGCTTGTCATGACCACCGGAAGACCGGAATGGCCGAGAGCATGAACAATGGCATCTTTTTTAATGTGGTACTTGTTAAAATGCTGAAAGAAAATAGTCAGGATATGAACACTGTCGCCGACTCCCACTGCCAGAATAAAGGACGGCAGGATCATGGTGGGCATTTTAAAGGCCGTTCCATTCAAGACCATCAGCGCCAGGGTTGCGGTCAAGGAAAGAATGACGACAACTATGGGCAGCAAAACGGCCGACACTCTTCTGAACATGATAAAGAGACTGACGGCAATGGTCAAAAGAGCCAAGCGCAAAAACAGCTTCATGTCCTGGCGCATGGTTTTTTTGACCGTATGTGTGATAATGGGACTGCCGGCAATGTGGATTTGAAAATCAGGTGCATGAAAATTCGCGGCAATTTTTGTCGCAGCCATGATGAGCTTACCTTTTTGCTGTTCGCTCAGATAAACGGGTTCCGGCACAGGATCGTTAATGGGATTAGACATGTCCGCATCATCAAAACCGGCGAATTCATCAAAACCATCAAGAATATCTGCATTATCAATCGTTTCTCCATAGACATCTGTCTGGATGAGCACGGTGGTCAGCGTACCGTCATCGGAAATAAGACGATCGCGATACAACGGATTGGCCATGACACGCTGACGCAATTCTTCAAGCTGCTCAGGGTCTTGCGGCCATTTCTCCAGCAGGTCTTCAACAATGAGGCCGCCCTCCACACCCCTGGTATTGCGTGCATTCACCATGGAGGTGATTTCATCGACATGGGGAACATTGTCTTCCAGGGTTTTGTGTAGCTTGCTCAGTTTTTTAAGGAAGGGCTGACTGAAGACATCGCCTTTAACAGCAAAAACAATAAGATCATCACGGCCGAACTGGTTCCTGAAATCAAAATATGTCTGCAGGATGGGGTCGTCCGGGTGGAGAAAGCCTTCATCTGACATATCAAAGGTCAGTTTCGGTATTTGTCTGACGGTTATCAAGGCAATGAGGAATAAAATCACCAGAAGAGGCCGGCGAAAACGGTAAAGAAATTCGCCAAAATTCTCAAAGCCGGATTCAATATTTTTTTTAAATGAAGTCATGGATAATGTTATCTGATTAGTAAATTGTCGTTAAATAAGAATAAGGGAAGAAACTGTGACTTTGTGATTTGAAGTCGAAAATTAAGATAGGAAAGGGGCAAAAAAGTTCCTTTGAAGAACGAAACACACCTTTTTTATGATGTAAAAAACAACGGAGTCATGTTCCAAAAATAACTGAATAGAGTGAACCGGGTTTGGTTATGTATAAATTTTCCTATCCACCAAAGCAGATACCGATCTCCCGGGCGGTAAGTACCTTGTCGCTATCCGGAGAAACTTTTTTGCGTCCTTTAATGGCCTCTGCAAGAGGTACGGAACACATCTGGTTGCCGGACAGAGCCACCATATGATCAAACGTTTCGTTTTCCGCCATGCGCACGGCAGCTGCACCAAAA
>DAOUUW010000024.1 GCA_030667965.1 Deltaproteobacteria bacterium
ACATTTTCATTGCTTGTGGCTCGGGTAAATGCGTTATTCATTCCGCTTTCTGCCGGAAAACACATTTACCCTGCTGCCATTTTGTAACCGGATATTGCCGAGAAACAGTACAAAAAACGTTTGTCCGCATGAGCAAAATTAAAATTGAAAAAGTTGAAGACGGCATTGACCTTGCCAAACGGCTGGCCGAAGAGGAGGAAGGAGTCGGCCGCAAACCGGATGGCCGGCAGAAATACATCATCCCCACCATCGCCGTCTGCTGGAGCCTTTTCCAGCTTTCCCTGCCGAAATGGCTCCTGCTTGACGCGACGTATATCCGGGCCATTCATCTTGCCTTTGCCCTGACCCTTGTTTATCTCAATTATCCACTGCTGAAAAAACCATATCTTGGTTTGAAGTATTTTGCCAAACATAAAAAAATCCCCATTCTTGATATGGTCATTGCCGGCATTGCCGCCTATTCGGCCCTGTATCTGATTTTCAACTACGAGGCAATAATCACCCGATACGGTTCCCCCTCCACTATGGACAACGTAGTGGGTCTGCTGCTGGTCTGTCTGCTGCTTGAGGCGGCCCGCAGAACTATCGGTCCAGCCCTGCCGATTATTGCAAGCGCTTTTATCGCCTACTCTTTTCTCGGGCCCTATATGCCGGACCTGATCGCTTTCAAGGGTACGTCGTTAGACCGCTTTGTCGGCCAGATGACCATGTCGACAGAAGGCATCTACGGCATACCCCTTGATGTTTCAGCCACCATTGTCTTTCTTTTTGTCTTGTTCGGAGCCATGCTCGACAAGGCTGGGGCTGGTCATTATTTCATCCAGCTGGCCTTGAGCCTGCTGGGACGTTTCAAAGGCGGACCTGCCAAAGCGGCCATCATGGGATCGGGTATGACCGGCCTTGTTTCCGGCTCCAGTATCGCCAATATCGTCACAACCGGCACATTCACCATTCCCATGATGAAAAAGGTGGGCTATCCACCTACAAAGGCGGCAGCCATCGAAGTTGCGGCTTCCACCGACGGGCAACTGGCACCGCCCATCATGGGGGCTGCCGCCTTCATCATTGCCGAATATGTCAATGTGCCCTACATCGAGGTGGTCAAAGCTGCCGCCATTCCGGCCTTTGCCTCCTACGCAGCCCTGTTTTTCATCTCCCACATTGAGGCTTCGAAACTCGGGATCGAGGGAATACCCAAGAATGAACTGCCGCCTTTTTTCAAAACACTGATGAGCGGCCTCCACTTCCTTGTTCCGCTTTTCATGCTGCTATACGAATTGATCGTTGTACGCCACTCCCCGGAGCTTGCCGCCTTTAACGCCATATGGGTCATGTTCATTATCATGCTTTTCCAGGAGCCGGTTATTGCCTACAGGAACAAAAAGCCCCTGGGTCCTGCCTTTAAAAAGTCATGTATGAATATAATCGAGTCGCTTGCGGCCGGAGCCCGCAACATGGTGTCCGTTGCCCTGGCAACAGCAGCGGCAGGTATTATCGTCGGTGTTGTCTCCCTTGGTCTGGGCAATCTTATTTCAGAGATCATCGATATCCTGTCCATGGGCAATGTTTTCCTCATGCTGGTCATAACCGCCCTTGCCAGCCTGATCATCGGCATGGGCCTGCCCACCACGGCAACCTATATCGTCATGGCCTCCCTGACGGCTCCAGCCATTGTCACGGTGGGCGGCATGCAGGACTTTATCGTGCCCCTGATGTCGGCCCATCTCTTCTGTTTTTATTTCGGCATCCTGGCCGATGATACACCACCCGTTGGTCTTGCAGCCTATGCCGCAGCTGCCATTGCCAAATCACCACCCATTGCCACCGGATTGCAGGCATTCATGTATGATATACGTACGGCCATCCTGCCCTTTATGTTTATCTTTAATGCGGATCTCATCCTGCACAATGTCTTTTCGTGGAGCCAGGGCATACTTATTTTCATCATGACCTGTATGGGCAATTTTGCCTTTGCCTCCGCCACCCAGGGATGGTTTATTACCAAAAACAGGATATGGGAAATTCCGCTGTTTCTCTGCGTCACCTTTATCCTCATGCGGCCTGACCAGATAGCAAGCTGGCTGGGAATGGCCCATGAGCAGCGCTACTGGACCTATCTCATCGGCCTGGCAATATATGGAATGCTCTATCTCATGCAACGGATGCGTCTAAAACCTGTGCCTGTTGCTGTTTAACTCCAGACGTCAGGATCAATTTGAATTTGGCCTAAGTTTTTGATGGTCTCGTAAAAAGTACATTTTGCCGTCATTCCCGCGGAGGCGGGAGGTAAGCGAAGACTCCGATCTATAACATGTTGGAATTACTGGATTCCCGCCTCCGCGGGAATGACGAAAATCCGTCGATTTTGACTTTTTACGAGGTTGTCAAGTTTCGAATTAACTAAAACAATTTTGGTCACAATTTGTATTCATTTAACAAGGGTGCATTATATGAAACCTGTTCAAAAAATCATGGTTCCCCTGGCCTTTTCTCCAATTTCAAAAGGTATCCTTCAATATGCAGCCGGACTCGCTGCCCCGCTTGATGCCGATCTTCTCCTGGTGAGCGTCATCAACGAGCGTGATATTGAGGCGGTCCAGGTTATTTCCTCATTCGGCTACAAAGTCGATGAAGAGCATTATATTCAGGAAATTGAAAAACAGCGAATTAACATGCTCGAAGAAATGATGTCTGACCTCGATTTTCCCGAGGAACGCATCCATTTTGTTCTGAAGGTTGGCAAGCCGGCCAGAGTACTGCTGAAAACAGCCGTGGATGAGAAGGTTGACATGATTGTTATGGGCGTCAAGGCAAAATCAGAACTGCTCCATGCCTTCACCGGTTCGGTGGCGGACAAACTGTTCCACAGATCCCCCATCACCATTGTCTCCTACCGGGATGAACATACTGCGGAAAAGCTGTTGAAAAAAGTGAATGGATAAGGTTCTCACCCTTTCAACATGACACATCGTGACTCTTTGCCGTTAATTTTGATGACAACGGCTTTGTCGCAGCGAACATGGCGCAGGAAAGTGCTTTCCCTGGAAGAGGGCTGCATATCCAGCCAGCTCCAGTCCAGCCTGTCTTCTCCTTCCGTGACCGTGACATAGGGGATGCCCATTGAGGTGATATTGTGGAAAAAATGGGTTCCCTGGGAGGGATCGGCTTTGAGTTTCTCATTGCGCAGCTCAACCATTGCCCCAACTCCGGAGATGTCCTGCCACTGCACGGGAATCCCCAGCCAGCGGT
Organism: Deltaproteobacteria bacterium; assembly: GCA_030667965.1. Lineage (GTDB taxonomy): Bacteria > Desulfobacterota > Desulfobulbia > Desulfobulbales > SURF-16 > JAHLLM01. The sequence goes on from DAOUUW010000024.1 coordinate 3,250, forward strand.
CGGCTGATCCCCAGCGGCCGGGACCAATCAGCAGAAAAGGCCGTTTTTCTTCCTGCAGTTGTCTATTGAACTTCGCGATTTCGCCGACAATATCCATTGTTCGGCCAGGGTCAAACGCCTCCTGCTTGACATAGACAATATCCTCGATTTCCCTGAATATGCCATGTCCCAACGCCTGAGTTGAAATACAAAAGGCATTGGCCTCATCTTTTTCATCAATATGCACATCCCCTTCCCCGCCTCCAACCACCATGGGCCGCATCTGCAGAAAATAAAATTCGCATTTTTCCGGATCATCCTTAAAATCAACGGCAAACTCGATTTCCACCGGACACCCCATACCCTTTCGACCGATTTCAAGCAGGGCGGTTATAGACTCCGGCAGGGGGATCATCCTGTGCTTTAAAATGCGGGCAAATGTCAGTATTTTTATGCCGCCATGCTCCCCATCCCGTATGCGATGTTCATCGGCAATATAGGAACTGGCCAGCATACGCACGGGAAACTCCAGGGCTGCCTCATTCACCTCGCGCCGGACAAGATTCCCCAACGTATCATATGTAATCTCATTATCATAACCAGTCATCTGCAGGGCGTAAAAAAAACGCTGGGCATTTGCCAGAATGTCATCAACCGAAGAAAAATGGGGCAGAATGCGGGGATATCTGGGAGAAAAACGCAGGTTCTTTTCACCCTCAACAACGGTTTTACCCAGACCCATGGCAATATGGGCTATACCATCCTCCGGCTGCATATGGGACACAGGATAAAAATTATGGGATTGCGCCACTCCGGCAACTGCAGGATAAAAATAATCTCCATAGGTACTGCCGATCATCTGCTGGACGATAATGGCCATTTTATCCTCATCGGACTGGTGGCTGGTACGATTGCTTCCGGCAAAGGCGCGGGGACCGGCAAAACGTGTTGAGGCGTAGACAAGCTTGACAGCGGCAAGGAACTGGCCCAGGCGAACGGAAAAATCTTCATGGTTATTGGGCAGCATATAGGTACTGTACAGACCGGCATAGGGCCTGAACTGGGCATCTTCAAGCAAGCTTGACGACCTGACGGACAGCGGCACCTTTACCTGGACAAGATATGCTTCAAGCTGCTCATGCAGCCAGGAAGGAATGACCCCTTCAAGAAAACGGGCGGCAATTTGCGCATCGCTCTCATCATCTTTTATCTCCTGCAGATTATTTTCTAAAATGAATGAATCAAATCCATCCGAGCTGATGACAAGCGTCTTTGGAAAACGGATATTCAACTCCCTGACTTCAGACACATATTCAGGCTGAGCAAGTTGGCCGGCCATAAAGGCAAGCCCCCGCGCCTTGCCGCCGATGGACCCTTTGCCTATTTTGATAAAGTCGACAATATCCGTATCAAAATCATCTGAAGAAAATTGCACGACAATACCCTTCTGCCTCGTCTTACGAAGCGTGTGAATACAATCAACCAGAAAAGAACGCATTTCTTCACAGGAGGAGAAATCCTTGACACGCATTTTTTGCAGCCGGATTGCCTCGTCAACCTCCGAGCGTGCCATAATCCAGTTTGAAAAATGGTTGCGGGTAGCATGAAAGAGCAGGGATTCTTCGGGTATTGAGGCAAGCTTTTCTTCAAATGTCCGCAAATTGTCCGCCCAGCCCACCACCGTACCATCAGGCATGCGAAAAACGAAATCACCGAATCCGAGCTGATTAAGGAAAAAATCATGGATTTTTTCGGTTAATGTCGGGCTGTTTTTATCAAGGAAAACCGCAGGAACCACCATCGCCTTTTCCCTATTCGACGTTTCAGCACTCATCAGAAGCAGAGGAAGGTCAGGGTTCGTTGAGCGAATATGATTAAGCAAGAGAAGCCCTGCGCCGGAATCAATCTCACCCCGGCGGGGAAAGCGCCCATCGGCTATAACGCCGAAAACGTAAGGCTGATAGTCATTGTAGAGCTGCAGGGCATCCTCAAAATTCTCTGCAACGAGAATTTTAGGCCGGGCTCGCATCTTAAGGAGTCGATGTTCCTGAGTGAGGCTGTCGGTCAGTACGCCCTGGGTCTGCTTCACCACTTCCTCATAGATTAACGGCAGCATATAGGAACGATAAAGGGGAGAATCCTCCACCATAATGAGTACACGTACTCCGGCGATTCGGGTATCCTTAGCAACATTGAGGTAGTCTTCAACGTGTTTGACAATAGCGAGCAGAAGAGAGGGATCGGTTGACCAGATAAAAATATGATCAATGCCGTCACAGCGCTGCTGCTCCGGATCGGAGAAAACAGCACGAAGGGAATGGGCCAGCAGTACCACGGGAAGACCGGGCACTATCTTTTTTATTTCCATCCCCAGGGTTAAGGCATCCATATCATCAACATTGGGCATGGTGATGACAAGATCAATTTTTTTCTCCCTGACTGCTTTTAAGGCCTGGCTTGCGCAGCGTACACGCTGCAAACGGGGAGGATGACTGAGATTAAGCCCTTGGTATTCCTCAATAATACGAGCGGCAAGACTGCCGTCCTCTTCCATGATAAAGGCATCATAGGGGCTTGAAACAAGTAGTATTTCACGAATTTTGCGGGACATCAATTCGTGGTAGACATGAATGTCGATTATTTCCCTAAAGGTCACGTTTCACACCTTTTACACCTCGATTTCCTCCTCGGAAACGATTGACCGTGGAAGAAACGAAAGGTCAACGGAAGCTGCGGCTTCGGCTCCCGCCCGGAGTGCTTTGACATTTAACTCCATAAATTCAGGAGGAACCTTGGCAATGACCGCCTTTTCAAGACTCTCAATGGACACCTTGTCACAGAGGGTTCCCACGGCCCCAAGGGCAACAATATTGGCAACAATCTCCTTACCGAGTTGATCCCGGGCAATACGCGTAAAAGGAAGTACCAGGGCACGGCTTGTCGGCACCTGCTCGACAAAGGTGGCATCGGCAAGCAGGATGCCGTTTGGCTTGAAATCGAAAAAATAGGCATCAAGGGCCACCTGGTTCATGGCCAGGAAAAGATCCATCTTGATCACTTTCGGATAATCGATCTCCCTGCGGCTGATAACAACCTCTGCCTTACTCTTGCCTCCCCTGGCTTCCGGCCCGTAGCTCTGGGTCTGACAGACATGATACCCCTCATAGGTGCCGGCCGCTTCGGCAAAAATAACGGCCGCAAGGATGATGCCCTGCCCTCCGGAACCGCCAAAGCGTATTTCATAGCGATCTTCTTTCATTGTTTTAACCTCTCGATGTCTACGCTTATCGGATGTCTACGCTTATCGGATGTCTGCGCTTATCGGATGTCTGCGCTTATCGGATGTCTGCGCTTTTCGGATGTCTGCGCTTTTCGGATGTCTACGCTTATCGGATGTCTACGCTTATCGGATGTCTGCGCTTATCGGATGTCTACGCTTATCGGATGTCTGCGCTTATCGGATGTCTGCGCTTATCGGATGTCTGCACTTATCGGCCTTCAACCTTCACCATCTACCTGAAGTTTTATTTTTTCTTTTCTCTGTGTCTCTGTGAGCTCTGTGAGAGATTTCTTCGTTGTGTGGCTCTGTGTAGCCATCTGTTACTTTAATTGTGCCTGCTCCTGAATCCTCCTGTACTCCTCCATATAATTCGGCATATCCTTATCGGCAAGTACGCCAATGGTAAATTTTTCCCCCATCTCCTCATCCGACATTTTTTTGGCTTTTTGCTCGCTCACCCCATGGTCCTTGAACCATTGCATCATGGTTACCGGATCACCCATGTTATTTCTCCTGCCGTACTGGGTATGACAATTGGACATAATTTCAATAACGGAAAATCCCCTTTTGGCAATCCCCTTGGCCAAAAGAGTATCCAGCATCCTGACATGATAGACCGTTCCCCTGGCGACAAATGCAGCGCCGGCGGTTATGGCAAGTTCTGCAATGGAAAAAGCATGCTCGATATGGCCATAGACTGCGGTTGATGCATTGGCACCATAGGGAGTTGTGGGAGAATACTGGCCGCCGGTCATGCCGTAAATCTGGTTATTAATGATGATTGCCGTCAGATTCAGGTTACGCCGGGCGGCGTGGATGAAATGATTGCCGCCAATTGCCGTTGCATCGCCGTCTCCCATAACACAAAGGACAGTCAGCTCCGGCTTGGCAAGTTTGATACCGGTGGCAAAGGTGAGAGCCCGTCCATGGGTGGTGTGCAGGGTGTTAAAGTCAACATATGCCGGCATGCGACCCGCGCAGCCAATCCCCGAGGCAAGCACCAGCTCGTCCTTCTCAAGACTCAGTTTATCAATGGCACGGATTAATGAGCCGAGCACAATACCGTTGCCGCAGCCCGGACACCATACATGGGGGAATTTTTTATCATGACGCAAATACTCATGACGCACACGTGAAATTTTTTCCGTCATTTTCTTCCTCGTTAACTTTTTGAGCCATCAGCTGTCAGCTCTCTTTTTTTCGACTTCTTTCTTTCTCCCTTCAACCTTCAACCTTCAACCTAAAAAAAACTACATCCTCAGCAGCTGATCATAAATTTCATCCGGGGTAATAAACTGCCCATCAACCCGGTTGTATTTAAAAACCTTGGAGGAGAGATTGACCCGCTTCACCTCACGGACAAGCTGCCCCATATTCATCTCAGGCACAAGTACCGACCGGCATTGGCGCAGAACAGCATCAACCGCCTTTTTATGAAATGGAAAAAGAGTGATCAACTGCAGCAGCCCTGCCTTGATACCATTACTTCTGGCTGATTTTATAGCATGCAGGGCCGAACGGGAGACAGAACCATAAGCTATGACGGCAATTTCCGCATCTTCCATCATCAGCGTCTTACTCATCTGTATCTCGTAAAAACCGTTGGTAATTTTGCGATACTGTCTCCTGATAAAGGCATCAACTTCATCGGGACGCTGGGTTGGAAAACCTTTAGGATCATGCACAAGACCTGTTACATGGTGACGATAACCACTGCCCATATTAGCCATGGCAGGTACACCCCGGCTGTTGTCCTCGTAAGGGATATACCATTCCGGCGGCACACTGGGACGGATACGCTCGACAACTTCAATTTTTTCCAGTTTAGGCAGGACAATAGTTTCACGGGTATGGGCCACCACCTCGTCTGACAGCACGATAACGGGAATCCGATATTTCTCGGAAAGGTTAAAGGCCTGGACGGTTATTTCGAAACAATCTTTCACGGAAGAAGCGGCAAGAACAATGATGGGATGGTCACCATGGGTGCCCCATCTGGCCTGCATGACATCTCCCTGTGCAGGACTGGTGGGCAGACCGGTGCTGGGGCCGCCGCGCATGACGTTGACCAGCACGCAGGGGACTTCTGCGATACAGGCAAAACCAAGATTTTCCTGCATGAGAGAAAAGCCCGGACCACTGGTGGCTGTCAGGCTCTTCACCCCGGCAAGGGATGCGCCGATTATGGCCCCCATGCTGGCTATTTCGTCTTCCATCTGGATAAACGTCCCACCAATCGCCGGCAGCTTGATTGACATCAACTCGGCGATTTCCGAAGCAGGTGTTATCGGGTAGCCGGCATAGAAACGGCAACCAGCGGCAAGGGCCCCTTCCACAATGGCTTCATTGCCCTGCAGAACGCGTTTTTCATGAGTCAACTCATTCTCCATATTTCCCCCTTAGAAATTCCGCTCGGCTTTACGCCGTTCCGAGTAGCGCTCGGATATGGTAATGGCGAAATCAGGACAATGCAGCTCGCAGAACCGGCAGCCGATACATTCATCGGGCTGTTCCACCACCGGTTTGCCCGCCTCATTTCTGCCAAAAACATTTTTGGGGCAAAAAGCGATACAGATACCGCAGGCCTTACACCAGTCATAAAAAACGACCTGGGTAAAAAGCTTGACCCCCTTCTCCTCCATTTCCTGCTTCGCCGGCCAATAGCCACTATCTGCGGCCTGGCCGGTAACCTGGGCGCCCAATTGCCCATTGTCGCTTTCGCCGCTTTCTTTTTTTTCAGACATCAAATGTCACCTATTTTTGTTTTGCAGAGGCCGTTCCATCACAAAAATTATCTTTTACTGACTATCTCTTTCAAACTTGCGTTTCGAATTTCACTTTTTTTGGTGCACAGTGCGCACCCTGCATTTCTTAACATATTGATTTTACGTAGGGTGCGCACCGCATACCTTTATCAGAAATTGCGTAAAATGCTAAAACTACAGTCTCAAGTCTTTAAAATAATAACAGAAAAAAATACAGATAACCTGTTTTTTCAGGGAGGATACTAATTTTTATGTGATTCCCATCGAAATTCAGCCATTCATCAGGGCAGTGCTGTAGGAGCGGCTTTAGCCGCGAAAAGGGCCAGCAAGGAGATGGAACTGCTTGCTTGCCAAGCCGGAAAATTCGCGGATAAATCAGCTCCCACCCTCATTTTTCGCCGGTTACTTACTCTGGAGGCTGAAAATTAGTGGTAATCACAAATTTTTATCAGGAAGGAAGAAGTTGATTTAAGGCGTGAAGCAGTTCGGAAACTAATTTCTTTGTATCAAAAACCAGCAAAGATGCAGGTGAAAGCTCGTCAGGAAATTCAAAAAATTCTTTCCGGCGCTGATAGATTGCCCATGTTCCATCAGATACGGCATTCGGATTTTTTGCGCGGATATCAAGCCTCCTGCGGGTTTCTTTTTCATCACATTGACAGAGTATGAAAAAGAGGGAGGCCTTGCAGCTTGTTGCGCATTCAACAACCCGTTGCCGCTCATCTCGCTTGTGATAGGAGCCATCCAGGACAACGGAACGATCATGAAGAAGCTCGCTTCGGGCACGTTCCAACAGGCCATCATAGGTCAGGCGGGAAAATTCCGGGGTGTAAATTCCCCTGTTCAGTTCACTGCCCTGCCTGGAGTCAGGGGACATGCCGGCAAGCTCCTTGCGGATAACATCACTGTTAAAACAAGCCAAGGAATGCTCCTGGGCAAAGGCACGGGCCAGGGTACTCTTCCCGCCGGCAATGAGGCCCATAAAAACATAGATACTAGGAGGCATATTTTTCTGCCAGAAGAAAATACCTGGCTGCCATATCAAGGGAATTTTTCCTTGTTGCCTCGTCCACTTCAGGGGCATGGGCCGTGAAAAGACCTATTTTACCACGCACATAGGCGCGGTAGCATTTATAAAAAGGAAGCATTTCAAGAAGGCCCGAGTCGCCGCCGGCCTTGACAAAGCTCTGCACAAAGAAATCCGACAGATCGTTTAAGCCATGAAAATCAAGATCCATGGCCAGAAAAGCCACATCACTTGCCACATCACAGTAGCGGAATCTTTCGTTGAATTCGATACAGTCAAAAATATATACTTTATCGGCAAGACAGATATTGGCCGAATAGAGATCGCCGTGGCAATCCTTGACATGGCTGCAGCGTTTAAGAAAAAGAGACTCATCTGCCAGAAAATTGCGGGCATAGCTGTTGATGACTTCAAACTGCTTCCTGTCAAGGGCTCCCTGGCCGACAAAGGCCTCCGTCTGCTCAAAATTCTCCAGCACATTGACACCCACCGCTGCTGCCATACCAAATGGAGCAAGCTCATTACCGCCTGCCGCTTTTTCATAAAAAGGCACCAGGGTGGCAACAATGGTGCTGATATGTTCTTCGGTCAAGGCATCTGCCTCAATGATCTTGCCCATCATCCTGTCCAGGGGCATCATTTTCATCTTCACCCCGTATTCAAGCGGCTCACCCTCACTGTTAAAAGAAAAACCGGAATCAGTTCTGCACACTGAAATAACTTCGAGGTAGATATCAGGGCAGAGACGACGATTCAGCACAAGTTCCTGATCGCAGAAATGGTGTCTTTTTTCCAGGCTGGTAAAATTTAAAAAGCCGAAATCAACCGGTTTTTTAAATTTATAGACAAAATCACCGGCCAGCAGCACATAAGAAATATGGGTCTGAACAAGATCAACCTTGTCAACAGGATGATCATAATGGGCAGGATCAAGGAAATAGGTAAGATAATCAGGGAGATTTGAGGGCATGACAATACGTACTCCGGAAGAAAATGTCACAGAGGCACAGATATAGCAGAAAAAATTTCTGTGAACTCTGCGCCTCTGTGAGAACAAAACAGAGGTGATCAGGACAAAAAATTAATAACGGTAATACTCCGGTTTATAAGGTCCTTGCACCGGTACACCGATATAGTCCGCCTGCTCCTGGTTCAGGGTGGTCAGTTTGACGCCGATCTTGCCGAGATGCAATCGCGCCACCTTTTCATCAAGATGCTTGGGCAGGAAATAGACCTTATTCTCAAATTTACCGGGATTCTGCCACAGTTCAATCTGAGCCATAACCTGATTGGTAAAGGAATTGCTCATAACAAAGCTTGGGTGGCCCGTAGCACAGCCGAGGTTGACCAGACGTCCTTCAGCCAGCACAATTATACGTTTGCCGTCGGGGAATATTACGTGATCGACCTGGGGCTTGATGTTCTCCCACGGCAGATCGCGGATGGAGGCGATATCGATCTCGCTGTCAAAATGACCGATATTGCAGATAATGGCCTGATCCCTCATGACCTCCATATGTTTTCTGCCAATAACACTGAGATTGCCGGTGGCGGTGACGAAAATTTGCGCGATCGGCGCAGCCTCCTCCATGGTAATGACACGATGTCCTTCCATGGATGCCTGCAGAGCGCATATGGGATCGATCTCGGTAACAAGCACCGTGGCGCCCATGCCACGCAGGGCCTGGGCGCAGCCCTTGCCCACATCGCCGTAGCCGCAGACAACGGCTGTTTTGCCGGCAATCATAACATCGGTGGCTCGCTTGATGCCATCAATAAGGGACTCGCGGCAACCGTAGAGATTGTCAAATTTTGACTTGGTTACGGAATCATTGACATTGAATGCCGGGGCAAGCAGGGTTTTGTCCCGCATCATCTCGTTGAGACGATGCACACCGGTGGTGGTTTCCTCGCTGATGCCTTTGACGTCCTTCATCAACTCAGGATACTTTTCATGCATGACCAAAGTCAGGTCGCCACCATCATCAAGAATCATATTGGGACGCCAGCCGTCCGGTCCGAAAATGGTTTGATCAATGCACCACCAGAACTCCTCTTCGCTCTCGCCCTTCCAGGCAAAAACCGGGATATTGGCGGCAGCCATGGCCGATGCCGCATGATCCTGGGTGGAGAAAATATTACAGGACGACCAGCGAACCTCGGCGCCCAAGTCCACCAACGTCTCCATAAGCACGGCGGTCTGGATGGTCATGTGCAGACAACCGCCTATTCTGGTACCTTTTAAGGGCTTTTGACCGGCATACTCTTCACGTACCGCCATGAGGCCGGGCATCTCTGTTTCGGCAATCGCCACTTCTTTGCGGCCCCATTCGGCAAGACCCATGTCCGCTACTTTATAATCACTGAACTCACTCATTATTTACTCCTTATAAAAAATCTCACAAAAAAAATGTCAAACAACATTCTCTCTGTGAGAGCTTGTTGTTTATCTTCTCTACCCAAAAAGCATTAAATGCGCGCTGCAATACGCAGCTCTTCGGCACGATCTGTTTTTTCCCAGGTAAACTCGGGACGTTCCCTGCCAAAATGTCCATATGCTGCTGTTTTAAGATAAATGGGCCGCAGCAGGTCGAGTTGCTCGATGATGGCCTTTGGCCGCAGGTCAAAATGCTCGATCACCAGATCCTTAATACGCTCATCACTGATCTTACCCGTACCAAAAGTATTGATATTAATAGACAACGGCTTGGAAATACCAATGGCATAGGCCACCTGCACCTCCAGTTTAGTGGCAAGGCCGGCGGCAATAAGGTTTTTTGCCACATAACGACCCATATAGGATGAAGAACGGTCCACTTTAGAAGGATCCTTGCCGGAAAAGGCGCCGCCGCCATGGGAGCCCATGCCGCCGTATGTGTCGACAATAATCTTCCGGCCGGTGACACCGCAATCGCCAACCGGTCCGCCGATAACAAAACGGCCGGTGGGGTTGATGAAAAATTTTGTCTTGGAATCGATCATAATTTCCGGCAGAACCGGTTTGATAATCTCTTCCATCACCCCTTCCTTGAGGTCTTCATAATCCACGATATCATTGTGCTGGGTGGAAAGAACAACAGCCTCAATCCTTTTGGGACAGCCATCTTCGTATTCGATGGTAACCTGGCTTTTTGCATCGGGACGAAGCCAGGGCAGACGACCGGTTTTCCGTACTTCCGCCTGGCGTTTGGTTAAACGGTGGGCATAGGTAATGGGCATGGGCATGAGCACCTTGGTTTCATTACAGGCAAAACCGAACATAAGACCCTGATCACCGGCACCCTGGTCAAGATCAAGACCCGTCCCCGCGTTAACGCCCATGGCAATATCGGGAGACTGTTTGTCAATACTTGTCAAGACAGCACATGACTTATAGTCAAAGCCCATTTCCGAGGAATTGTAACCGATCTCCTTCACCGTATCCCGCACTATCTGGGGGATATCCACCCAGGCGGTGGTGGTAATCTCGCCTGAGACAATGACCATACCGGTGTTAACCATGGTCTCACAGGCCACCCTGGAATATTTGTCCTGATCAAGGATTGCATCAAGAACAGCATCGGAAATCTGATCGGCCACCTTATCGGGATGCCCTTCAGATACGGATTCTGACGTAAACAGATAATTAGACATATTGTATCCTCTGAGAATTAAAACGTAGTTTATTAGGTTTAAGACTGAAGGCTGAAGGCTTAACAACTTAACAACTAATAGCGATCAGCTAAAATCTATATCTATTACCCTTTTCTTCCCGTCTCTGCAATATTTTTCAGGAATTGCAGGGTGAAGGAACATGCCTTATCGGTTCAAAGGTTTTTGCATCAAAGCGACATCCTTGACCGGAATTTCACAGGACCACCCATAACTTTGGGCGATGTGGCGCAGGGTTGCTTCAAGGACGTGTTGCGGACGCGCGACATACGCCGCAGTTAGCATGATCGACCCCTTGGCTGGATCCTTCACGGCCGGCTTGCACATGGTATCCGGACTCTTCATACGTTTTCATGTATAGATGGCGAAAAAAAAAGAAGCTTAGCCGAATCGGCAAACTCCTTTATATCTCACATGGTGACCCCAAGGGGAATCGAACCCCTGCTTTCGGCGTGAGAGGCCGACGTCCTAACCGCTAGACGATGGGGCCTTACGGCTTGTGTGATTCTACTAAGAAAAATTAACGTCTTTGTCAAGAATAATCTCACAAAGAGACAATACGACTGCCAAACTCTTCGGCCCTGGCAATATCTTCCTGGGAATCAGCCATCTCTCCCCTTTTATCAATCCCCTTGACAAGCAATGCACCGTCATAGGCAATACCGATGGCATCATAGAAATACTTGGCAGTCAGCACAGCGCCATCAAAAATCTTTTCCCCTTTTGTGGCAGCCACCGAGACAAAAAAACCCTTGCGCTGCGGATCTTCCTGCCACTGCCCTTTTCCTTTAAGAAGATATTTTCTACTCCACATGGCCTGGGTCCGATCCACAAATGCCTTGGCCTGGGCCGTAATTCCGTAAAAATAAATTGGCGAGGCAAGTATAATCCTTTGGGATTTATCGATTTTTTCATACAGGGGGCCCATATCATCTTTGACCACACACACTCCTGTTTCATCGCAACCGCCACAACTAAGACATGGGGAAATGTCAAGACCGGCCAGGCGTATTATCTCCATCTCCCCGCCTGTCCGTTCAACACCTCGGGCAACCGCGTCCAGGACCACCTCGGTATTCCCCTTACGTCGGGGAGATCCGTTAAAAGCAAGCACCTTCATCAATTATTCTCCAGGGGATCAGTCCTTCTTCCTCTACCATAAAACCCTGTTTCCTCTTGTAAATAATGGATGACTTCATCACTCAGAAAACGATCGGCACAGCGCCATACCCAGTTTCCTTCCGGAATACTAGGCATGTTCATGCGGCAGTCCGCGCCGAAGCCAAGTACATCCTGTAAAGGAATTATGGCAAGCCTCGCATTGGAGGAAAAAGCCATCCTGATAAAATCACGATGGATCACTCCTCCGTCACTGTTGGCGTATTTGCGGGCTCTATCTTTACTAACCAATGGAACCGACTCATCGAAATACCATCCCACAGTGGTATCATTATCATGGGTTCCGGTATAAACAACGGCATTGGGGTCATCGTAATTATGAGGAAGGTAGAGGTTTTTAGAGTCAGAGTCAAAGGCAAACTGAAGTATCTTCATGCCGGGAAACTGAAGGGAATCCCGCAGCTTAATAACATCAGGGGTAATGACTCCCAGGTCTTCGGCAATGATTACAAGATCTTTTATCTCATTTTTCACCTGGTTAAAGAAAGAAATACCAGGGCCTTTGACCCATCTGCCCTTGACAGCTGTCTCCTCCTTTGCCGGAATCTGCCAATAGGAGGCAAACCCCCTGAAATGGTCTATGCGGACAACGTCCACCATTTCACCGATATGAACAAAACGCCGCTTCCACCAACTGTAGAGTTCTTTATTTGGTTTATTATCAACGTCCCAGCGATACAAAGGGTTTCCCCAACGCTGTCCGGTTTCACTGAAATAATCAGGAGGAACCCCTGCCACATTACGTGGCTGAAGAGTGCGCTGGTCGAGATCAAAACATCCCTGATTTGCCCAGACATCAGCACTGTCAAAGCCAACATAGATTGGGATATCACCTATGAGCCCTATACCCTTTTTCCCGGCAGCCTGGCGCAGCCTGCGCCACTGTTCAAAAAAAATAAACTGAACAAATTTATGAAATCGAACGCGCTCGCCAAGATCTACATAAGCCTGCCCAATAGCATTATTTTCATAACGGGCAATTGCACGTGGCCAGTCATACCATGGTTTAAAATCAAATCTTTCCCGCAGACTCATAAAAAGAGCGTAATCATCCAGCCATCCCTGCTCCCTGCAAAAAATATCAAAATCTTCGTGATAAAGCCCTGCTGATTCAAACTGACTAAAGGCATTAGCAAGAATCTTCTCCTTAAAATCGCTTACAGCGGGAAACTCCACAAGGTATTCGGAAAACAGTGGCTTTGCGGAAAGATCTGCTTTTTGCAGGAGTCCTTTTTCCAAAAGAAGGTGCGGACTTATCAGCAGAGGATTTCCGGCAAAAGCAGAAAGTCCCATGTATGGTGAGTGGCCAAATGCCCCTGCACCGGGAACCGTCGGCAAAAATTGCCAGAAGGACTGACCTGCATTACTAAGAAAATCCAGAAAAAAACAGGCGCCATCCAGATCACCAATACCAAAAGGTCCGGGGAGAGAGGTTATATGAGCAAGAATTCCACTGGAACGTTGATGTAGCATATTTTCTCACTTGTATATTAATACTTCTTTTTGATAAACTTAATGGGTGGTAACGAAAAAAAAAAGACCATCCACCAGGAGGCTGTCCGAGAAGTGTCGTTTTATTTTCGATATTAAAAAAGCCGCTTGGATGCCATAGCGACAAAAGACTATGAATTATGTAACAGCTTATATAGCAAAGTCAAGTCATCGTTTTTTCAATTTTCAACTTGCATATCACAACAAAACACTTTATCTTAACAGGTTTGCATTCAAAAAGCATACTATACCATTTAACTTCAAAATGTATCACAGTTCCTTTTGACGATACGACTATTCAGGAGAAAATAATCAGTGCCTGCCGACATTAAAGACAGAATACTGAAAGCCGGGAAGGAAACAGGCTGCATAAGCATTGACATTCTCAATGATCTGATCCCTGAAGACAAAGATGTCAGTTATATAGACAATATTTTATATTTTCTCGTCAAAAAAAACATCGATGTTGTCAATCCCGAAGATCTTGACAAAAAAAAATCGGGACACGACAAAGACTGGCAGGAAGACGAATCTGAAATAAATATAAAAGCAGCCGGAAAATCAGCCTCTGCCAAAGAAGATCCCCAGGAGGTTGAAGAAACCACCACCACCTACCTGCGCGAAATGGGCCGCTTCGATCTCCTCACCCCGGAAGAAGAGGAAAAATATTCCAAAATCATCCGCGAGGGGTTTGACGCAATCATCAACACAATCCAAATTGATGATTCCGGTGTAGTTGAGATGAAGCTGCTTGTTGACAGAATAGCCCTTTGGGAAAAGCGCGACCCTACCCTTAAACCAAAAAAGCAGCATCTCAACTACATGCGCCGCCAGGTGCGGGCCACGGCAAATAAATACCTGGACATCGACCAGCTGCAACAGGCTCACCACAGGGTCAAACTCTACACCCGCTCCATCGAAACGGCCAAGGATGCCATGATAAAGGCAAACTTGCGGCTTGTGGTAAGCATTGCCAAACGCTATATGCACCAGGGATTAAGCCTTGCCGATCTGATCCAGGAAGGCAATCTCGGCCTCATGCGCGCAGTTTTCCGATTTGACTACACAAAAGGCAACAAATTCAGTACCTATGCCAGCTGGTGGATCAGGCAGGCAATTACCAGAGCCATTCTCGACAAGACACGTACCATCCGTTTACCGGTTCATTTTCTGGAACTGCGCAGCCAGTTTTTCAAGGCCTTCTATTCCCTGCTCAAAGAATTGGGCCGTGAACCAACCCCGGTGGAGATTTCCGAGAAAACCGGCCTGCCCATGGACAAAATTCTCGCCATCCTCGAAGCTTCCCGGGAACCCATCTCTCTAGAAACACCTGTGGGAGATGACGACAGCACCCTGGGCGACTTTCTGGAAAACCAGGAATCGGTTTCTCCTTATGAGGCAGTAAAAAATTTCGAACTTGCCGACCGGGTCACGACCATTCTTGCCACACTGAGCCCCAGGGAGGAAAAAATCATCCGCCTGCGTTTCGGTATTGGAGAAGATGCGGAGTACACCCTTGAGGAAATCGGTAAACGCTTTAATGTATCCAGGGAGCGTATCAGGCAAATTGAGAAAAAAGCCCTTAACCGCTTACGCCATTCAAGCAGACGGGAGAAACTGAAATTCTTCCTTGATTGATTTTGATGGTTATCCGGCGTCATCCCTATCTGCTCATCCAAGCGGTGATCGCCTTTGCCGCCGGTATCAGCTGCACGGGTTTCGTGTTTGCACCTTGCCCCTTACTGCTGTTCGCCGTACCGGCAGCAGCCCTTCTTGTTTTTCTCTGCTGGTCCAGAGAAAATATTCTCACCCTCCCCCTGCTCCTCTTTTTCATCTTTCTCTGCGGAGTAGCCCATGGCGTATCAAGACTTTCTCCTCCCGAAGATGACAACAGCCTTTACCAGCTCTTTATAAATCCGGCGGAAGCCACTATTTCCGCAACGCTACTGAGAAGCCCCTCCTCCGGCTTTGACAAAACAAAACTTCTCATGCAGGTTGACGCCGTCACCTTCCCGGACATAAAACAGCAAGACGGACGGAACACACCTTTTTTCAACACCGCCCACGGAAAAATTGAACTGACCATGAAAGGGCGTCCTCCCCGGGACTTGCAACCAGGACAGCATTTTCTGGTTCGCGCCTTCATATCACGACCCACAGGCTTCAGATCGCCGGGCAGCTTTAACTACCCGCAATTCCTGGCACACAGCAAATCGGTCCGGGTCACCGGCTGGATCTCATCTCCGACACACATCATTCAGTCCAGCCAGGCAGAAGACCCGTCATGGCTCCATGTTATACGATTCACCCCTGAGAAAATCCGCAACCACATCAACCTCTTTCTTGATGAGCACCTTCCTTCTCCTGCCAACAGCATTTACAAAGCAATACTGACCGGCGACAGGGCATCTATTCCAGCTGAAATCCTTGAAAATTTCAAAGCATCGGGCACCATCCATCTGCTAGCTATTTCAGGACTTCACATGGGACTCATCGCCTTTGGCATCGGAGCCGTGCTTATTTTTGCCGCCAAACGTTCAAGCTGGCTTTTACTGCACACTCCGGCAATAAAACTGACAGTTCTTGTTTCCATGCCGCTGCTGTGCTCTTATGCCCTTATTGCCGGATTCCAGACACCGGTTGTCCGTTCACTGATCATGACCCTGGTTTTCCTGGCAGCCATTTTAGTTGACCGGCAATGGCATATACCGACAAATATCGCCATCGCCGCCTTTCTCATTCTTCTTGTACAGCCGGCCGCCCTTTTCACGGTTTCCTTCCAGCTGTCTTTTGCCGCAGTTATTGCAATGTCAGCCATTCTTCCCGTAATCGCTCCACTTTTTAAAACAAAGGCAACAGACAAAAACAATGTGCCAATACCCCTGCTATGCAGAGCAGAAGGTGCTATAAAAGGAGCCTTTTTTCTTTCCCTGGCTGCCCAGGCCGGCACCCTGCCCCTGCTGCTCTTCTATTTCAACCGAATTTCAACCCTGTCCGCCCTTGCAACCCTGGTGACCGAACCCCTGATCTGTCTCTGGTCCTTAAGTATCGGATTTGTCAGTTTACCATTTATATTTTTTTCACCTGCCACAGCCCAACTTCTTTTGTCCACGGGATCCTGGGGACTGACGGCCTCCATATACATAAATGCCTGGTTTGCTTCGTTCCCCTTCAGTTCCATCTGGCTGCCGACTCCGTCAATAGCAGAAGTCATCTTCTACTACTTCCTTCTTTTCAGTTTACTCAACATAAAAAGAAAGAAGATGTTCCGCTTGTCCGCCATATGCAGTCTGATCCTCCTGCCGGCTTTATCTGCACACTCGACCTATAAGGTAAACCATGAACAGACGAGCAGTGTCAGCTTTTTGGATGTGGGCCAGGGTAACGCCTCAGTCATCGAACTTGCAGGAGGCTACAGGGCCATCATAGACGGAGGAGGCCCGATTTCGCCCCGTTTCAACATCGGGGAACAAATCATTGCCCCTTATCTCTGGCATAAGGGGATCAGAAAAATCAATGCAGTGGTCATCAGCCATCCGGATTCAGACCACTTCAATGGACTGCCCTTTATCATCAAAAGATTTCACCCCGACGTCATCTGGATCAACGGCGACATGCCGGCAAACGGCAACTACAGAAAACTGCTCAATCTGGCTGAAAAACAAAACATTACGATACATATCCCCAGGCAGGGTGATGTTTTATTTGCAGACACCTTTTCTTCCATCATAAATGCAGCAAACCTTCATTCAAACAGAAAAATGACAGGAGACAACGACAGAAGCCTGGTGATACGACTGACACAGGGGGGAAACAGCTTCTTGTTTACCGGAGATATCGGCAAAGATGCGGAAAAAACGCTGGTTGAAGAAAAAATAAATTTGAAGGCGGATGTCCTGCTCATGCCCCATCACGGCAGTAAATCATCAGGGAGCTCACTATTTCTCGACAGTGTTGCCCCCACATGGGTTGTGATTTCAGCCGGAAAACACAGAAAAAACATTTTCCCGGCCCCTGAAGTTGTCAAACGCTGTAAGGAAAAAGGATACAAAATTTTCAACACAGCCGACCACGGCGCAACAACCTTTCTATTTAAGGACAACACCCTGCACGCGGAAACCTTTACACATCGGTAAAATCAGATGGCGGCTTACTGAGAAACTGAATAAACTTCCCTTTCTCTATACAGTTTGTATACGCTTCATCAGGGGAGATCCAGCCATTCTGCAGATGCTCGAGAATCGCATCATCAAGGGTCTGCATACCGTAGCGCTTTCCTGTCTGCATGGAAGAAGGGATCTGGTAGGTCTTTCCCTCACGAATCAAGTTGCGCACAGCCGGGGTGCAAATCAGAATTTCCAGGGCAGCACACCTGCCCTTTACATCCACACGCTTGAACAGGGTCTGGGAAACTACGGCCTTTAGTGCATCCGCCAGGGTGGATCGTACCTGGGGCTGCTGGCTTGACGGAAAAATTTCAATAATCCTGTCCACGGTTTTAGCGGCGTTCAAGGTATGCAGAGTGCCGAAAACAAGATGACCCGTCATGGCCGCCTCCATGGCCAGGGCAATTGTTTCAAGGTCACGCATCTCACCAACCAGGATAACATCGGGATCCTCACGCAGGGCACCACGCAATGCGGCGGAGAAACTCGCCGTATGCAGACCTACCTCACGATGGTTGACAATGCATTTCTGGCTCCTATGAACAAATTCTATCGGATCCTCAATGGTGAGAATGTGATCCGCCCTGGTCTTGTTCACCTCGTCAACAATCGCTGCCAGGGTTGTTGACTTACCGCTGCCCGTGGGACCGGTAACCAGCACCATGCCTTTAGGAAGATATGCCAGCTTTTTAATAACGCCGGGCAATTTCAACTGATCACAGGTAAGAATTTCACTTGGAATTTCACGGAACACCGCACCGATACCGTATTTCTGTTGGAAAAGATTACCACGGTAACGAGCCAGTCCAGGGATCTCATAACCAAAATCCACATCTCCGGTTTCTTCAAAATGTTTTGCCTTATCCTCGCTGACTATCTCGTACAACATGGCTTTCAGGTTGTCATTATCAAACACCTTATATTTTACCCGCTCCATATCACCCCTGATACGCAGAATGGGCTGCTGGCCGGCTACAAGATGGAGATCCGAAGCTCCCTGATCATTCATTAACTTAAAAAAGGCGTCAATCTGTGCCATATCCGCTCCTCTATATTTTCGCAGGAAAAATCTCAATCCTCACAACATCGTTACTATCATATCAAAAGATATCCTTCCAACTCAAACAAAAAAATCCCACTTCCCGATAAACATAATACTACCAAAAAAATAAAAGAGGAACCGAATGACATTTTCTTCTCTCATTACACTTGCATAGCAATTTTCTTCGAGGTAGGATTTAATAATGAAATACATTGACCTGCACCTGCACTCCCATTGCTCCGACGGAACCATGAGCCCGGCAGAACTTGTCCGCGAGGCTGAAAGAAAAAACGTCACGGCAATTGCCATCACCGACCACGACACTGTTGAAGGTGTTGAAGAGGCTCTGGCCGAGGGAGAGAAAAGAGGCATTGAAGTCATCTCCGGTGTGGAAATAAGTGCGTACCTTGATGATCTGCCCATGCACATCCTCGGTTATGGCTTTCACCATGAGGACGCATCCCTTAAGGAGAATCTAAAAAAAGTGCAGGCTGCAAGACATGAACGAAATCTTCGTATCCTTGAAAAACTATACGCCCTCGGCTTGCCGATAACTGAAGAGGAACTCTCAATAAAATCAACCACAGGACAGGCAGGGCGTCCTCATATCGCCACCCTGCTGGTTGATAAAAAAATTGTCAAGAGCATGAATGAAGCCTTTGCCATATACCTTCGCAAAGACGGTCTGGCGTATGCAGGCAGACAAGAACTAATGGCTGCCGATGCCATAGACCTGATACGCAAAGCAGGTGGAGTGGCGGTGCTTGCCCACCCCCTCACTATTGACAGAACCATGATCAAGCTCCCCTCAGTGCTTCAGGCATTAAGACAAATCAAACTTGCAGGGATTGAGGCATACTACCCCACCCATTCCGGGTCTGTACGAAAAAAACTAGTCAATCTCGGCAAAGAATACGATATGATCATCACAGGAGGCAGCGATTTTCATGGCTCCATCAGAAGTGGCACCAAGCTGGGCGGTAATAACAAAAAACAGCGCGTTCCATACGAAATTTTTGAAAAACTGAAGGACAAAATTAGCAAGAGCAGCCTTCAACCTTCAACCTAAAAAAAAATGATTCTTTCAAATAATCACATAATATCTTTCTTTTAAGGACTGCATGCATTCCATCCTGGTCGTTGATGACGAGCCCAATTATCTTATAATCCTGGCCGAACTGTTACGGGACGAGCATTTTGAAGTCTTTACCGCTGAAAACGGCAAAAAGGCCCTGGAGATTGTCCGCACCAGTGATCTCGACCTTGTTTTGACCGATATGCAGATGCCGGTCATGAGCGGCATGGAACTCCTTAAAGAAGTAAAAGCTCTCAATCCCGACCTTCCCGTCATCATGATTACCGCCCATGGTCAGGTTGAGAAGGCGGTTGCCGCCATGCGGACAGGCGCCTTTAATTACCTGACCAAACCATTTAAAAATGATGAACTCATTGCCAATATCACAAAAGCGGTTGAACATTATTCAATTCTCCGGGAAAACCTGCGCCTGCGTATTGAGGTGAGGGAACGATACAGCTTTGCCAAAATGATCGGCAAGAACAAAAAAATGCAGGAACTCTACACCCTGATCGAAAAAGTAGCGCCAACCGCTGCATCGGTGCTGATTACAGGCGAATCAGGCACAGGGAAAGAACTGGTGGCACATGCCATTCACATCAACAGTCCCCGGAAAAAAGAGCCTTTTGTCTCTGTAAACTGTGCTGCCCTGCCTGAATCCTTGCTTGAGAGCGAACTTTTCGGACACGAAAAGGGGTCCTTCACCGGAGCGGTTTCCCAGAGAAAAGGACGTTTTGAATTATCAGACGGCGGCACGCTTTTTCTCGATGAAATCGGTGAAATGGCCCTTTCTCTACAATCCAAACTGCTGCGTATTCTCCAGGAAAAAACATTCCATCGAGTGGGCGGCACTATCGAATTAAAGGTAGACGTGCGCATTGTTGCCGCCACCAACAAGGACCTCAAAGAGGAAGTGGAGGCAGGACGTTTCAGGGAAGACCTTTATTACCGGCTCAACGTCCTCCACCTGCACCTGCCCCCCCTGCGCGAACGGGCCAATGATATTCCCCTTCTGGTTGAACATTTTGTCAGCAAATTTACCGCACAGCTCGGCAGGGAAAATCTGACAATTTCACTCCCTGCGCTGCGTTTTCTTACAACACTTCCCTGGAAGGGCAATATACGGGAGCTTGAAAACACTATTGAACGGGCCAGTATTCTCTGTTCCGGCAACACCATTGAACCTGAAGACGTTCTGCCGGATTCAGGCACGGAAAATCTTTCAGCAGCGGCAGCATCCTCTTTCAACCCTGAAGAAATTGTTCCACCAGGAACCAGGCTGCCTGACATGCTTGATGCCATTGAAGAAAAAGCCTTACGGGATGCCCTTGAAAAGGCCAATTACGTCCAGACAAAGGCAGCAAAAAACCTTGGCATCACCAAAAGTCTGCTACAGTATAAAATGAAAAAATTCAATATTAAAAAAAAGTGATTACCTTAAGAGGAAAAAGAGCAACTCTCAGCATCCATGGATAAGGATCAGGAGGATATCCGAGAATACCTTTTCCCCAAAAACAGCCATGAAGCCAGACAGCAATGTCAGGGATTCTCAATTTGCAGTGAGCCTCCCCAGTTCAACTTGCGACGCAAAATATCAAAATAGCCTTTCTGCGGAGAACAAATCAGGCGTAATGGTTTTTCAGACATGACAACCTCCAGACTTTCTCCTTCACGCAAGTCCCAGGCAAGCTGCCCGTCTACGATAATTTTCACATCAGCAGGACAGTCTGCGGCGGCATCGGTGGCAAGGCTGGTTACCAGACGTACCGTTGCAGGCAACAGCACCGGACGGCTGCCAAGCATGAACGGGCAAATCGGCGTTACCATGAGAGAGGCCAGTCCCGGGTGAACAATGGGACCGCCTGCGGAAAGATTATAGGCCGTGGAACCGGTAGGGGTGGAAAATATCAGCCCGTCTGCCTTATAGGTTGTCAGATACTCATTGTCAACCCAGGTGCAGAGACGAACGATCCTGTCAGTGGCTCCTTTGCTGATAATGACATCATTCAAGGCAAATCGCCATTTGCTGGTTTTTTCTTCCGAGGTGATTCTTGTTTTAATCATAATACGGCCTTCAATAACAGCCGACCCGGATAGTATAAATTCAAGAGCATTGTAACGCTCTTCTTCAGCTACTTCCGTCAGAAAACCAAGATTTCCCAGATTGACGCCCACCACGGGCACACCATACTGACTCGCCTCTTCAGCCACATGAAGAAGGGTGCCGTCTCCTCCCAGGATAATAAGAATATCAAGATCAGCCGTGATAGTATCAATGACTGTGTCGACGGATCTACCTGACAGCCAGGAAACAAGCTCCTCACCCATACTGCTTGCATGAAGAGAATCTTTTTTTAAAATGATTCCAGCTTTTCTAATATGCATGGCGTAATCCGCTTTTGCCGGCATGATTACATGAAAGTTTTTTCATTCTTCGTTGTGACCAACCAGATCAATTAAACCAACTTCCCCAACTCCTCTGAACGCCTTGTAGCAGCTTCCACCGCATTCATTATACCGGCGGTAAATCCTGCCTTTTCAAGCTCATGCAGCCCGGCAATGGTCGTGCCCCCGGGGGAGGTCACCATGGCCTTCAACTGGGCCGGATGCTCACCGCTTTCCATGGCAAGCTTCACCGAACCAAGCACGGTCTGCAGGACAAGAGTCTGGGCATCCTGCCGGTTCAGGCCCACCTTGACGCCGCCGTCTATCAGCGACTCGATAAACTGAAAGACATAAGCCGGACCGCTGCCGCTCAAACCTGTGACAGCGTCGAGATAATTTTCCGCGAGCATTACG
>DAOUUW010000064.1 GCA_030667965.1 Deltaproteobacteria bacterium
GATTCTTGATTTTTCCCAAGAAGAAGCAGCGGAAATGGTCGGTGAGGATGGTTATTTCGGGATCTCAAATACAGCTCAACGGCTCGCAGATTTTGTGATCAACGGTGCAGGTGACAATCTCGACAAGCTAAGAGCAGGCCGTGAAGGGATGCTCAAAGGTTTTAAGGAAGCTGAAGAGATTTGGGGCGGAACTCTTCCGGATATCAGCTATAAAACAATAGAAGCATCCCTTGCCCGGATTGACGAGAGAATAAAAGATCTGGGCGGTCAGGTTGTCGATACAACCGTTTAAATAATCGCATCAGAGAGGAGATCCGCATTCCATGGAAAAAGTCAGTATAAAAATCGAAGGACGAAAGCTTCATTTTGATCTTGCCAATGCAATGGCCCTTGCCATAGGAGAAGACTATGAAGAAGATCCTATGCTCATCTGCTGGAACGACAGGGGGAGGGATATGCATTCTCCCAGTGGCGTTATGTGTGAAATAAAGGGGGCTCCGGGTTGGGAGGTCTACGGCGAGAATCACGGCGGACGGCTGAGAATCAGCATTAATGATGATGACTATGTTTTTATCTACGCTTGAACGATAAAAGGGGCAGATTGTTTAACCTGCCCCTTTATCTTAAATGTGACTAATACCTGCCCTGTTTAGGCGTAATCATGGGTGCCGAGAACAACCTTGATGCCTGTTTTCTTTTCTATCATCTGGGCTTTTTCTTCTGCCGTTGAGTAGGGGCAATCCGGTTTGGCGTTGGCCATACAACTGCTCAGGAAGATAGTATCAGGCTTCATGTCGGCAAGTTTCATGGCCATGCCGATATTGGACATTGTTGCTCTGCCGGGGCACTGGCATTTAACAATGGAAATAACCTGGGACTCCTCTTCAAATGTGCCGTCCCCCATGGCCGCTGCCTTCAGACAACGCCATTCGCCGGGGCAGCCGTATCCGCTGTCCATATAAGATCCGCACGCTACAACCATAACCTTTTTCATGTTCTCTCCTTTTCAAATAAAGTTTGCTGATGGGTGATTCCATCAATTAATTTGACGAACTGAAATATAGGAAAAGTATTTAAAGACAACGTTGCTGTTTTTATAAGAGTCTCTCATTTGCCATTCTTTTCAAGGCTTCCCTGAAAAGAATCCTTCGGGCGGGCCAGGGCATTTCCGCCCATGTTTTAAGGTCTCCACCACCTTTGTTTATGATTTTATAACACCGGTAGCCGTTTTCTTCCAGAAAAACTCTGCTTATTTCTCCTTCCATAAGTTTTGCAAGTTCCTTGTCTTTCTCATTGTCCTCTGTCAGGTAGTAGCGGGGAAGCAGTGATTGAAAGTGTTTTGAACCGGCCTGGGAGAATTCCTTTGAGATTGTATTCATTGATAAACCTGCAACCATTTTTACGCGGGCCTGCCGGCAGAGTTTTTTCTGGTCATCCTTTTTTTTATCGGAATCATAGGGATGTACGTAACGGAAAACACCCTGCATCTCCAGCCAACGGGGAATCCGGCGGTTTTCTTGTTCCAGGTTATTGACCGTCCTTGGTAAAATTGTGGCGGAGGCTTTTTGAAATTCGTTCATTCTGCTTGCAAGTTGTGGACGGGTTTTGTCTCCCACAGGAGCATGTTGCCTTATTTTTTTGAAATCTTTGATGATTTTTACGAGATTATCAGGGGTATTTGTTGTTTTCTGTTCTCCTGAAACGGCAAGCCGCCTTTTTTGTAAAGACTGCACATATGGTTTGCTTGCCTGATTTTTTTGCAGAAGATGACCAAGGCTGAAGAGGGAAAAACCCTGTATGGGAAATTGCGAAATTCTTGCAGCTTCTTCGTCGATCTCATCGCTGGTCTTGATATAGGCCCCAAGACCGGCCCAAAGCAATACCGGGCTGTTTCGGCAGAGTTTTTCAACATGTTCAATCTGTTTTGTAACTCGCTCTCGCCCGCCGAAATAGGTCATGGGGTAGAGTTCATCCACAAGGCCTTCTTCAGACCAGGAGAGCCAGTCCTGGCCCTTTTCAAGGTAGGCCGGAATATAGTCCGGAAAGATCGCTGCGGAAAGGACGAGATTGCTGTCCGCATCATCGAGAGCTTGTCGCACCTGCCGGACGAGGGCGGTCACCTGTGCCGACCGCATGTCGGCCCAGATGAGTGCGCCGGTGGTAAGCAGGCTGTCCACCGTATCCATTTGCCCCGAGTGCCATTTTGTAAGCTCGGAGGAAGTTATTGTTTCCGGCAGCAGGCGGGGATCAAAGCCCCATGCCTGCATAAAATCTTCGGTAAGGTTGCCTCCATGACCAAAGGAAGCCCCGGGATAACGGACAAAGTCAAGATGGATGCCGGCCACAGGGTAGGTCTCGACAAGCTCTTTGACAGCTGAGACAAAGAGTTGGCGATACTCGGTCGAGGCAGGGTCGGCATAGACTCCTTCAATCCAGTTCTGGGCCTGCTCGATTTCACTGTAGTCCGATACCATTCGGCCGTTATTATCCATCAATCGCCACTTTTCAAAGTGGGCCGGGTGCCGTGGGTCCCGGGGGGCTTTTGTGCCTGTCCAGAGGTAATAGACATTCATCCATGCCTGGATGTGATGTTGGCTGCAGGTGTCGAGAATTTCGGCAAGCGGATCAAATCCGTGACGGGCATTAAGTTCCTCGGCGCGGGGGATAAGGTTGCTTTTATAATAGGCGTCGGCTCGTCCGCGCACCTGAACAAGCAGGTTGTCAAATGAGCCTTCAGCTTCACGACAGATGGCGTTGATTTCTTCAGGACTGTCCATATGCCAGCGGATGACCCAGGCTGAAAGGGGAGGGGGTGAATCTGCAAAAGAGAGAGGAGTGGCAAGAAATTGAATAAAAAGGAAGAAACAAAAGGCGGCTGCATTAAAACAATGGTGTTTCTTGACCTTCGGGTGCGCAAATGGTAATTTCATGTGCCTTTTCCCTTAGGGATTTAATTCCCTGTGTTTAAAGGGCTAGCGGTTAACCCTTCAGTCTTCAGCCTTCAACCTGATAACCTTTCAAAAAGAAATTACGATGAAAAAGACGACATCACAAGAAAAATCGTTTCCCGAGGGCATGATTCCCCTGGGAAAATCTCAATTTTCATTTTCCTGCCATCCCGGTGTTTCATGCTTCATGGTCTGCTGCCGAAATGTGGATATGCTCATGTATCCCTATGATATTATTGAACTGAAAAAATGCCTGGGCATTCGTTCCGATGAGTTTCTGGAGAAATATGTACAGGTTGTAAAAGGGGGCAATCCATTTTTTCCGGCCCTTATGATGAAGATGTCGGATGATAATGCCTGCCCCTTTCTCGGTCCTGAAGGATGCAGGGTATATGAGCACAGACCTTTTTCCTGCCGGATGTATCCCCTTGAAAGGGGTGTGGACAGAACCCCTGAGAAGGGCAGGCCTGAAGAATTTTATTTTCTGACTAAACATGATTACTGCAAAGGGCATGAGGAAGAGCAGCAGTGGACGGTGAAAGAGTGGTTGCGCAACCAGAAGCTGCTGTTTCACAATGCCATGTCCGATACGTGGACGGAGATGGATACCTTTTTCGCCACAAATCCCTGGGCAGGGGAGGGGGCGGCAGGCCCACGGCAGCAACTCGCCTTCATGGTCTGTTATAATATTGACGGCTTCCGTGATTATGTCAACCAGCACAACCTGCCGGCTGATTTTAAGCTGTCCAAATCACGTATACGTGACATTGAAACCGACGACGAGGCCCTGCTCTCCTTCGGCTTTGACTGGCTCAAGATGGTGCTGGCCAATATCCCGACGATGAAGGTGCGAAAGAAGAGGTAGTTATTAGTTCCCAGTTGTAAAACAGGCACAGAGGCACAGAGGCACAGAGTAAAAAAAACATTAAACTATTTGTTATAATTGCAAAGAGTTGGTGTTAAACACTTTGTGCCTTTGTGCCTTCGAAGTCTTCGCTTATCTATGCCTTTTTTCCACCCCATTTACTGTTCTTCCTCTGGGGCGGTTCCGCCTGTTTTTGTAAATAGAGAATGGCTCCGTAGCCAAGGGCTGCGTCAACTTCTTCGGAAAATTTTCGACTGGGATTAATGGTGAGGTCTTCCGGGATGTCAATATCCGCCTCACCACGTTTGTCAAAATGCAGGGTCAGTGACACGGGGCAGGGTCCGTGGTTACGGTGGATTACCTTTTTGAGATCCTCTATCTTTTTTCGGTTGATTTTGTCCGAATAAAGCATGATTCCGGCTGATGCGGTATATTTTTTCCTTGCATCGTCCAGCTGGTCAATGGTATCCGCCAGTATTTTTGCTCCTCCCTCCTCCTCTTTCTGCAGGGTACCCTGGATGATGATCGGTGTTTCATCGTTTAACAGATGGGCACAGACAGCATAGGCCTGCGGAAAGACAATAACCTCAACGCTGCTTGAGGTATCTTCCAGGGTTATGAAGGACATGGGATCGCCTTTTTTGCTTTTCAGATCCTTTCTGGACTTGATGAGACCTCCCACCCTGACTGCTGATCCGTCACTGCGTTTATCTAATTCGGCAATTTCCGTATCAATGACCTGTTTGATTTCGTCCCGGTAATCGTCCAGCGGATGGCCGGTTATATAAAATCCTACGGTTTCTTTCTCTGCTGCAAGTTTTGCTTTTTCATCCCATTCAGGGATGTCGGGCAGGGGGATGGTGGTTGATTCGGCCTTGGTTTTCTCAGGCATCATCGAAAAGAGAGAGAGCTGACCGCTTTCCTTGTCCCGTTGCGCTGCCTGGGCCTGGTCCATTGCCTGATCAAGGATGGCAAAGAGTTGGGATCTTCTGGCGCCAAACGAATCAAAGGCTCCTGCCTTGATAAGGCTCTCAATGACCCTGCGGTTCACCTTGCGTGAATCCACCCGCGAGCAGAATTCACCAAGGGACATATACGGACCATCCTTGCCTCGTTCCTCCATGATGGAATCCAGGGCTGCGCCGCCGACATTTTTTACGGCAGCAAGGCCGAAACGGATTCTGTCATTAATGACGGTAAAGTCCTGATTGCTTTCGTTAATGTCCGGCGGCAGCACATCAAGGCTATGGTCTTTGCATTCGTTGATGTATCTGACCACCTTGTCTGTATTGTTAACATCGCAGGACAGTAGAGCCGCCATAAACTGGGCCGGATAATGGGCCTTGAGGTAAGCGGTCTGGTAGGAAATGAGGGCGTAAGCGGCACTGTGTGATTTGTTGAAGCCGTATCCTGCAAATTTGGCCATCAAATCGAAAATGTATTCCGCCTTGTCCAGGGGAACATTGAGTCTTTCCGCCCCGGACATGAATTTGCCTCGCTGCTCTTCCATGACGGCCGGAATTTTCTTGCCCATGGCCCTGCGGAGATTATCCGCATCGCCCAGGGAGTAGCCGGCCAGAACATTGGCAATTTTCATAACCTGTTCCTGGTAGACGATGACGCCGTAGGTTTCTTTGAGGATCGGTTCGAGTTGGGGCAGGGGATAATGGGCCACCATCTTGCCATGCTTGGTGTTGACAAAATCATCTACCATGCCGCTGTCCAGCGGACCGGGGCGGTAGAGGGCAACAAGGGCTATGATGTCGGAAAAGACCTCAGGTTTTATTTTTGTCAGTAGCTGGCGCATACCGGAGCTTTCCAACTGAAAAACGCCAAGACCGTCACCTTTGCACAGCAGGTTGTAGGTTTTAGGATCATCCATTGGGATGGTGCTTATGTCAAGAGGTTCATCCCTCACTTCACTGGTTAGCTTCAGGGCTCTGTCGATAACAGTCAGAGTTTTCAGACCAAGGAAATCGAATTTGATAAGGCCTGTCATCTCGGTGTACTTCATGTCATATTGGGTCAGCACCTCACCTTTTGGTCCTTTACAGACAGGCAGGTATTCCACCATGGGTTCCGGCGAGATGACAACGCCTGCGGCATGGATGGAAGTATGGCGTTGCAGGCCTTCCAGCACCTTGGCAATGTCGATAAGTTTCTTGACTTGTTCATCGCGTTGATACAGGTCTTTCAGGCGAGGCTCCTGTATTAATGCCTTTTTAATGGTTATTTTCAATTCATCCGGTACCAGCTTGGCGATACGATCCACATCGCCAAAGGGCATTGCCAGAGCCCTCCCCACATCCCTGATTACACCTTTGGCCTTCATGGAACCATAGGTAACAATCTGGGTTACGTGTTCGTCGCCGCCGTATTTTTCGTGAACATATTTTATGACCTCTCCGCGCCTTTCCTGGCAGAAATCAATATCAAAGTCAGGCATGGACCGGCGTTCCACATTAAGAAAACGTTCAAAGATGAGCCCGTAGGGAATCGGGTCAATGTCGGTAATACGCATGGAATAGGCCACCAGACTTCCGGCTCCGGAACCACGTCCGGGTCCGACTGGGATGCCGTGTTCTTTGGCCCAGGTGATGAAATCGGCAACAATGAGGAAATACCCGGGAAAGCCCATGGTCTTGATGACATCGATTTCCATGTTAAGCCGTTCCCGGTATGTTTTCTCAAGCTCGTCGGTCATTTTCTCCCTTGCCCGAATTTCACGAAGACGTTCCTTAAATCCCTGGCGGGAGATTTTGTCGAACATGGAATCAAGAGTTTCACCTTCCTGCACCGGAAAAATTGGAAAATAATGATTGCCGAATTCCAGCTCCAGGTTGCAGCGGTCGGCAATGACTCTTGTCGTTTGCAGAGCTTCGGGGCAATGGGAAAAATTTTCTTCCATTTCAGCAGAGGATTTGAAATAAAGCTGGTCAGTACTGAATTTAAAGCGGTTGGCGTCCATGATTGTCTTACCTGTCTGGATGCAGAGCAGAAGTTCATGGGCCTGGGACTCATTTTGATTCAGGTAATGGCAGTCATTGGTTGCCACAAGCGGTATACCAAGTTCTTTGGAGAGCTGTTTCAGACCGTTATTGGCAACAGTCTGCTCTTCCATGCCGTTTTCCTGCAGTTCAAAATAGAGCCTGCCCGGAAAAATAGTATGTAACTCCCTGGCCTTTTCACGGGCCAGGTCCATATTTTTTTCCTTGGCAATGAGATAGGGGATTTCACCATGCAGGCAGGCTGTCAAGGCTATGAGCCCGTCGCTGTGTTGCTGCATGACCTCCTTGTCGATGCGGGGCTTGTAATGAAAACCCTGGAGCTGGGCAATGGAGGCCAGTTTTAACATATTTTTATAACCTGTCTTGTTCATGGCCAGCAGGACGATGTGGTATGCAGCTTTACCGGCGCTTTTTGCCCGTTTGTCCGTGCGGGAATGGGGGGCAATATAAAATTCGCAGCCTATAATCGGTTTGATGCCGGCTTTTCTGGCCTTTACATAAAACTCCAGGGCGCCGTACATGGAGCCATGGTCGGTGATAGCCACCGTATCCATGCCGTATTCCTTACATTTTATCAGCAGATCATCAAGGCGGATAGCACCGTCAAGAAGACTGTACTGGGTGTGAACATGGAGATGGACAAAGTTTGAAGGTGGCAGTTCTTCAGATGACATGTGGTGTGTTTTCCCGGATGAGTTGATTAAATGGATGAAGAAGGAAAGTGTAACGTAAAGTTGGAGAACTGAAAACAAAAAAATGGCGTTTCTGTTTGTTCAAACAGAAACGCCATTTTACATGCATCCACTAAATATTTACAAATTTTTCTCACAGAGACGCAGAGTTTACAGAGTTTTTTTCTCAGTGTCTCTGTGATCTCTGTGAGATTTTTTGTTTATAATGTCGAGCCACTAATCAGACTAGTTGGGAATACGAAGGTTTTCAACCATCTGCTGGATATGCTTCGGAGGCGGAGCGGTACTCCAGGCAACAATGAAGGCCACGGCGAAGTTGAAAAGCGCGCCAACCGCACCAAAGGAACCAGGTGAAATGCCAAACAGCCAGTTGGCCGGATTGTCGGGCAGCATGGCGGTTGCTTGAAAGAAGAACCATCCCTTATAGATGAAAATATAGAGAAGGGTTGAGCCAAGACCGGCCAGCATACCACAGATAGCGCCTGCACGATTCATGCGTTTTGAGAAAATACCCATCATCAGTACGGGAAACAGTGAAGAAGCGGCCAGACCAAAGGCGAGGGCAACAACCTGGGCGGCAAATCCCGGAGGGTTAAGTCCAAGATAGCCGGCAACAACAATGGCGCCTGCCATGGAAAAACGGCTTGCCATCAGCTCTGTCTTATCATCCATGTTCGGTGCGAAAACACTCTTAAGAAGGTCATGGGAGATGGCTGAAGCGATTGCCAGCAGGAGACCTGCTGCCGTGGAAAGAGCGGCTGCGATACCACCGGCGGCAACCAGGGCGATAACCCAGTTGGGCAGGCCGGCGATCTCGGGATTGGCAAGAACCATGATGTCACGGTCAACTTTTACCATTTCATTGCCCTGCCAGCCGTATGAAGCGGCCTTGGCGGCAAATTCCTCACCAGGGCCGTAGTACTGAATCTTCCCATCGTTGTTTTTGTCTTCAAATTGAAGCAGGCCGGTTTTTTCCCAGTTCATGAACCAGGTCGGGCGCTCTTCGTAGCTCAGGTTGCCCTCAGGAGATCCAACCTCGTCTGTCTGGATTGTATTCATCAGGTTCAGACGCGCCATGGCGCCCACTGCAGGGGCGGTGGTGTAGAGAAGTGCGATAAATACCAGAGCCCAGCCGGCGGAGAAACGGGCGTCTTTTACTTTGGGTACGGTGAAGAAACGGGCAATAACGTGGGGCAGACCCGCTGTACCGATCATCAGCGAAAGGGTCAGCAGGGCCATATCCAGAGTGGAACCTTTCTGTGCGGTATAGGCTGCAAAGCCAAGATCAACAAGGATTATATCGAGCTTGTCCAGCAGATACGTGCCATCGGTCATGGTGCTGCCAAGGCCGAGCTGGGGAACCGGGTTGCCGGTCAGCTGCAGAGAAATAAATATTGCCGGAACCGTGTAGGCAAAAATGAGAACACAGTACTGGGCAATCTGTGTATAGGTGATACCTTTCATGCCGCCAAGTACGGCATAGACAAAAACAATGGCCATACCGATGAACAGACCATATTCATAGGGCATTTCCAGGAAACGTGAAAAGGCAACACCGATACCTTTCATCTGGCCGATAACATAGGTCAGTGAAGCGGTAATGAGGCAGACGACCGCCACGAGGCGGGCCGTGTTGGAGTAATAGCGATCACCAATAAAGGCGGGTACGGTGAATTTGCCGTGTTTCCTCAGGTAAGGGGCAAGCAGCATGGCCAGCAGGCAATAGCCGCCGGTCCAGCCCATGAGGTAAACAGAGGCGTCATATCCGTTAAAGGCGATAAGACCTGCCATGGAAATAAACGAGGCGGCACTCATCCAGTCAGCGCCGGTGGCCATACCGTTCAGAATTGGATGGACACCTTTGCCGGCAACATAAAATTCTCCTGTACTGGTGGCCCTCGCTTTGATCGCGATGGCGATGTAGACGGCAAAGGTTGCCCCTACAACAAGATATGTCATTAATTGAAGGCTCATTATTTATTCCTTTTATTTTTCTTCCACATTAAATTTTCGGTCGAGCTGGTTCATCCGGATTGCATAGAAAAAAATCAGGAACACAAAAGTGTAAATAGAACCTTGCTGAGCAAACCAGAAACCAAGTTTGTACCCTCCAAGTCTGATGCTGTTTAATGATTCAGCAAACAAAATTCCACATCCATACGAGACGACAAACCAGACAATCAGGCAGCCGATAACAAGGCGGATATTTGCCTTCCAGTATTGTGCTGCCGAGGTATTATCTGCCATTCTTTTTCCTCCTGCTTTAAGTTGATTGATTTCCCATAAATTTAGAGACACCTTTATATCATGGGTATTTTAATGTGTCAATATGCCGACATGTAGCGGCATTAATTATTAAAATGGGCTCCGGCCCCACGGGGAAAACGAATGTTGTCAACCATGTCCTGCACCTCCTGGGGAGGGGGTGTTGTAAGCAAGGAAACAACAATGGTGACAACAAGATTAAGCAGCATACCCACGGAACCGATTCCCTCGGCGGAAATACCGAGACACCAGGTTGTGCCGCCGAAAAATTTAATATTGATAATATAAATGATTGTAAAAAGGATGCCTGCGCTCATACCGCAAATGGCTCCCTCACGGTTTGTCCGTTTTGAAAAAATACCGAGGAATAAAATGGGGAAGAAGGATGAAGCCGCCAGGCCAAAGGCAAAGGCAACAACCTGGGCCACAAATCCGGGCGGATGAATACCGAAATATCCAGCTACACAAACGGCAAAGCCGATCATGATTCTGCCCAATAGAAGTCTCTGTTTTTCGGAGGCATTCCGGTTAATGAGCCTGTAATAAAAATCGTGGGAAATAGACGAGGAGATAACCAGGAGTAATCCGGATGCTGTTGATAATGCAGCAGCAAGACCGCCGGCGGCAACAAGGGCAATGACCCAGTTGGGCAGATTGGCGATCTCCGGATTGGCCAGCACCATGATATCCCGGTCAATGTAGATCTCGTTGTCGTTGTCCGTCAAGGTATTGGAGACAATGAGCTGCCCATAGGAGCCGGTTTCTCCGGTGAACTGCGGTTTGCCGATGAACGGTTTGCCGGACCTGTAATTGATTATACTGTCATGATTTTTATCAACCCAGGCCATGAGTCCGGTTTGCTCCCAGTTTTTAAACCATGCCGGAGACTTGTCGTAAGAGACATTGCTGATGGAATTGATCATATTATAGCGTGAAAAAGAGGCAACAGCTGGAGCAGTGGTGTACAGCACGGCAATGAACAGTAATGCGTATCCGGCGGAAAGACGTGCTCCCCGGACATTGGGCACAGTGTAGAAACGGACGATCACATGGGGCAGGCCGGCCGTGCCTACCATAAGCGCCAGGGTGATACAGAAGACGTCAAGCATGGATTTGCCGCCTTCGGCAAAGGGTTTGGTGTATTCGGCAAAACCCAGTTCAACATTAAGCCGGTTCAGCGTTTCAAGGAGATATTTGCCGTTGTCAACGCCTTCCGCTATTACACCGCCGAAACCGAGCTGGGGTATGGGGGTACCCGTAATTTTCAGGGAAATGGCTATGGCCGGCACCAGGTAGGCAATGATGAGCACGGAATATTGGGCCACCTGAGTGTATGTGATGCCTTTCATACCCCCAAGGGAGGCATAGAGGAAAACAATAGCCATACCAATAAGCACGCCGGTATTGACATCAACCTCAAGAAAACGGGAAAAAACTATGCCTACCCCGCGCATCTGTCCGGCTACATAGGTAAATGAGATAAAAATGGCACAGATCAGGGCAATAAAGCGGGCAGTGTTGGAGTAATAGCGGTCGCCGACAAAGTCGGGAACCGTAAATTTGCCGAATTTGCGAAGATAAGGGGCAAGGAGCAGGGCCAGCAGGACATAGCCGCCGGTCCAGCCGAGCAGATAAATGGAGCCGGTATAGCCCATGAAGGAGATGAGCCCGGCCATGGAGATAAAGGAAGCGGCGCTCATCCAGTCGGCCGCAGTTGCCATGCCGTTGGCCAGGGGGCTGACACCTCCTCCTGCCACATAGAAACCCTTGGTGGTTTTCACCATGGAAATCCAGGCGATGCTGAGGTAGAGGGTAAAGGTGACCCCTACCATGATGTATGTCCAGTCAAGAATTGACATATTTAGTTATTCTTCAATTTTAGTGACAGAGTAAGGATCATCTTTCGCAATTTAGTCATCAACATCAAAATCTTTGTCCACCTTTTCCATGAGAAAAAAATAGATAAAGATAAGAGCAACAAAAATATAGATTGATCCCTGCTGTGCAAACCAGAATCCAAGGGGGAATCCGCCGATCATGATGGCGTTAAGCTGCTCGACAAAAAAAATACTGCAGCCAAAAGAGACAATTGCCCAAACCGCGAGAAGGCAAATCATGATGAGGAGATTTTTTTTCCAGTATTGTGACAGATTCTTTTTCATCAATTTCACCGAATAAGCTCTGTTTTTCTTCTCTTGCCGATGATGACATAATGGGCAAGTTCAACTATTAACAGGCATAATCAAATGTTTGCGTGTTGTTTCTATGTTGTGTAACAATAAAGTGCAATAGGTAATGATACCTAGGTAGTGTTTCCCATTGGTACAGTTTCTGTGAAATAATTTTGTGAGTATTACTACTTAGGTGTTTTTTCGTATCAGGAAAGAGGTGAAAAAAAACTTTTAAATTTTAAAAAAAAAATCAAAACCTATAAGGTTCTATTCCATGTTTGGCCGGCGCTGTAGAAATCTTTCAGGGTGATCAGGCCGTTTTTTTGCAATGTTTTCACAAGAAAAAGGAAGAGATAGGCAGTTTGCAGGGCATCCTGCAGGGCATCGTGGGCAGGGAAAAGAGGGAGTTTGTATTCCTTGCACAGGTCAGTCAGGTTGTAGGAAACCTGGAGATTCAATTGCTCGTGATAGCGTCCCCAGATTTTTTCTCTATGTATCTGGGCCAGGCGCAGGGTGTCAAGGCAGGGATTATTGATGGTGGAGCCAAAATGTCTGCGGGCCGCCTTATTAATAAATTTGGTGTCAAGATCAATATAATGACCCACAAGGAAGGAGGATCCGCAAAAATCAAGCAGGTCAGGCAGCACATCCTGAATAAAGGGTGCTGTCTGAAGTTCCTGGGGTGTTATTTGATGGATGAAGGTTGCTTCAGTAGCGCTTATTTTTTCCGGCTTAACCAATGTATAAAAAGTGTGACCGGCCATGATCTGCAGGTTCTTAACGAGGACCGCGCCCACAGAGATGATTTCGTCTTTTTTTTCGTTCATGCCGGTGAGTTCGGTGTCAAGAACGACGTAATCATACTCTTCAATGGGCCTGTTCTGGTCAATGGACTCAAAATGGCTGTGATTTTTGATAAAGGCCGGATGCGAAGGCGGGCTGGGCCTGAAAAGGCGGAACAGGTTCATTGCAGAAGAACCTCCGGGGCGGCCGGGCATTTTTGGAGCAAATCGGCTGCCTGCTTGTCTGGTTTCATGAAAGAACCTTACAGGGGAACATTGTTATGGATGTGCAGCCATTCAACCATTCTGTTCATTCCCTGCTCAGTTGATATAGGGGCTGCATATCCCAGGTCTTTCTGAGCTTTTTTTATGGAGAACCAGTGGGATTTGGCCAGTTGCTCGGCCAGAAATCTGGTCATGGGTGGTTCATCATGTTTTTTCAGCAGCAGGTAGATTTTTTCAAGAACAGCCCCGGCCAGATACGCTTTCTTAAAGCCCACCTGTTTTGTAACCAGTGGGACTTGAAGCCGATGAAAAAGGTCATTGATCCACATCCATAGATTAACCGGCTCCCCCTGGGAAATAAAATAGGCCTGACCCGCCGCACTTGCCCGGTTTTCCAGATTTTCCGCAGCAAGTATATGGGCCATGGCTACATTGTCAATATAGGAAATATCTACAAGATTATCTGCCTTGCCGACAATTTTTAACTGTTTTTTGCGGCCGCGGTCAAGCAGACGGGGGATGAGGTTGGTGTCACCGGGGCCCCAGACAAGATGGGGTCTTAATGCTGTTGTTTTGAGCCGCTGGGAGTTTGACGAGAGTATTATTTTCTCTGCCATGACTTTTGTTCTGGCGTAATGGCAGAGAAAGGTGTCGGCATAGGGGGTTTTTTCATCAACACCCTGAAGATCATCATTTCTAAAAACAACACTTGGGGTACTGGTGTAGATAAGGTTGGCGATATTGTTTGCCCTGCAGGCGTTGATTACGTTTTCAGTGCCTGCCACATTTATAGAATGATACTCATCAAACGGGCCCCAGATGCCGGCTTTGGCAGCCACATGAAACGCGGTATCATGTCCTTTGAAGACGTTTTGTAGAAAATCCGCGTTGCGGATATCTCCACAGGCGACTGCAGCCCCCATTTTTTCCACATCCGGATAGCGATTTCGGCCGATAACCGTTGTTTTAATACCACGGGAAAGAAGAATTTTGACAATGGCCTTGCCGACAAAACCACCGCCTCCGGTTACTATAACCTTTTTCATTTTTTTCCCCGCATCTTGTCTTTTGCCCACACGGCAAGTTTTTCCCTGAATATTTTGGCATTATGACGGATATCAACCGGAAAAGACGGATGGACAAGAAAACGGTTGATGTTTTCGGTCAGGCTGTTTGCCCGGGCAAGTTCATTAAGCTCAGCAAAGAGGATTTTTTCATCGTCAATCTCATCATGCGGTTCAACGATGAGTACGGGCAGTTGGTTTCCCTGCGGACCCACTCCCACCAGGGCGGAGCGATAAACCTGGGGATGCTCGTTGAAAATAGCCTCGCAGCAGATTGTATAGAGGACTTCCCTGTCCGTCAACACCCGGTGCACCTTACGTCCACAGAACCACAGCCGTCCTGAATCGTCAAAATATCCCATATCGCCCATGCGGTGCCAGAACGAGGCTCCATCAGCAATTTTTGCCAGGCGATTTTCCTGGTCATTGTTGTCATAGGCCCTGGTGACAACATTGCCCTGGACGATAATCTCACCTGTTTCTCCAGCTTCAAGAAAATGTATGTTTTCTCTTCCCGGGACGGGACCATCGCAGGGAGACATGATTTTTATAGTTATTCCAGGCAGCGGACGGCCGACACAGGTTCCTTTCCCTTTTCTGGTCAGCTCCCAGGTCTCGGACAGGACTTCCGTACCGCTTATTGATGCAATGGGCAGAGATTCCGTGGCGCCATAGGGTGTAAAGACTTCACCATTCGGGGCCATTATTTTTTTGACCCTTTCAATGAGCTCGCCCGACACGGGAGCCCCGGCCATGAGAATTTTGGTGACCCCAAGTTTTATTTTGTGATCCAGGCAATACCTGCTCACCACGTTCCAGATGGCGGGAGAGCCGAAAGAATAGGTGACATTATGGTCCTGAATGGTCCGTATAAATTTTTTCGGGTCAACCTGGGCTGGA
>DAOUUW010000088.1 GCA_030667965.1 Deltaproteobacteria bacterium
ATTTTTTCCAGTGTTGCTTCAACCCCGCTTTCTTCAAGGGCTTCTTTGACGATTCTTTCCGCTTCATGACATTTGGCGCATCCGGGACCGCATACTTTTATTTCCATCGTTTTCTCCTGTTTAAAATTCAAAGGCACAAAGACACAAAGGCACAGAGATACAAAGGCACAAAGTTTTTTAGTTTGATAACTGCATGATTTGCTGTTTTTTAAAAAAATGTAATCGTTAATATCCTTAACTTTGTGCCTTTGCCCCTCTGTGCCTTTGTGCCTTATTTTATCTAAAAAAATGATCCATACAATAATCCACTCACCGTTGCCATCACCACAACAAGACAGACAAACACCACGGTTTTCTTTGTTCCCATAACACTGCGGATGACGAGCATATTGGGCAGGCTCAAGGCCGGACCGGCAAGCAGCAGGGCCAGAGCAGGGCCTTTGCCCATACCGTTGCCGATCAGTCCCTGTAGAATCGGTACTTCAGTCAAGGTGGCGAAATACATAAAGGCCCCGGCAAATGAAGCGGCAAAATTTGCCATAATCGAATTACCGCCTACAGCCCTGCTTACCCACTCAGAGGGAATCAGCCCCTCATTCCCCGGTCGGCCAAGCAGAATACCTGCAATGAGAACGCCGAAAAGCAGAAGGGGAAGTATCTGTTTGGCAAATCCCCATGATTCCCGGAACCACTCTCCAGTTTCATCTTCCCTGGTACTTATGAGAAGAGACAAGGCAATGACACCGGCGACAAAGGCAACTGTCGGGTGACCTGAAAACAGTACAGCCATAATAACCGGAGGCGCTGCAGCCAGTGCAACCTGCCATTTTGGCAAATGAAACCAGAGCATGAGACATATGCCCATGGCCGCTGAAAACAAAGAGGTAATGAGCCATTTATTGGAGTAAATGGCAAACCAGAGTCCGGAAGTTTCTTCGGTTTTTCCCCAATTTGCAAAAACAAGAATGCCGATCATCATGGCAAAATAGAAAGCATTCTGCCAGAGCGGCCTGCTTACCTCTTCTTCCGGCATGGCCATCTGTGCCTCAGCTTTCTCCATTTCTTCCTTTCTGAAGAAAAAATGCATGCAAAGCCCGATGATGACACTGAAGATAACGGCCCCAACGGCCCTGGCTATTCCAAGCCCAGGTCCGAGAATCCGAGCTGTGAGGATAATGGCAAGAATGTTGATGGCAGGACCGGAATAAAGAAAAGCGGTGGCAGGGCCAAGGCCTGCTCCCATACGGTAAATTCCTGCAAAGAGAGGCAGAATGGTGCAGGAACAGACGGCAAGGATCGTTCCTGATACTGAGGCGACACCATAGGCAACAATTTTGTCGGCCTTGGCGCCGAGATACTTCAACACAGAGGCCTGGCTGATAAAAACGGCAATGGCGCCGGCTATAAAGAAAGCAGGGATCAGGCATAGCAGAACATGTTCCTGGGCATAGGATTTTACCAGGTGCAGGGATTCGATTACGGCATTATCAAAACGCCCAGACCCCACCGGCAGATAGTAGCAACTGATAAAAACAGCTACAATCCACATCAATGGTTTCCACTCTCTTTTCCATTCCATTACTTCACCAAGTCTCTTGTAAGGCTTATGCGCACGGTATCGTCAAAGTCGCGTATAAATTGTTATTTTACCACGAAGACCACGAAGACCACGAAGAGTTAACTACAAGAAAACATAGAATTTTTTTGTTTTTACTACGTGCGCTTCGTGTCCTTCGTGGTAGATAATCATCTTTTCCGGTTGTTAGGGCTCACTTTGACATGGCCGTGGACTTATGCAGCATTGATTCTTGAACGGTTTACATCCTTGGCTTTGGCAAGAGTTTTTTTAATCTCTTTATCTTCGGAAACCCAGCTCTGCATATGGTCCAGCATGACTTCTGCGTACTGGTTCGAAGTCGCCTTCACAAGGCGATAATTGACCCAGGATCCATCCTTGCTGAACTCGACCAGGCCGGCATCTTCAAGGGTTTTTAAGTGCTTGGAGACAGTGGGCTGAGCAAGCCCCAGAACGGCGGTTATTTCACACACGCACATTTCCTTCTCGATCAGCATTTTAATAATTTTAACTCTGTTTGGATCAGACAATGCTTTCATGACTCGGATGAAATCTTTCATTTTTCCCTCTTGAGAGTTTTATTCACATATTCCTATATAGCTATATATAATTCACCATAGGTTTGTTGTCAAATTTTATTTATTTGCTGTGCTTGAAAATATGGGAAATGGAAAAAAGTTGAGGCCGTGAAGGGGAAATGGCTGGAGCAGGATATTTCGGAGGCTTGAAAAAGAAAAAACGTAACGATTCAGCATATGTGAAAAAGTTATGAAAAAACTTTTTCAAGCCAAAGGGAAGGGTCTGTTTCCTTCCCTTTGGCCAGGTTTCCGATAGAGATCTATTAGGTTTTTTTTCTGGTACTTCGGGCAGACGGTCTAAAAAAGATCATTGTCGAGAATTAATGACAATAAAGAAACCATGCCGATAAGTTCTCCTTTATCCTCCACCGGGGCTCTTCGTACGCCGGCCCGGTAAATCAAACGGGCTACATAGCGTATGTCCATGTCAGCCGGTACGGTAATAACCGGTTTTGTCATGATTTCATACACATTCACATCATTGGGAGAGCGACCGGGTATAATCACCCCTTTAATGAAATCCTGAACGACCAGCATGCCCCAGGCATCATCTCTATGTCGTTTCTCGACAAGCAGAGATGAAACTTGTTCAGACCGCATTTTCGCGGCAGCCTCTTTGGCTGTGGCCATGCCGTCAATGGACACAATTCCTTTACGCATCACGTCTTTTGCCCGTATTATTGTTGTGCTGTCAGGCCCCATAATTTTCCCCCCCCCTGTATAAAGATAAAAGTGATTAGCGCTAATTTTTAATTTTTCTATAAAGTAGTTTCGATTTTTTCTGTCATTCGGAGTATCGCAGGCTCGCTTACCTCTTAAAAATAACTTTCCCGAACTTCTTTTTTAAAATTTTCCATCTGGCTTTCCAGTCCCACAACATGTTCAATGGGGAGCACAAAGGCAATACCGGTTCCCGGCTTTTGGAATTCACCCGCATCCTGTATGGTATTTAGAATTTTGCCGACAAGATGTTCTTCAACAAGGAGCATGATAATGTCGGTTTGTGCCTCTAGAGAAAGGCCAAAAAAAGTTTTCGCCTCATGGATGCCGGTACCCCTGGCCGGTATGATTGTTGCCCCGGTGGCTCCTGCCTCTTTTGCCGTATCAACAATATGGTCAGTAATATCTGTCTTGACTGAGGATAAAATGAGTTTAAAGCGCATTCCTTTTCTCCATGGATTTTATTTTGCGTTGAGTTGACCATTGCATAAACTGAGCATAACCCATAACGGTTATAATTGGACAAAGACTGGCAAAAGCAATAAGGCCAAAACCGTCCAGGGCGGGATTTCGTCCAGGCACGGTGCCGGCCAGCCCGAGACCAAGTGCTGCCACCAGTGGTACTGTTACTGTTGAAGTTGTGACCCCGCCTGAATCATAGGCCAAAGCAATGATGCTTTTGGGGGCAAATATGGTTTGTACAATAACAATCATATAGCCGACAAGGATGTAGAGATAGAGCGGGGTTCCGGTGACAATGCGAAATGTTCCAAGGGTTATGCCAAAAGCGACTCCCACGGCAACAGTGATTCGCAGGCCCCATTGTTTGATCGTCCCGGCTGATACCTCATTGGCCTTGAACGCCACGGCAATGAGAGATGGTTCGGCGATGGTGGTTGCAAAACCGATCATGGCCGAAAAAAGATATACCCAGCCATACGCCTTCCAGTCTGCCCGGGTAACAATTTCCCCTGCCCCATAAATAAAGGCAGGATCAGACAGCTGGGTAGCCATGATTTTCCCAAGGGGGAAAAGTGCTTTTTCAAGTCCTGCCAGAAACAGGGCAAGGCCAAGGACAACATAGACGCCACCGACAATAAGACGACGCAGGTGAGGAATTGGCTGTCGCAAGACAAAGAGCTGAAAACAGGTAATAAGAAGAAGTATCGGCAGCACATCTCTGCAGGTGGAAAGCAGTATTTTGCTGAAATCATATAGGAATTCCACGAAAAAGAGCCCTTTTTTATTTGAAAATGAGAAGTCCGTAGCCCATGACAAAGATCATGGGGAGAAGAGAAGCAAAGGCTATCAGGCCAAAACCATCCACAAGAGGGCTTCGTCCTCTGATGGTTGAGGCCAGTCCTACCCCCAAAGCTGCAACCAGAGGTACAGTGATGGTGGATGTGGTAACTCCGCCGGCATCATAAGCTATACCAATAATCTCTTTTGGGGCAATGATGGTCATCAGCATGACAACAACATAACCGCCGATGATCAGATAATGAATAGGCCAACCGCGGATGATACGCATGACACCGATAAGGATGGCAAGTCCCACGGAAAAAGCGACGGACATGCGAAGCCCAAAGGCGTATTGCTTCAGAGATTCCTCGCTTGGGTCGATAAGCCCTCCCTGGCCGGCAATTTCAGCTGCCTCAGCAGCTACGGCGATAAGAGCAGGCTCTGCCACAGTGGTTGAGAACCCCAGGGCAAAGGCAAAGCAGAGAAGCCAGAAGAGACTGCCCTTTCTGGCCAAGGCCTGTGCCATTGCCTCACCAATGGGAAACAGGCCCATTTCCAGCCCGAGAACAAACAGGCTGAGGCCGGCCACCACCAGAAGAGCGCCAAAAAGGACTTCTCCCATTTGCGGTAAGGGCTGCCTCAGGACAACAATCTGAAAAAAAGCGATAACCAGAATGATGGGCAGCAGATCAGTAAAAGCATCCCTGAGTTTTTTCAGAATTATGGAGAAGATCATTTCTTTCTTCTAGTGTTGTATAATGTCATGATGTAATTCCCGGTTTGCCTTCCTGATGGGTTGCCGGAGGGAGTTGATCTGTTTGTATTTACTATGCTTATATTGACAGGTAGTTGTCAAGAAATCCATCATTACATTGCACGGCAACGTCAAAAAGTCGCGTATAAATTGTTGTTTAACCACGAAGCACACGAAGGCCGCGAAGGGTTAACTACAAGAAAACATAAAATTTTTTTGTTTTTTCTTCATGTGCTTCGTGTCCTTCGTGGTAGATAATCACCTTTTTTCAGGTTGTTAAGGTTCGCTTTGACATGGCCGTGTCATTCATTGGAGAATCTGGGCCTTAACCATTTTTCCGCTTCAACAATCAGAAATGCCAGCAGTCCGGCCGCTACAATCCGAGCCCAGGCGCCAAAGTCAATGGGCGCGCTCTGGAACAATCTGTTCATTACCGGTAGATAGGTGTAGACAAGCTGAAAGAGCAACATGATCGCCACGCCGCCGAATACCCACATGTTGGAAAAAAAGCCAAGCTGGAAGACCGACTTTGTCAGTGAGCGGCAGTTGAACAGATAAAAAAGTTCCATGACCACAAAGACGTTGACCGCCACGGTGCGCGCCTGGGCGATATCCGCCCCTCTTGCCAACTCCCATTGAAAAAGGGCAAAGGAGGCAACGAGCAGCAGGCCGCCAACGAGAAGAATTCGTCCGATGAGGGTGTTCGTGAGAATCGGGGTTTTCGGGTCCCGCGGCATTCGGGTCATGATCCCCGGCTCCTTGGGCTCAAAGGCCAGCATCAGACCAAGGAATCCGGCAGTGGTCATGTTAATCCAGAGAATCTGCACGGGCAGGATGGGCAGGGTGGCGCCGAAAAAGATAGCGGCCATGATAACCAGCCCCTCACCCAGGTTGGTGGGCAGGGTCCAGACAATGAATTTGGTCAGGTTGTCGAACACGCCGCGCCCCTCTTCAACCGCAGCCTCAATGGAACTGAAATTGTCGTCGGTCAGCACCATATCGGCGGCCTCCTTGGACACCTCCGTACCGGTTATCCCCATGGCCACGCCGATATCCGCCTGCTTCAAGGCCGGAGCATCGTTAACACCGTCGCCGGTCATGGCCACCACATGGCCCCGGGACTGCAGTGCCGCCACCAGGCGCAGTTTCTGCTCCGGAGCCACCCGGGCAAATACCGACGTTTTCTCTGCCTGTTCGATCAGTTCCCGGTCGGAAAGAGCGGCAAGATCCCTGCCGGTAAGAACCCGCGGCATTGCGCCATTCTCCGTCGTCATCCCATCCAGTCCGATCTGTCCGGCGATGGCAGCGGCGGTGACAGCATGATCACCGGTGATCATCTTAACGCTGATTCCGGCGTTCCGGCAGGCCTTCACAGCTTGTATCGCCTCGGCTCGCGGCGGATCCATCATGGCCATGAGTCCAATGAAAACCAGGTCGGACCGCACATCGTCATGGCTGATGCCGTCAATAGCAGCGGCGAGTTCTTTTTCGGCAAAAGCGAGCACCCTGAGCCCCATT
Source organism: Deltaproteobacteria bacterium (assembly GCA_030667965.1). Classification (GTDB taxonomy): domain Bacteria; phylum Desulfobacterota; class Desulfobulbia; order Desulfobulbales; family SURF-16; genus JAHLLM01. Next base: position 6,389 of record DAOUUW010000088.1, read on the forward strand.
TCCGCCATATGCTCAACCTGATGAATGATTGTATCCGCATCCAGGGCAGAGCCTGAGCCGCCGGCGTCAAGCTGGGAAGCGCACCGGGCAAGAACGGCCTCCACCGCGCCTTTGATATAGATCAGTTGTTTGCTGTTGTCTTCGCTCTTATGTAAAGTCGCCATGTACTGATGTTCCGATTCAAAGGGCAAGACGTCGAGACGGGGAAAACGGCTTTTCTGTTCGGCAAGATCAATGCCTCCCTTGATAGCGGGGACAAACAGCGCTCCTTCGGTGGGGTCGCCCTGCACCCGCCATTCTTTATCTGTGCTCAAAAGCAGACTATCATTACAGAGGATTCCGGCACGGAGGCATTCCACCAGAGCGGGAGAGCTGCCGGGATCAAAACTGTTGCCTTCCTGAAGAATCTTTCCGGTCAATGGATTATAGCCGGCCCCGGTTACATTATACTCAATCCCGCCCGCCATTATTTTCTGGACGGTCATCTGGTTTTCCGTTAACGTCCCGGTCTTGTCCGAACAGATCACCGTGGTAGAGCCCAGGGTCTCCACCGCCGGCAGTTTGCGGATAATGGCCCTGCGTTTGGCCATGCGTGAGACACCGATGGCAAGCGTTATGGTGACTGCGGCGGGCAGACCTTCCGGAATGGCGCCAACGGCAAGGGCCACCGCTGCCATGAACATGTCGAAAGGGGCTTGGCCCCGCAGGATTCCCACTGCAACGGTCAGCACGGTGAGAGCAAGAATGGCGTACAGTAAAATATGACTGAAATGGGCAATTTTGCGGGTGAGCGGGGTTGCAAGTTCATCGGCGGAGGCGATAAGTTCCGATATGCGTCCCACCTCGGTATGATCGCCGGTTGCCGTGACAATACCTTTCCCCTGGCCATAGGTCACCAGGGAGGAGGCATAGGTCATATTCAGCCGATCAGCCGGCAGCGTGTCATGATCAAGTTCACCCTCTTTTTTCTCCACCGGCAGGGACTCGCCGGTCAGGGCGGACTCGTCGACCCGCAGATCCTTGACCGCGAGAAGCCGCATATCCGCCGGCACCTTGTCGCCGCTGGCCAGTAGAACAATGTCGCCCGGCACCAGTTCCGTTGCCGGAATGTGTTTTTTTTCACCCTGGCGCAGAACCGTGGCCTCGGTTGTCATGGTACGGGCCAGAGCGGCCAGGGCATTAACCGCCTTTGCTTCCTGGATGTAGCCGATTATCGCATTAACCAGCACCACCCCGAAAATAACGCCGGAGTCCACCCATTCCTGCAGGAGGGCTGTAATAATTCCAGAAACAATCAGAATATATATGAGCGGCTGGTGAAACTGGAGAAGGAACCGTTTGAGCGGCCCTTTCCCCTTTTTTGCGGTCAAGGCATTAGGGCCGAACGTCTCCTGGAGATGCTTAATCTCGAATTGATCAAGGCCTTTCTCCAGATTGCCGTCAAGCAGATCAACAACTTCTTCTTTCGGCAGGTGGTGCCAATGCTTGTCTATCAATGAGCTCATGCATTTACTCTGCTATAAAAAATATCAGGATTCGTTTTTTCTGTTGATTCCTCTTGCGGGGTACTTTGATTGTACACAATACAGCAAATTAGCTGTTGTGGGGACAGGAAAACCTGGTGGGTAGATGATTATTTGCAATGGCCAGAATTTCCTCGTCATTTAAGGGGCGTCTGCTTCGGGCTGCCTGATCTCTTATATGCAGAACAGTCTGTTCTGTTTTTTCTTCCGGCATCGTGCAACCCAAGGCATCAAGCCTGTGGCGCACTGCTTTTTTCCCGGCCTTCCTCCCCAGGAGCAGTTTGCGGCTGATTCCTACTTCTTCCGGCTCGTATGGTTCGTAGGTCGCAGGATTTATATTGAGGCCCTGCAGGTGGAGGCCTGTTTCGCAGGTGAAGATGGATTCTCCCACCAGGGGATGATTTGGCGGCACCTCTCGTTCGGCGGCTCGAGCCACTGTCAGGCATAAAGTGCGCAGGTGTTTGATGTGGTATGGCCGCCTGTCGCCTCCCAGGGCCAGGTAGCCTGTGATTTCTTCAAGCCGGCAGTTTCCGGCCCGCTCTCCAAGTCCTAAAACAGTGGCGTCGGCCCAGTGGGCCCCCGCCTCCAGGGCGGAAACGGCATTGGCGGTGGCCATGCCGAAATCATTGTGGGTGTGGACGCCGATTTCAAGGCTGCAGTGTTTTTTTATTTTTTGCACAAGGGTGCTGATGGCGTTTGGGCTGGCAATGCCCACTGTGTCGGCAATGCGAATTCTGTCAGCCCCGGTACGTGCTGCCGTGCTGACAAGTTGCAGTAAAAAATCTTCATCAGCCCTGGTTGCATCTTCCAGGCCCACGGAGACAGTGTGAAAGCCGAGAGCCCTCGCCTGTTTGATTGAGGCGGATAATCTGTTCAGGGTCCAGGCCCGGCTTTTGCCGAGTTTTTCGGTGATATGAAGATCCGATGCCGGAATGGAAAGAGACAGAACGTCCGGGCCAAGTTCGGCGGCGTATTGAATGTCGTCAGGCTTACAGCGGCACCACAGGGCAAGCCTTGATTGACCGGGCCTTGTTCGGCAGCTCTTTATCAGCAGGGGAAGTTGCTGGTCGTATTTTGTCGCAATGCCAAGCTCTATTTCCTCAATACCCAGCAGTTCAAGGAAATTTATAATGGCAATTTTTTCTTCCAGGGAAAAAATGACCCCGGGGGTCTGTTCCCCTTCACGCAGGGTGCTGTCTACAATTCCTTTCATAATGATACCTCTGGGTCATATGATGATGTCCAGCAGGATGGCAATGGATGAGGTGGCAAAGATAAAGAGGTAATTGATGTTTTCCCGCGATTTCTGCAGGGAGGACAGCAGGTAGGTAACCACCTGTCTGTCGTCTTCGGAAAGATTCTCTCCGCTTTGCAGCTTGGCAAGCAGGTTATAGTCTATAATTGCTTTTTTCCGTTTGGATGAAATGAAATAGCGAAAGGAAAAAAAGAGAATATAGCCGACAAGCCCCACATACCATACCAGGCGGAACATGTCGGGTTGCAGTTCCTTGAGGGCCATGAGGCTGCGGAAGGAAAGAGCCGAAACAAGTCCAATGACAAAAAAGCAATTGATAACAGCCGGCGGCAGTGTGTGTGGTGAATGTTTCATGGTATTTTGTTGCCACGAAAGCCACGAAGCCCTCAAAAAGAAAAATTTCGTGTTTTTCGTGGCTGTTTATTTTTTTAGAGTTCTTCAATCTGCCTGCGGAACCAGTGAAGCTGCCGGTCGCGGATTTTTTTCATGTCCAGAAAGTAGATGCTCTGGGGGAAAAGCAGTTCCGCCACACCGGTATCGAAAATTCGCTTCACCTCGTATTCATCGTGGGACACATCTCTTTGGTAGATATAGTTCAGGTAACTCTTGTAGGTGTGGACGATAAACTCGACGCGCATGCCGCCAAGCCGGGCAAAAAATTTAAACATGGGCGTTTTTGAGGAACTGCCGATGTTTTTGCTGCTGCACCTGTTGCTGGTGAGTGAGTCGGAGATATCCTCCAGGGCCATGAACGAGTCGGCTTTAATGGCGCTGCTTGTCAGATGCTTCTGGAATATTTTAATATCCTGGGAAGACTCCAGTACGCCCATGAGTCCCAGTTCGTCGTCAACCGCCACGGCGGGATTTTCTTCGCCCTTGCGCAGGAGTTTCAGCACTTTTGCTTCGGAAGGCTTTTTGCGGATTGAAACATAGATCGGTATTTCTCTGCCGTTTTCTGAAAAGCGCCTTCGTTTAATGAGGGTCAGTTTCTGTCTTGGCGCCGGTTTCATCTCCTCGGCCTCTTTTCTGCTGATAATGCGGATATCCTGACAGGTGAAGTTTGCCTTTTCATGATTGCTGAGCAGGTAAACAATTTCAAGCTCGCCGATTTTGGCCTGTTTGCTCCATACGTGGTCATTGAGGAAGTCCAGGAAGCGGGCAAATTTATTTTCAATGTCGGTTTCCCGTTCCCTCTGGTCAATGGATCCTGCCAGCTTCATCAGGATGAGTTTGCGTTTGGCTTCAAAGCGGGCTTTCTGGTGATAGCGTTCGTCAAAGATAATGAGAAGGAGTTGCGAAGGACTGCTTATGGCGTCAATCTCGTTTGTCATCTCGATGTGGGAACTGTAGTTGGCCAGCACCTTGTTGCGCAGATAACGGATTACGCCGTCGGCGGTCCGTGAGTAATTGTTGACCGTTGAGATGATTTCGCGATCCGTTCCCTTGATGCCGAACATATTGCCGAGCAGCATATAGGCGCGTCGGTCGATGTCCTGTCTTTGTTTTGGATCTCTGATCAGGGTGTTGATTTCGGAAAATGAGCGGACATTGAGGAATTCGAAGATCTGGTTGCGTATTATCCGGTATTTTGTTGCCATTTCGCCTCTGTCCAGCAGGCCGGCCATAAGGCGGGACTGACTTGAGAACGTGCTTTCGGTGAAAGGGTGTTCTAAGGTGGCAAAGGGCCCCTTTTGGTTAAGAAGGAGAAATATGTTGTCCTGGTAGTTATGTTTCATTTTTTTCAGTGCTTGGTTTGCCGGCAGTGAGGCGAGCAGGGGCGGCAGCTCTGCGGCTTCTCGGCCTTTGTGGCTGCGCGGTTGAACAGAAGATCATCCCGGATGTTTTATGCCGTAAATGTATTTCGGTGTGTGTGATTTATTTTAATAAAATTTGCAAAAAATTGCTGAAAATGTTGGCGGGTTATTTTTTCAAGTTCTCTGGCCCTGGCAATAATTTTTTCAGCATTGATGTTTTTGTCCGGCAAGGAGTCGAGCCAGGAGGCATCGCGCCGCAGCCATTCTGCAACATTGTCAGTTGCGGCTGCATGGTTGTCAAACTGGACTCCTATGATATGGGGTCGTTCCTTTATTGTAAAAGATTCTACCTGGCACTCTACAGATGTGGCCAGGATGTGAAAATGACCCGGAACAGGAGGAATCACAGCGCAACTGTGCCATTTGAAAAGGGGGAAATGGCTGTCAAGGCTTCGAAAGGCGGGATGCCTTCTCCCGTTGTGGGTCAGGTGTCCTTCGATGAAACCGATGCTGTGACAGAAATTGGCCGCCACCTTTCCGCCCAGCGCCTCGGCCAGAAGCTGGTGCCCCAGGCAAATGCCCAGGCATGGCTTGTCTGTTTCCAGCCAGCGGCGGATAGCCTGTTTTTCAGAACGTAAAAAAGGATACTCTTTTTCCTGGTCAACATTTGGGCCACCGCCGAGAATTATCAGAGAATCGTATTTTGACAGATTCGGGATTTCTTCTTCCCATACCTTGATGACGTGAAGATCAGCATTGCATTTATGTGCGGCTTCATGCAGAAAATTTCCCGGGCCTTCCCACCAGACATGTTGAAATACGGCGATTTGTGTTGTCATCGGTTTGCCAGTCCACTGTTTTTGTTTGAAATATCGTCACTATTCAGCGAGGGCTGAAAAACTTCCAAAACCTCGTACTGTAACTGTTCAGATGTGCTTTAGCTGTGTGCAAGCAGGCTGGCGCAGCATACTAGTGCTATGTAAGACAGCCTGATTGTGCGCAGATGAAGTGCAGCTGAATAGTTACGAAATATCTCTCACAGAGCTCGCAGAGACACAGAGAAAAAAAAGGAAAAAGATGTGAACTCTGTCTCTACGAAAGAAAATGTCATGCTTCGTAGCGCCTCGGTGGCGTCATGGAGTTTGTAAGAAGCATTGGCCTTGGCGGTTAAAAAAA
>DAOUUW010000102.1 GCA_030667965.1 Deltaproteobacteria bacterium
TCTTTGTTGGGAGGGTAATTGTTAAGTATACACTCTTGTACGGTCATGTTCGTCTCCTTTTTCTTTTGTAGAAAAAACAGGACGTTGATGACCGAATCATACCATACTTTCGGTTTCTGTTTTGTTACGTATAATCAGGAATAGTCTTAAGTTGCTATTTTACTTAAATGGTTAAGATTGCCAATGGGCTCCCTTCTGATATTTCTGTTTTGATATTTCTGTTTTGATGTTGCTGTATTGGTGGTTGTATTGTAGGCTTTTTTACTGATTTTGGTTGGAATTGGAGTGGGTTGTGACTTTTGGGTTCTTACTGCCGAGAGTGTTGTCGGTGGGAGGGGATTAAAGGTCGTCCTCAGGGAACAATCCAGGGTATATTCCGTACCGGTTGGAAGGGGAAAATGCCTGTTTTTGTCGGCTGTACTTTTCCCCTGGAAAGCGAATTCTTATCACCTTATCACCTTGCCAACACCCGCCACTGTAACCCGCCTTTTGAGGGCCAGCGAAAATAAGATTATCGCTGCTGCCAATAACGGCAATTATGATATGATCGTTATGGGCGCATGGACATGGCCTTGGGTTGTAAAGGCTTTACCTTCGCGAAATCGAAGCAGAATGTGACCATGGTAAATAAACAAACTAGACAATCGGCACACCGGCCCCCTTTCCGCAAGGTACTCCAAAAAAGCAGTATCTCCTTCTGGGCCATGGTGCCCATGCTGGTTGGGGTCATCGGTCTGGTCGGTCTCTTTCAGGTTCTGGTGACCCCGAAGATGCTCGCCTCCTTGTTTCGAGGCAATCCCCTATACGATACTCTGATCGGCACTCTGTCCGGGGCGATAGCAGCCGGAAACCCGGTAGTCAGCTACCTGCTTGGCGGGGAGATGCTGGTTCAAGGCATCTCCCTCTATGCGGTGAGCGCCTTTATCCTCTCCTGGGTCACCCTGGGCTTTATCCAGTTGCCGGCAGAGGTGGAGGTGTTCGGAGGCCGCTTTACCCTCTATCGAAACATTCTGGCCTTTGTCTTCACCATGCTCATTGCTGTGATAACCACCGTTACCGTGCAGGTGTTCTCATGAAAGACCAGGACACGTCCTTTACCTTTCGCGGCAAATACCTTTTTCTCGTCGTCCTCATCCTTTATGTCGTACTTTTTCTCGTAAACAGTCAAACCGCCCAGCTGGCCCTCCAGAAAAGTAGCGCTATCCTGCTGAAGATCATGCCCATTTTCATCGTCGTCATCCTGTTTACCACCCTGCTCAACTACTTTTTACAGCCCAAACAAATCGCCAAGCATCTCGGCCAGGAAAGTGGCTGCAAAGGTTGGTTTTGGGCCCTGGCAGCAGGGGTGATCAGCCATGGGCCCATGTATGCCTGGTACCCCCTGCTTGTAGATTTGCGCAACCACCACGGGATGCGGGATGGCTTGATTGTGGTCTTTTTTGCCTCCAGGGCCATTAAAATCCCACTCCTGCCCTTGATGATCGACTATTTTGGCTGGCTCTTTACGATTACCATCTCCGTCTATATACTGATAGGTGCCCTTTTCCAGGGATTGTTTCTGGAAATATTGGAATCAAAAGAAATGAAATCAAAGCAGAGCTGATTATGGAATATAAAGATTATTACCAAATCCTCGGAATAGCACGGGATGTGCCTCAAGATAAGATCAAACAAAAGAAGTAGTCTTCTTCCACAGTTCTGACCCATCACATTAATAGATAATGGCGTTATGTGACGTTACCGGAAGAGGCCGGGATAATCTGAATTAGTTTAGACCTAATCTAACACCTTGTTTATTTGATATACTCAGGAATAATGGCAAATTATCGTATATGATCCCAGCCAAGGGTTGCCAGAGGATATCTTTTCCTGAGCGGAAGGGCTTAACTTGGTGTCTACAATATCGAGGGAAGATCACCTTACTCCAAGTAAAAGAATAAATAGTGCTATAAAAAGAGGCATACTGTATTTTTCACCTCCGGAAAATCGAATTTCGTAATTAATGGGTCAACTTATGACCGGTAAGGCTTCAGGCTTCCAGTCTATTAATTAAAGAGGCCATGGTGAATGTATGGAATTGATGCGAGAGGCTTTGGTTTTAAAAAATGAAAAAGAATACGGCGAGCTTTACCGGCGTCTCCGCTTTCCGTCCGCGGCTGAGGCTGACGACTTCAACCAGGAACGACAACAGCTGATTGCCGGTCTTGACGGCAGGACGTCGGCAGCTTGCCAGGGCAGTAAACTTCACACCGGTCCCTTGTCGCCCGGTTGTGCCATCTGCACCAGGGGAGAATGGTCCTGCCTGTTCATCAACAACCTCTGCAACGGCCGCTGTTTTTATTGTCCAACTTCCCAACTGAAAAAAAGCCAACCCGAAACCAACAGCTTGAGTTTCAGCCAGGCCAATGATTATCTGGCCTATCTTGAAAAATTTGACTTTCGAGGAGCCGGCATCAGCGGCGGAGAGCCGCTGATCACACCGGAACGTACCCTTGACTTTGTCGCGAAAATCAAAAAAAAATTCGGTCGGAAAATTCATCTCTGGCTTTACACCAACGGAATCCTAGCAAATGAAACAATTTTGAGACAATTGGCCGACCACGGGCTCGACGAAATCCGTTTTAACCTGAGCGCCAAGGATTATGAAACCGACAAAGTTGAAATCGCCGCCCGCCTGATCCCCACCGTCACTGTCGAGATCCCGGCCATTCCAGAGGACTACCCTCTTTTAAGCGGCCTGCTCCCGCGTCTGGCCGAAATCGGAGTCAAACACCTCAACCTGCACCAACTTCGGCTGACCCCGTTCAATGCCGAAAAACTACTCCAGCATCCCTACACATACAGCCATGGAAAAAAGATCACCGTAATCGAATCTGAGCTCACCGCGCTTCGCCTTGTCCGTGATGCCGCAGAGAACGGAGGGCCGGCTGTCAATTATTGCTCCTTTGCTTATAAAGAACGTTACCAGGGGGCGGCGTCCCGAAAACGGGCGGCCTGTGCCCTGGCCAAGCCGTTTGAGGAGGTTACTAAAGCCGGCTACATCCGATCCTTGAATATTAAAGACACGCCCGCAATGATCGACAAGATTGCCGCCATCCTCGCCGAAAGCGGCCATCCACAGGCCTGGTTTTTAGAAAAGAAAGAGTGGCTCCACTTCGCCTCCTTTCTGCTGCCGGAGATTATCCGTTGTCATCCCGCCGATATTGCGGTGAGTTATGCCCTTTGTACGCTGGGAGAGAAGAACTCCTACCAGGGAAGCTACCTCGAAATCGCGCTTCACCGCAAGCGTAAGATTGTGGCCCAGCGCCGAAGCGTACTCTCCAAACGGAGTCTGATTGCTGCAGATTTTGAACCGTTTGCCGCCGCCTTTCTCCTGCCGAGCGCTCAAGAAAATGATGACCAATTATGCGACCTGACAAAAGATACTCTTACATATTCCGACCTTGGTGATATATTTGAATATGAACGTCAGCCGATAGGACTTCCGTTATACTTTTGAAAGAATTTTTGGTTCAAGATATGTGTTAGCAGGCCCCCCACGAAATTATGCGTTTCGTGTTTTGTCCAATTGGCAATTCTCTTCAATACCAAGATTGAGCATATCAATTCAGGAAACATCTCAACTTGCGGTCTTGCTGGAAAGGTTACGTGCCGCTGGTAACATTTCAAATTGAGGCGACGGGGGCAGGAATTATAATTGTCGCTCATTACCCGCAGTGACAAAAAAATATATACAAAAAAATATAATGATGACAATAGGCACACGTTGTGCTATCATATAACCTATGAAGCAAATCAACTGGAATGCTGAAAAGAATCAGCTCTTGATGAGTGAGCGAGGCATATCTTTCGAGGACGTGTTGTTTGCACTCCAATCTGGAAAGTTACTCGACGATCTGGTTCATCCAAACAATAATAAGTATCCGAATCAACGCATGTTCGTGGTCGAAGTTGATGAATATGCTTGGCTGGTTCCTTATTACGTTGAAAATGAGGATGAAATCTTTCTGAAAAGCGTTATCCCAAGCCGAAAGGCTACAAAGCATTACTTGAGGGGGGCCTTATGAGTAATAAGAAATTGAATCGAGAAGACCAGGAATTGCTGGAGGCATTTGAAGCAGGCGAATTTGAATCTGACTTAAAAGACGAGCGACGAACTCAGCTTGCCAAATTGGCAGAGGAAACGATTAGAAAAGATAAACGCATCAACATCCGGATTTCGAGCCGTGACCTGGAAGCGCTGCAGCGTCGAGCTATAGAAGAGGGCTTGCCTTACCAGTCGCTCGTATCCAGTGTGCTGCATAAATATGTTTCTGGTGGCCTTAAGGATATTTTAGCCAACAAAGCATTGCAGCGGACAAGCCGCTGAATGTGTCGTTCGGCTGAAATGATGCGCCTGGGGCTATAGATAATTGGCAAGAGCAGGTTATCCGAGGCGTTCAGCCCTGAGATCCACATCAAATATCTGAGTATATCAAGTTATTCTCAGAGTGACATTCCTGTTATGTCGAAGCCACAAGAGGATCGTTCGTAGATGTGAGGGTCGGCCTCTTATTTTGCTGTATCAAAAAAGAGTGGGGAAGTTTTAGTTTTGTATTTTGTAAACGCATTATAGATCCAAGAGCCCAAAAAACATTTTCTGTATAAAAAATATCGGGTCTTTTTTACATCTTTTAAAAAGCTGTTTTTTGAATCAGGGTCAAAATAGGGTCAAAAAACAAAAAAGCACTTAGAGAAAATGTCCTCTAAGTGCTTAAATTTACTTGGTAGCGGGGGCTGGATTTGAACCAACGACCTTCGGGTTATGAGCCCGACGAGCTACCGAACTGCTCCACCCCGCGTCAGATCAGTGTATTTTACTTCATTTTCTGAAAAAGTCAATATGTAATTATCTCCATACCCACTCTGTCTTCAGGTCGAGTTTCTTCTCGTCCTCATAGAAAATGACTTCATATCCGTCAAAATCACCAAAGGGCACGTACCAGAGTTTAACATTGACATTGAGTTCGTCGTGGATAAGTTCGCTGGTTCTTTTGCCGTCTTTGGTAACATATTTGTAAGGATACGGAAATTCGAAGGTTTCGTGGGTCGTTTTCAAAGGAGGCAGACTTGTTTCACGGAGAAGACCACTCTTCTCGTAGGGTCCCCTGCCCATTTCCTTGCCACGGCCCATGCGGCCCGGGTAAGGCATATAGATTACTGAATCGTTATAAACTACTTCCCCATCGGTTGTTTTAGCGGTCACTTCCAGGACCAGCCGGTTGGGAGTAGGTCAGCCGTCGGGGATAGCATGCCCCGTCTTATTGGTCATCTCGACGTTGATAACGCCCATCGGGATAATACCTTCGGCCTTATTTTTACGCCAGAAGAGTGAACGGCCTTCAACTTTGACGTCAAGGGCCATCTCGATCATCTCGTCGCTGTTGTAAGCCTGCATATCATGGCCGAGGCCTGATTTTTCCATATGGCAGTCCTGGCAGGTTTCAAAACCTCCATGGGCGACATAGGCAAACAGGTAGCTGCCGTAGATTGTGGCACACTGGGAAGGATGCTCAAGCTCGTAATTCGGTCCTAAACCGTGGCACTGACCACAGAAGATGGACTCGCCCAATGCCGGAGCCACAGCCATTTTGGGGAAATTTTCATCATCATGATCGCCGTCATTGGCCCCGTAAACCGTGTCGGGTTGGGCAAAACCGTCAGCCCATTTGTGGATGAGAGCCAGTTTGTTATGGCAGACCATACAGCCGATGTTGAGACTGGCAATTGTCTCTTCCAGTTCATCGTATAGATCATCATTGCCTTCCTTGCCGGCTTTCTGCCAGGCCCTGATGGTGGAAACGATCTCGCGAGCAACATCATCGGTGGCCTCATTAAGCTGGGGCAGATGGCACTTGGCGCACATCATCAAACTTTTTACAGTAATATCCTTGTCTTCTTTTACACCAGAGTAAGGAAAGAGTTTCAGCCCCTTTTCAATTGCGGTAAGAATGGTAGGCGCTGTACGGGGGGTACCCAGGATGGATCTTGAATGCAGAGAGTCTGACCATTCATCATGGTTATCCTCATGACATTCCATGCATCCGCTCGAGTCATAACGGGCAGCAAGTTCCTTGATGGTTTTTGCCTTTGGCATTTCCGCAGGCTTAGGGCCGCCGGCAGCTTGAGCTCCGGATGCGCATAAAGCGGTCATGGCAAATAAAGACAAACCAATCTTTACAACCTTTTTCATAATTTCTCCTCTCGGTTTAATTGAGTAGTGCTTCATTTTTCTCCTCTTCAATAAAAAACTTGACACTGTTTTTCCTATAAATGTTCACCTTAGCCAAAGGTTGTCCCTATCGTCAAGTAAGATTTTTTTAAAAATCATTTTTTTAAATTTTCTAAGAAAATAAACCTATTATTAGTGTGAATTTCTGTTAGGTAACACTACTCTTTTTAAGAGTTTTCTTAATTAATGAAGTAGGTGTCTGGGTGAAAATAATCTGAGGAATGACTCATTTGGTCGCTGATTACCACTATGTGTCAGTGGGCATGAAGTTCTTTTTCCCCCGGATTTTGAGTGGTAATCATAAATTTTTTCAAAAGATCGCTTCGCGCAGGGCAACGTTTTTTGTCAAAATGAATTGTAGCAGGAGAGGGGAGGATATACATTCGGCGGAGTTGATCGGGGGAGGTTGCTTTTCGTGTAAAGATATGTTGGGGAAGGGGGATGGAGCCACCTACCGGAGTCGAACCGGTGGCCTTCGGGTTACGAATCCGATGCTCTACCAACTGAGCTAAGGTGGCTTTAGAAGTTTTGCAGATTTTTAGCAATTGTTTCCAAAGGTGTCAAGATTAATGAGGTCGGGGGAATGGTTTGTCTGTGAAAAAATCTAATTTTACAGTGGTTTTATGGTAATAAAGGTTTTGCAGGGATCATCTAGCAGATGTCATTGATGAAAAGAAAAACGTCGATGATGACTCTCTTGGCAGAGGAGTCATGTTTTCGGACAAGGATGGAGGGAAAATTGTCACTGTGACCTGCTTGGACAAGCCTCAAGATACATTGCTTTCGGTGCGGTAAACCGATGTACGGCTTGCCGAACAGGCTTACAGGCAACAGGGAGACAATTCAGACGACATTATTTCTTTTTAGCAATGACCCATACGGCATGAACAATGCCTGGGATGTAGCCGCACAGGGTTAAAATGATATTGATCCAGAAGTGCTTGCCGATGCCTACTTGCAGAAATACCCCCAGAGGCGCGGCAAGAAAATGCCACAGATAATTTTGATAAGTTCCATAGGTTTCTCCTGAAGTTCGTTGTTGTCCTGAAACAGTTTGAAGGATACTGTTGTTGATAAGTCCCATTAAAATTATTTTGCTTATGCGGCAGGATTCTGTCAAGCTTTCTCTTCTTGTTTCAGCGCACCCACTCTGCAAAGTCCTTGTCGGCCATGGGGGCTGCTTCCAGTATTCTTTCCTTTGTGTTCTCTACAATTTTCACCTCCGCCTCAAGGGAGCCATTGACAACCTTTTTGCCAAAACGCACCACAAGAGATGCTGCTGCTTTGACATCTTCATGGTTTGCATAACGCAGGAGGGCGATGGGACCCGGCCTTACAGTCATTTTCAGGGAGATATCTCCGGGCCGTATCAGTTTTTCTATCTGACTGTTTTCCTTCTGGTCGCGGCCCAGGGTCAGCCATCCCCCGTGGGGTAATATAAATTGGCGGCCAACAAGGAGAAAGCGGATATCGTCAGGTTGTATTTCTTTTCCCTGCTGATACACTGCTTTTATCCGTTTGGACAAATTACGGTCGGTCAGCATGCATCCGCCGGCTGGGGCGGGATAGTTTGTGATGCCGAATTGTTTCACCAGCTCGATTTGCCTGGAGCGTCCGCGCCCGCTGAAATCCGGCAGTTTTTCCCTGTCAATGAGGCCTTCGACTTCAGCTCTGGTTGGTGATTGGGATTTGGCGCAGAGCGGACGCAGGAGAATGGCGTCGGTCTCACTGTCCCGCTCGATGACCCGCAAGGTGTCTTTTCTCTGCGACATTGGCCGCTGGCCGATAACCTCGCCGGTAATAATAAATGATGCCCCGTATTCGGCCATGAGTTTTTTGGCATGGCTGATCATCATGATTTTGCAGTCGATACAGGGATTAAAATGTTTACCAAATCCGTGGGGCGGGTTTTTAAGCAACTCCAGGTAGGGCAGGGTGATGTCTTTGACAATGACGTCAATCCTGTATTTTTTCCAGATTTTTTCACGGTACTCCTCCTGATGCTCCAGCAGGTCGTAATCAAAAAAGGGTGTAACAAATTTAATAGCCTTGACAATGATTCCCTGCTCGGCAACTACTCGGCAGGCAAGAATGCTGTCCAAGCCGCCTGAGAAAAGGGCAAGCGCGGTTACGTTTTTATTGATGGGCATTGTTACTGGTTTCGGTTGATCAGTTCTGTGACATAGGCCAGGGTTTTGCCGGTGACGGAATCACCATCGAGCATGCCGGCCAGTTCGTGGATCCGCTGGTCACCATTAAGCTGGACAATGGATGTCTGGGTGCGGTCATTGGTGACGGATTTACTGACACGATAATGGTCGTGGGCGCAGGAGGCAATCTGGGCAAGATGGGTGATGCATATCACCTGGTGGGAGACTGCCAGTTCCTTGATTTTATTAGCAACAGACTCGGCCGCTTTGCCGCTGATCCCTGCATCCACCTCGTCAAAGATGACGGTCTCCACCTGGTCTTTGCGGGCCAGCAGGCATTTTAAAGCCAGCAGCAGCCTGGAGAGCTCGCCGCCCGAGGCAATTTGCGACACCGGTTTTAAGGGTTCGCCCGGATTTGCCGAAAACATAAAGCACGGTCGGTCATATCCCGTACGGGACAGAGAGGAGAGTTCGGGCTCCTCGCCGCTGAAATGGATGTCAAACAGGGCCTGGTCGAGACAGAGGGAGTGCAGCTCTTTTTTTATGGTTACTGCAAGGGATTCAGATGTTTTGTGGCGGGCTCTGGATAATGCGGCCGCTGCGTCAAGAATAATTTTTTCAATCGATTTCAGCTCTGTTTCAAGCGTTTCAAGGCGTCTGTCAAGTGATTCGAGCTCTGCAAGTTCATCCGCCGCATTCCGGCCGTATTCCATGACGGCATCAAGTTCCGGGCCGTATTTGCGCTTGAGCTGCTGCAGTACGTCAAGCCTGGCCATGACGGTTTCAAGCTCACCCGGATCACTGGGAATAGATTCAAGATACTCTTTGAGGGTAATGATCTGATCTTCGAGCTGAAAGCTTAAACCGGAAATTTCTTCGGTCAAGGGAGTAATGGTCTGGTCGATATCAGTCATCTGCTCCAGGTTTTTGCGCAGCTTGGCAAGGGGGTCGATGGCGGAATTAAGGAGAGAATAGCTTTTTTGCCCTAGCCTGATCAGGTCATCAGCACCTTTAAGCCGCATTTTTTCCAGGCCAAGTTTTTCATCTTCCGCCGGAACAATCCGGGCTTCAAGTATCTCTTTTACTTGAAAGGAGAGAAAGTCTTTGCGCTGTTCCTTTTCCATTTCTTTTTGGCGCAGAGCTTCATATTCGGCTTTTTTGTTTTGCCGGATATCGTATTGATGGGAAAAATCAAGGCGTTGCTGCCATAGATCGCCGACGGCATCTATGAAATCAAGATGGTGGCGGGCGTTGAGAAGCTGCTGGTGGTCGTGTTGGCTGGCAACGCTGAGCAGATTTTCGGCAAGTTCACTGGTGAGTTTCGCTGTTGCCAGGCTGCCGTTGATGTAAAAACGGCTGCGGCCTTTATTGGAGAGCATCCTTTTTAAGACAATGGTTCCGTCGCATTCAAAGCCTTTAGCCCGCAGGTCGTCGGCAATATGCATGTGACCGGGGCTAATTTCAAAAAGGGCCTCGATAGCGGCATGTTCAGCGCCGCTGCGAATCCATGTGGCTGAAGCCTTGCCTCCGGAGAGAAGATGGATGGCCTGCAGAATAATGGACTTGCCCGCACCGGTTTCACCGGTCAGCACGGAAAGGCCTCCCGCAAAAGAAAGGGAGAGCTTTTCGATGAGAGCCAGATTAGTTATGTGTACTTCAGCAAGCACTTTTTTAAATTGACAACTTATAGGTGATAATTGATAATTAGTAAATATGAATCAATTTCACAAATTACCGTTTTTTTCATTGTTTTGTCAATTCACATTTATTAAATTTCCACCACCCCGGGGACCATTGTCACTCTTGACCTATTGTTTTTCAAAAACAGGTAAGCGGCTGTTGTTGTCATTGTTGATTCTGCTGCTTGTCATTGAGCCTTTTTTCCTGCACCCTGCTTCCTGTGCTTTCTCTGTTAAGGATGAAAGAGAGTACGGCGAAAAGATGCTTGCCGTTATCCGCAAGGAATTTAATCTGGTGGATGAGCTTGACGTGATCCAGTATGTTAATGAACTTGGAGATTCGGTTCTGGCGGTTGCCGGCAGCCAGTATTTTGACTATAAATTTTATGTGATCGACAACAGGGCCTTTAACGCTTTTGCCACCCCGTCCGGTTTAATCTTTTTTCATTCCGGCATCATAGACCCCATGGACACCGAGGGCGAGTTTGTCAGTGTTCTTGCCCATGAATGCGGCCA
>DAOUUW010000048.1 GCA_030667965.1 Deltaproteobacteria bacterium
ACCTTTTCCGGGTCGTTTTCAAAATCATTTATGCCGACGCTTTCCAGGGTGGCATCCTTGCCATAGATCATTTTAAGGCCCGACATCTGGCATTGGTTATCATGGCCGCAGCGCACGCAGGGTACATTGCCAAGCAGGGACACCCCGCCAATAAAATTCATCCCCTCTTCCATCATGTAATGTTTGATGGCGTCCATGCCGATTTCAGCGGCAGGAGGCATTTGTTCTTGCCCGGGGGGAATAGCGCTGGTTATAATGGCTCCACCCGGTTTGCCTGCCATTAGACCGTGGCGATGACGTAAAGGATAAAGCCGTTCCATATAGGCCTTGGTGCGGCTGTCCAGGGAAGAATAGGGAGTAAAGCCGGCTATGATCAAGGCGTCAGCCTTGTAGGTTTTTTCAGCCAGCATTTTCCCATCATCTTTTTTGATGCATTTATTGGTTTCGATACACCCCAGGCAGGCATCACACGGACCGACATTATAATCACTTAATTTTATGAATTCACTTTTTATACAGGTGGCCTCAAGGACAATCTTCAGGGCACGATCCGTATTACTGTTTTTTATGGGTGAACCGGAAACACCGAGTATTTTCATAATATCCTCCAATCATGATATAGTTAACGCGTGATGATACTATATTTTAAGCTCCTCAACACCCTGCAAATTATCAGTCCGGGAGATAACACATGAACACATACCTGCTGGCCAACTGGAAATCCAACAAAACACTCCCTGAAGCCACCCTGTGGCTTGAAACATTTCTGGAGCGGTATCGCCCGCAACCGCACATGAAAGTCATTATTGCCCCTCCATTCATCTTTCTTGAACCACTGAAACGTATTTTAGACAAACATGCCCTATCCCATTTATCCCTGGCAGTGCAGGATCTCTCCCCTTTCCCAACCGGGTCTTATACCGGAGCAGTGGCGGCGGATATGGTACGCGGTCTGGTTGACTTTGCTATCTTGGGACATTCTGAGCGCCGACGGCATTTCCATGAATCACACCAGGAAATTGCCAACAAGGTAAGCGAAACGGTGGATGCCGGTATCACCCCCATTCTCTGCGTTGATCTCCCCTATGCCGGGAAACAACTGACAACCTTAAACGACAAAGATTTTGATGAACTGCTGATCGGCTATGGCCCGGTTGAGGCCATTGGTCTTGATATTGCCCGGGATCCGGAAGATACATCAAAGGCTATTGAGGAAATACAGGCTATGGTGCCGGGCAAAGCTATTCTCTACGGGGGTTCCGTTTCTGCTGACAATGCCGCAAGTTATCTTCGTATCCCCGGCGTGGCAGGGTTGATGGTGGCATCAGCCGGCATGGATCCAATAGCATTTGCCGATATCTGCAAGATAGCAGCGCAACCACCTTCTTCAAACAAATAACGAGTTACGAGCTGCCCATCATGGACACCTCGAATCGCCACATAATCCATCTGGACATGGATGCCTTGCCGGTACAGCTTGGCCTTTTTGACAACAGGGAGAAAACAGACCGCAGGCAGTTAACCAAGGCCATGGACGAAATCAACGAGCGCTATGGCTCGCTGACCATTAAGCCTGCACTGTTAAAAAACTCTCATTGAGTTATGATGCTGCGATGCAATGCTCTAAATGTAGCAATATAAATGTCAAAGATGCGGATTATTGCTCCAAATGCGGAACAAGACTTATCTCATCAGGGGTAAAACCTCAAGCGTTGAAGAGGGTCCTGTTTTTGATTGCGGTGTTGTTACTGGCAGGTGGCTTCCTTTATTATTTCAAGGGTATTTTCCTTCCATTTGAGCCTCTGGTAGTGGATCACCTCCCCGGAGAAGACAAAATTTCGCTCGATTTGTCCGAACAGACAGACAAATCTGCCGAGCTTCTTTCGCCCTCTGTCGAAATAAAACATGCACCTGAAACAGTCTCCGCCGCTCCTGTTGTTCCAGGGAAGATACCGGCTCATACTCTTCCTGTTGGCGATGTTTCTATTTATGACCCCTGGGGAAACGAAATTGCCGTCATTGCCTCGGTTGTTGTGGACGGCTCCTGGGTGGCCCTGCCTGAGCGGGCCTGCCTGGGAGGGGTGCAATGGGTTTTTCGTGCCCGGGGTTCGGATTTCCGGGCGGAAATTGACAGCGGACAGTGGCGTAAAGGAGATCCGGTAGGTCTCTGGCATCTGGAGAAACCCATGGATGATATCTTGCGCCTTCATCCATGGCAGGCCGGCAATGTCCTGGGGTGGCATTCACTGGTGTCAGGCCGTGCTGAAAAAAGACTCCCCATCAAGCCGGACTGGCAGTACGGTTATATTCTCCATTCTCCTGTTCCCTCGCATATAGACGAGCCGGGTGTTTTTCTGCAGGACGGCAGGGTGACGGGCTGGACATTCGGCAGCTGGCTTGGTGGCGCCTATTTGTGGAATCGTGCTGCCGACAGGGGCATTGAACGTGAAGTGACGGTGGGTGATTTTTACAGCATCACTTTTGCAGGTGGCCGGGAAGAACAGTTTGTGCGGGCGTTGGCCGTTGATGCTGAAATAATCCCGGCAGAACGGCTGCAGCTTATTCTGGATGGCTTTCGTCTGGATGCGAAAGTTGACTTGCTGGATATTCCAGAGAGCCTGCATCCTGACAATATGCTTACCGAGGCCCGTTTGCTGGCCTGGGAGTTGCGCCAGGGGGGTATGGCGAACAGAGTGGTTGAGCTTGTAAGGGAAGATATCTTTCGCCGGATTGCAGATTTTGACCTGATGAAAATCGTCGCCGGAGCCCAGATTGAAAGCCGGGGTTTTGCAAGCGCGGTCAATTTTATTGAAAACCTGCAGGATGTTTTTCTGGATGGAGGAGATCTTTCCGACTTTCAGGCTCTTCATGTAAAAATCTATCAGCTTTGGTTTACCCAAGTTTTTTCTGAGGGGGACCTGGAAAAAGCAGGAGAGGTGCTTTCAAGAGGGAGGTCCTTTTTTGCAGAGGATCCACAACTTCATCTTGATGAAGTGGAATTGTTATTGGCCCGGGGGGATTGGGCCGGGGCGGAAGAAATGTTTTACTCGCGTACGTATCCGGACAAAATGCAGAAAAGGGCCAACAGGCTTGTTGACAGCATTTCCCGTTTGAAAGGCCGGGAGAGCAAAATTGTGCTCTCTTTTTCTCCCGGATCAAACCATATTCCTGTGACTGCAAGGGTCAATGACAGGGTGGAATTTGCTTTTCTCGTTGATACCGGGGCCTCACTTGTGTCCATACCCCTGTCGCTTGTCAATGATCTCGGTCTTGTTATTAATAAAAATACACCTCGTCGGACGGTGGATACGGCAGGCGGGAAAAAAGAGGCCTGGCTTGTGCGGCTCGATTCTCTAGAGCTTGGCGGTTGGCTTGTCGAGGATGTGGATGCCCTTGTCGTCGATATTGCCGAAGAGCGTGATTTTGGTCTGCTTGGGATGAATTTTCTCAGCAGATTTCAGATGGAGGTTGATTCAGACGAGGGAGTGCTTATATTAACTCCGCAGTAGGTAACTGAGTTTAGGTTTTCAGGCTGAAGGCTGAAGGTTGCAGGCTGAAAAAACGCAATTTCTGATAAAGGTGCGCGGTGCGCACCCTACACGTAACATGATGATTTTGCGTAGGGTGCGCACTGCGCACCTTTAATTGTGAAATCCCAACACCAGTCTTTAAAATTCGTGACAGACGACGAAAACAGGGTTGCAGTGGCCCGCATAAAAAATTACGGGCAGGCCTATCTCTGGTCACTTGTCCTGCAATCCGTCAATGTGCCTCATGCGCTTTTCAGCCGGGATGATCTGTGGATAATAACCGTTGCCAATCAGGACCAGGCGGAAGCAGTGGGGCAGATATCCTCCTTTGAGAAGGAAAACCGTAATTGGCCTCCGCCCAAAGAGGAACCAGCCGGCTCGTTTTTCTTTAGGGACAGGCAGCCTCCCACTGTCCTTTTCATGGGGTGCCTGCTGGTCTTTTACTGGATAACCGGCCCCTGGCAGGAGCATGTTTTCTGGTTCCGTGCAGGTGCGGTCAACCTGGAGGAAATTGTCCATAACGGTCAGTGGTGGCGTCTGGTGACTGCTCTCACCCTGCACGCGGATCCCGTGCATGTACTGGGAAATGTTATCATCGGCGGCACCATAATACACTTTCTCTGTAAAATACTTGGCACAGGTCTTGGTCTGTTTCTGGTTCTTTTTGCCGGAGTGGCAGGCAACGGTGTCAATGTCTTTTTCCGGGTGGAACAGCATCTTTCTGTGGGCTTTTCCACCGCAGTCTTTGGCGCCATCGGTATCTTAACCGGTCTGGAATTGAGAAGGCAGCGCAGTCTCAAGGGGGTGCTTTTGCCTCTTGGCGCCGGTGCCGGATTGTTAGCTATGCTTGGCAGCAGCGGAGAAAGGACTGATCTGGGCGCCCATTTCTGGGGTCTTGCCGTTGGCTGCCTGGTTGGTTTTTTTGTCGCCTCTTTTCCGTCTTTTTTTAAATGGGCCGGCTCATGGCGGAGACAGCTTGTTTTTTTTGCGCTGGTCATGCTTGTTATTTTCGGCAGCTGGCAGCTGGCAGCAGTATGAGAAAATTGTTGAAATTAGTTGAAATTAGTTGAAATTAAAAGAAAAATATGGGAACCTGCGCCAATGTTGCAGACTCATGAATAGGGACGTTGCTGTTTTGTCGTATTTGCAATCTATGTTAATTACGGTAATGGCTCTTAAACGAAGCAATTAGTATATAAAATTCACACTTAGGGAAAAAAATGGCTAATGATCAACAACCACCGTGGGGAAAGAAAAATAGTCCTTCTTCACCGGAAGAACTGATTGCAGCTTTGCTGAAAAAAATCAAAGAGATTTTTGCAAATATCGGCAGCAGCAGGGATGGCGGAGGCGGAGGCGGAGGCGGAGGCGGAAGCCGTGAAGGAGGCGGTGGAGGTGCGTCTCCCGGCGGCGCTCCCCTGAATCTTGGTATGAACATTATGAAGATAGTGGCGATTGGCGCCGTCATTTTTCTTATCCAGATCGTCTATTCCTCCTTTTATACCATTGAACCCGGCGAAAAAGGGGTTGTCCTGCGTTTTGGCCAGTTCAACAAGCTGGCTTCTTCCGGTTTAAATTTTAAGGTTCCCCTCATTGATGAGGTTATCAAGGTGGATGTTGAAACCGTCCGTAAACAGGAATTCGGTTTCCGGACCATGACTCCCGGGCAGAAAACGGTTTTTGCCAAACAGGGCTATGGCGCGGAATCCCTTATGCTGACCGGCGATAAAAATGTTATTGATGTGGAGTGGATTGTTCAGTACAAAATCCAGGATCCTTTTCAATTTGTTTTCCGGGTGAGAAATGTTGATCAGGCCGTACGTGATGTGTCGGAAATGGTCATTCGCCGCGTGGTGGGCAACCAGAATTTTGACTATGTCCTCAGCAACAGGGAGATTATTGAGGCAGCCACTGACAGAGAATTACAGACCAGTTTGAATAAATACCAGAGCGGTGTGAAGATTCTGGCTGTCAAACTGCAGGATGTCAATCCGCCTGATCAGGTCAAGCCGGCCTTTAACGAGGTGAATGAGGCTGACCAGGACATGAAGCGCCTGGTGAACGAGGCTGAGCAGGCGTATAACCGGGTCATTCCCAAAGCCCGCGGTGAAGCAAAAAGTTTACTTGAAGAGTCACACGGGTACGCGGTTGAGCGGACCAACCTGGCCATTGGTGAAACAACCCGTTTCCTGGCAGTACTGGAAGAGTATCAAAAAGCCGAAGATGTAACCCGAAAGAGGATGTACCTGGAAACCATGCAGAAGGTGCTGCCTGAAGTTGAGAGTATTTATGTTATCGATAAGGGGCAGCAGTCAATTCTGCCGTTTTTAAATCTGTCAGGCAGTGGCGGCAATGCGGGCCTTCAAGTAAAATAGGGGAGTCATAGTGAATACAATTGTACGATATATTTTAATTATACTGGTCGTTGCGGCAGGAATCACTGTCTGGGATGGTTTTTTTATTCTTCCCGAGGGCAAGCAGGTAGTGGTCACGCAATTCGGCGCTCCTGTTGGGGAACCAACGACCGAGGCGGGGCTGCATTTTAAAACCCCCTTTATCCAGGATGTTCGCTACTTTGAGAAAAGGGTGATGATATGGGATGGTGATCCGAACCAGATTCCCACCAATGATAAAACTTTTGTTTATGTTGATGCCACTGCCCGCTGGAGGATTTCCGACGCCCTGCGTTTCCTGCAGGCTGTGAATAACGAGGACCGGGCCATGACCATCCTGGACGATATTATTGACAGTACCATCCGTGATCTGGTTAATAAAAATAATCTTGTTGAGATTATCAGGAGTTCGGACTGGGTGCAGGGTGCGTTTGATAGTGGCGTGGCCGAGCAGGCCAAGGCAGAGCCTATCAAATTGGGCCGTGACAAGATTTCCCAGCTGATTTTTGATTCGGCCTCAAAGCTTACTCCTGATTACGGCATTGAGCTGGTTGATGTCATGTTTAAGCGCGTCAACTATATAGAAAGTGTGCGGCTTAAGGTGTATGAGAGGATGATTTCCGAGCGCAAAAGGATTGCTGCGGAAAAAAGGTCCCTGGGTGAAGGCCAGAAGGCCGAGATCCTTGGTAAGGTGCAACGTGAATTAAAGGAGATAACCTCAAAGGCCACACGCGAGGCAGAGGAAATCAAGGGAAAGGCTGATGCCGAGGCAGCAGGTATTTATGCAGAGGCCTATAATAAAAATCCGGAATTTTATGCCTTTTCAAAAAGTCTGGAGGCGTATGCCAGCACAGTGGGTAAGAATACCCGTATGATTTTATCTACTGATGCGGAATTTTACAGGTATATGCAAAGTTTACAGTAGGGTTATTTTGTAACTTTATTTTTTTTCTTCCTGTTTGGGAAACGAGGGGCGCTGGCTTTTTGCATCAAAAGGCACGCGCCCTTTTTTGTTGAGCTGCTCCAGTAAGCCGTCCAGGTCTGCGTCGTTTTTCAACTTGTCTTTACCCGCCATGGTGAAACGGCAGTCGCAGGCTGTCAGCTGGCCGTCGCACCAGGGACAAATCTCCACCGGGCATCCCAGGGTGTGAAACTCGTCGGTTGCGGCAAAGCATATAGGACAGAGGTCCTCGTCTGTGTGGGCCGGTCGGTAGGTGGGTAAATTACTCAGGCTGGAAATATTTTCAATGCAGTCCTCCCTGCTTTTGAAACCGAAAAAATGCAGTACCTTGTCCTCCCAGATCCCCTCATCCCTGCGGCCGAGAAATTCCGCCATCTCATGGGTTACCAGATAAAGATAGTTGTCAATGCCGGTGATGGCGCAGAGCAGAAAGGCCCCTTCTTTCCTGTGTACCAAAAGGATTTTGCTGATTGAGTCGTCAAGCCCTTCCGGCAGGAAACTGTAAAATGAGTGGAAAAGATTCAGGGCTATCCTGTCGTTGTTGAATTTTTCCAACAGTGCCTGGGCTGCGCCGCGTTCTTTTTCCGGAACGGCGTATTGCATGAGGAGTTTGATTTCTTCGATTTTTTTACTGATCACGGTTTTTCCTGTCGGCTGATGGTTTCAATCCAGAGCCTTGTCTCGTTTTTAATGTTGTCTGCCCGGGTAAGGGCGGTGACCACTGCGATACGACGTGCGCCGGCCTCGGTCAGCAGGGGAACATGCTTCAGCTTGATGCCGCCCATGACGGTGAACGGCAGATCCGATTGGCTGGAATAGTCAGTGATGGCGCCGGTGCCAATGAATTCGGCCAATCCGGATTTTGTCGAGGTCGCAAAGAGTGGGCCGATATTGAAGTAGCTTGCCCCTCTTTTTCCGGCTGACGCTGCCTGTTCTTTCGTGTTTGCCGACACGCCGATAATCATGTCTTGGGCAAATTTTCGCACTTCTTCGGCGGGCAGGTCGCTATTGCCGAGATGAATACCGTCCGCCCCGGAGAGAAGGGCAATATCGATCCTGTTATTGACAATGAAAAGGGCTCCGGCGCGGTTGGTTTTCCGGCGGAATATCAATGCTTTTTCGTAAAAGGTTCGGTCGTCGGATACCTTGTCGCGCAACTGGACGATTCGCGCTCCTCCAGCCAGGACTGCGTCAAGCCAATCTATGTCTGAGCGGCCACAGGCAAGCTTCTCGCAGGACACCGGATAAACGGTTACCTCATTAATAAACTGTGCCAGTCTCTGTTGATAAAGTGTGCTGGGAGACATTGTTTTGTCCGGGTTGTTTTTTGTAACTTGAAAGCATAGGAATTTCCATTTTTTGTTTTTTTTTTTAGACAGGATTAACTGGATTTTTTTATCATGTCTATCTTGTTGATCCTGTCTAAAGCCCGCCCGTAGGGCGCTAAGTTCTTGAAATAAATATAGAAAAGATGTTAGCGCTTGAATTATTGAAAAAAAATGCGTATATATAATTTTCTTTATAATGAATGGATAGTAGCTCGTCAATAATGATAATCCACGGATGTCCACTTAATCGTTTTCAATACGTCTTTTTTGAGAAAGCGAAAATCCTGAAAAAATAAAGCTCCTCCCTGCCATAACCTTCTTGTTGCGTGGGGTGATATGGCAGGAGCAAGCGAGGCCGTGCTTTTTTTCCGGCCCGCACGTGGAAATGAGTAATCGGTTGAAGTAAAAAAGAGGATGAAGCAATGTTGAATGATTTAGTCACCGGAAAAAAAGCAGAACTTACCCTTGACGGCAAGACTTATAGTCTGCCTATTATGGAAGGTTCTGAAGGGGAAAGAGCGATTGATATTCGCACACTACGTTCGGAAACCGGGTATGTAACAATTGATTCGGGGTATATGAATACCGGTTCCTGCGCAAGTAATATTACCTTTCTTGATGGGGAAAAGGGTATTCTTAATTACCGGGGATATGCCATAGAGGATTTGGCTGAGAAATGTTCCTTTGTTGAGGTTGCCTTTCTTCTTGTGCATGGCAGTCTGCCCACCGGGTTAGAGTTGAAAAAATTCAGCGATTTGCTTGGCGGCTTTGCTTTGATCCATGAGGATTTGATTCATTTTTTCGATCATTTCCCTCCCTATTCGCCACCGATGTCCATTCTCTCCTCCATGGTGAATACGCTGTGTAATTTTTATCCGGAGATGACGGATAACCCGGGGGAAGATATTGATATGATGTCGGCCAGACTTATCTCTAAGGTACGTACCATTGCCGCGTTTTCCTATAAGAAGTCCATGGGGCAACCCTTGGTCTATCCCCGGCATGACTACCCATACTGCGCCAATTTTCTCAATATGATGTTTGATTCTCCTGTGAATCCCTATGTCGTTAATGATGAGGTTGTTGCCGCCTTGAACAAGCTGCTTATTCTCCATGCGGATCATGAGCAGAACTGTTCCACCTCTACGGTGAGATTGGTGGGTAGCGCCAGGGTTAATCTGTATGCCTCGATTTCTGCGGGCATAAGTGCCCTGTGGGGCCCCCTGCACGGTGGAGCCAATCAGGCGGTTATAGAGATGCTGGAGGAAATTTATGAGAATGGCGGCGATTATAAGCAATATATAGATAAGGCCAAGGACCGCAATGATCCGTTTCGCCTGGTCGGTTTCGGCCACCGGGTCTATAAGAGCCATGATCCGCGTGCCCTCATTATTAAAAAGGCATGTGAAAGTGTTCTTAGATCTTTGGGGATTTCTGCAGACCCCCTGCTCGACATTGCCAGGGAGATTGAAGAGGTTGTCTTGCAAGATCCTTATTTTGTTGAACGGAACCTCTATCCCAATGTTGATTTTTACAGCGGTATTATTTACCGAGCCATAGGTATTCCCAGCAATATGTTTACCGTCATGTTTGCCATGGGACGCCTGCCGGGCTGGATCGCCCATTGGAAGGAGATGTGGGATGATCCGAACTGGAGAATCGGCCGTCCCCGCCAGATTTATACCGGCCCGCAGCGGCGCCCTTTTGTGTCCCTCAGTGAAAGGGATTGATTTCTGCCTCTATTGCTTTTTTTCCCCGGCGACTTAACGGTTTGCCGGGGATTTTTTTTGACAAAATGTTGCAATTGTGGCGATAATGTTTTTGATGCAAAAGTATTGTTCCGACCTGAGTACGAGATGTGCAAGGTTTCGAGATGTCAGGTGTTTGAAGATTTCTCCCGTTGGTCGAGGAAAGCGTAGACTCCGAATAACAAGAAGCCGGTTTCGACAGTTGATGCAAATGTCAATTTTGAACATAAACGCAAATCACCGCTCATAACCATTATGGCGACAATCAACCCTATATTATCCGGCTATTATCCTGCTCTTCCGGGACGTGAGGCTAGTGCTCCGCCGTTAATGCGACCCGATGCGGGCATTCGTCCTGATGCGGGACAGCAGGATGTCTTTCAGCAGGGGCAGTGGGAGCGTAATCGTGTAGCTCCCGATGGCCAGACAGCGTCCGTTTCCGGCTGCAGGTGCGGCAGCTGTGCCATGTGTGCGTCGCAGGCTTATGAGAATCAGGCAAAAAAAATTACAGGAAGGCCATCCGATGAAGAAGGAATGGCAACTGGAGCTGCTGCTGAGCAAGTGGAAGAGTCTGAGGAGTATCCTGTCTCCTCTCAGGTCAAGGGAATTGACGGAGAGCCTCTGGCAAAGGAAGAACTGGCTCTGCTTGCCGAATTGAAACAGGCTGATGCCGCTGTCCGTGCCCATGAACAGGCCCATCTTGCCGCCGCAGGCGGACTTGCCACAAGCGGTGCTTCCTTTTCATATCAAAGAGGCCCGGATGGCCACAACTATGCAGTGGCCGGCGAGGTGCAGATAGACACGTCAAAGGGGGCCACTCCGGAAAAAACTCTTGCCAAAATGGCGCGGGTACGGGCTGCAGCACTGGCCCCTGTTGATCCCTCTCCGCAGGACAGAAAGGTGGCGGCCGCCGCCTCTTCCTCTATGTCGGAGGCCAGACAGGAAATTAATCTTGAGAAGCTGGAAGCACGCAAGGAGCAGGGGGAGGATAAGGTGTCATCAGCGGAAACGTCTGCCGAGGACCAAGCGGGCTTTTCTGCGGAAAAGAATGAAAATCGGACAGGTGGAATGAGAGCCCGCGCTGCCTCACGATATCAGGCCATGTTTATGCTGGGGAAAGGGGGTTTTGTGCTTTCGGTTTAAAAGGGTTGTTGTTCAACATAAAATGAAGTTTGCTTAATCAGCCATCAGCCATCAGCCATCAGCCATCAGCCATCACAGGCTGCCGCACATGACCTCATAATTCTCACATTCCCTGCGGTTGATAAAGGGGCACATCTCTTTGCTGAACCATTGCAGTTTTGGACACCAGTAACGGTCTTTGAAAGGCTCGTTGCATCCTGTTTTCGAAATTTTGCCTCTCTTTTTATTTCCACTTGTCACCATGTTGTTTTGTATTGTAAAACGCCATATCGTTGCCATGATATCCCTCCCTGGAAAACTTGGTGTTATTTAACGTATCGGCACTCAAGGCCCGGAGCTTAACGTCTTATTGACTATCCAGGGTTGCTGTGGTAGTTAAAATGATTATTCAAAATTAAGGTTCATATATTTTATAGTTTACCGGCTTCAGACTGGTTGTCTGTTAGTCGGTTTTTATGATTACTTGCTCCCCCTTGGCGCGGGGCATGGCTCAGAGAGAAAAGGAAGGAACAGAAAGATGCGTACGGATATTGTGCATATAGGTGCAGGTGAATTGACATATGAGATTCGTAATATTGTCAATGTGGGAATGAAATTGCAGGAATTCGGCATGAAGACCTATTGGGAAAATATCGGCGATCCGGTGGCCAAGGGCGAGAAGATTCCCCTGTGGATGAAAGAGATTGTCGCTGATTTTGCCATGGAAGATTCAAGCTATGGCTATTGTCCCACCCGGGGAATTCTGGAAACCCGCGAATTTATTGCCGAGCAGACCAATGCACGCGGTGGGGCCCAGATCACGGCCGATGATATTCTCTTTTTTAATGGCCTGGGAGACGCCATCAGTAAGGTGTTTGGTTTTTTGCGCCGTACTGCCCGTGTTGTAGTTCCGACGCCGAGTTATACAACCCACTCATCGGCCGAAGCGGCCCATGCCGGTGACAGGCCGGTGGCCTATCGACTTGATCCCCATAATAACTGGTATCCGGACCTGGATGACCTTGAAAAACGAATAAAATATAATCCGGCGGTAGCCGGGATTTTGATTATCAACCCTGATAATCCAACCGGGGCTGTTTATCCGGAGGCAATTTTGCGGGGTATGGTTGAGATTGCCCGCCGTTATGATCTCTTTATTATCTGCGACGAGGTGTATCACCATATTGTTTACAATGGTAAAAAGACGGTGGCGATTGCCGATATAATCGGTGCAGTGCCAGCCATTGTCATGCGCGGTATTTCCAAAGAGATGCCCTGGCCCGGTTCCCGCTGTGGATGGATAGAGGTGTATAATGGTCATAAAGATCCTCTGTTTGAGCAATATGTCGCTTCCATTCTCAACGCCAAGATGGTGGAGGTCTGCTCAACTACCCTGCCGCAGAAAGCGATTCCCAAACTGCTCAGTCACCCGGAGTACAATAATTATCTGGCGGAGCGCATTGAGCGCTATGAGAGACATTCAAATATTGCCTATGACTGCCTCAAGCATGTTGATGGAATTTTGGTAAACCGGACAAATGGGGCTTTTTATATGAGTGTGGTTTTTGAGGATGGAGTGCTAAGCCACCAGCAGACCCTGGAAATTGAAAACAAAGAGGTGCAGGCTGAGGTTGAAAGACTGGTCAGCCTTCCCGGAACCTCCCTTGACAAGCGTTTTGTCTATTATCTGCTCGGTGCCACCGGCATATGCGTTGTGCCCCTTTCTTCCTTTGCCACATCATTGCAGGGGTTCCGCATAACATTGCTGGAGCGGGATGAAGACACCTTCCGCATGATTTTTGAAACCATGGCGGGAAATATTAGCAGGTATCTTGCTTCGTAGTTCTTATGTCAGGAGAAATGGTTGAGCGCAGACTTGATTTGTCATTCAGCTATTTCTCCTTTTCTTTCCTTTTTTCCTCCGGCCTGCCTACATTGCCAAGCAGTTTCGGGTCGATGGTGCGGAGCAGAGGCATTGCTCTCATCTTTTTGGCGTCGGTTTCACCGTTGATGTTGGTGATAATCAGCTGATTGTTGCCTTTCCCATAATAATTGGCAATGTCAAGGATGCTGCCGATCACCACCAACCTGCCTGTCTTGACTCTGTCGGCGTAGCGTTCAAGTGCCAGAGAGATCTGGTAGTCCACATTGCTTTCTGTTAATTTTCTCTCCCTCTCCGCTGTTTTGTTTGCTGAAGCCTCTGCGCTAATTGTCTGCAAGGGGTGATAGAGCTGGATCAATTCCCGGCGAACTGTCTGGTCAAGACCGTTCAGGTGACCGTTTAAAAATAATGTGATTGGTTCGTTGTCCGTATTGCCGGTGATGAGCAGCACAGGGCTGTGCAGATAGCGGATTCCATAGTCAACAGCCGCAAGTGAGGCGTTGAGCTGGTTAGTCAGGTTTCTCGCGGAGAAAATTTTTCCTTCGGGATGGGATAGAATAAATCGGGGCTGCACCCTGGCGTCGCAATCGGCCAGCCAGGTAATGTATGGGGTAGGGGAGGTGGCAGTATTTTCAGGCGGAATAATTTGTCTCTTTTGGTTTGTTGCCAGAATTTTCTGCAGCACATCAAATGGCGGAAGACCCGCCCTGTGCTTCTGGACCGGATTCATCTCCGCCTGTGCGGAAAGAGAGAAGCCTACTGTAAGAGCAGCAAGAACAAGGAGAAAGAATTTTTTTTTGTCCATAGCGAATGTTGGATGATCTGTATTGAGGATTATTGAGGCATTGTTTTAAAGTTCATGAAAGCAGACTAGCAGATAACTTTTTGAAAAATCAAGGAATACTACTTTGAACCTGCAAATAATTTCGCTTTGTGTCAAAGGATGTCTATCAATATCTTCCCTTTACTTGACATTGAAAAAGAGCATACTTATTGTTCCACAAAGCGATGGACGGAGAGTACTGAACCGGTTGAGGCCGGATAGTCAGAGGCTCTCGGCGCCTTGTGTTTTAAATAGAACTGGAAATTCTTCAAAGTTTTGTTGAAGAGTTTTGTCCAATACAGGAGGAACGAGTGACGGAAAAAGAGGAAATTGTCGAGGACGAACCTGTTGCAGAGGAGCAGGATCAAGAAAATGTAGAAGAAATACAGTCTGCAAATGGTCTGGAAGACAGCGATGCTGCCGAAATTGAAGAGGTGGATGAGTTGGAGCAGACCAAGGCGGAGCTTGCAGCAACGAAAGACCAGTTGCTTCGGCTTGCGGCAGAGTTTGAAAATTTTAAGAAACGACTTGAGAGGGAACGGGGAATGGCCCTCAAGTTTGCTGAAGAGCAGATTTTAAAAGAGCTGCTGCCCAGCATTGATAATATGGAGCGGGCCATTGAGCAGGGAAATCAAACGCACAATGCAGCAGATTTGCTTTCCGGAGTTGAATTGACTTACAAGGGTATGCTCGCAACTCTGGAAAAATTTGAGCTTGTTGCCATGCAGAGCATTGGAGAACAGTTTGATCCCAATATTCACGAAGCCCTGGCCATGGAAGAAAGTGATGGGGCTGAGCCCAATTGTGTTCTGCGGGAATTTCAGAAAGGGTACATGCTCAAGGATAAGCTTCTTCGTCCGGCTAAGGTTGTTGTGGCAAAGAAATAATTAAACTAACGAGAGTGCAAGCCTATAACTTGTTTATATAAATTACGTTTTTTGGAGATTTAATATGGGTAAAATAATTGGAATTGACTTAGGAACAACAAATTCATGCGTTGCAGTAATGGAAGGCGGCGAGCCCCAGGTGCTGACAAACGTGGAAGGGAACAGAACCACCCCGTCCGTGGTGGCTTTTTCTGACAAAGGGGAGCGTCTTGTCGGTCAGGTTGCCAGGCGGCAGGCAGTTACCAATCCGGAGCGCACGATTTTTGCCATGAAGCGCATGATCGGTCGTAAATTCTCTGATCCGGAAGTAAAAAAATCTATTGAAGTAAGCCCATTTCATATTGTGGAGGGAAAGGGTAAGCCAATGATTGACGTGGCAGGAACGCATTATACATCTGCTGAGCTTTCCGCCATGGTTCTCGGCAAGATGAAGCAGACCGCCGAAGAGTATCTTGGTGAAGAGGTGACGGATGCTGTCATTACCGTTCCTGCGTATTTTAACGACAGCCAGCGTCAGGCAACAAAGGACGCGGGCCGCATTGCCGGATTGAATGTACAGAGGATTATCAACGAGCCAACTGCCGCCGCCCTTGCCTACGGCCTGGATAAGAAAGGCGAGGAGGTCATAGCTGTGTATGATCTCGGCGGCGGAACCTTTGATGTTTCCATCCTGGAAATCGGAGACGGCGTTTTCGAGGTAAAATCAACCAACGGTGACACCTTCCTTGGCGGCGAAGATTTTGACATGCGTATTGTCAATTGGCTGGCCGATGAATTCAAACGTGAGCAGGGCATTGATCTGCGCACTGACAAAATGGCCTTGCAGCGTCTCAAGGAAGAGGGTGAAAAAGCCAAAAAAGAGCTTTCCACCACCATGGAAACGGATATCAATCTTCCTTTTATTACAGCCGATGCAAGCGGTCCCAAACATCTCAATATCAAGTTGAGCCGGGCCAAACTTGAATCTCTGGTTGAAGATCTGATTGACCGTACATTGGGACCCTGCAAGACAGCTCTAAAGGATGCGGGCCTTTCCCCTTCGGATATCGATGAGGTTATTCTGGTGGGCGGCATGACAAGGATGCCCAAGGTGCAGCAGAAAGTCAAAGAAATTTTCGGCAAGGAACCTAACAAGGGCGTTAATCCCGACGAGGTGGTTGCCATCGGTGCGGCTATTCAGGGTGGTGTACTTCGGGGTGACGTTAAAGACGTACTGCTTCTTGATGTAACACCGCTTTCTCTCGGTATTGAGACCCTGGGCGGGGTAACGACAAAACTGATTGAGAAGAACACAACTGTTCCCACAAAGAAGAGCCAGATCTTTTCCACGGCTGCGGACAACCAGCCTGCAGTATCTATACACGTTCTGCAGGGTGAGCGTGAAATGGCCGAAGGCAATAAAACCATCGGACGCTTTGAGTTGGCGAATATTCCGCCGGCCCCGCGCGGTATGCCGCAGATCGAGGTGACTTTTGATCTGGATGCCAACGGTATCCTGCATGTTTCCGCTAAAGACATGGGAACCGGCAAGGAGCAGTCCATTAAGATTACCGCTTCCAGCGGCCTGTCCGAGGCAGAAATCGAGAAGATGAAGCGTGACGCTGAGTCCCATGCCGAAGAAGATAAAAGCCGCAAGCAGCTTGTTGAGGCCAAAAACAACGCCGATTCTATGATTTACGCTACACAGAAGAGCCTGAAAGAGGTGGGCGACAAGGTTGACAGCGAAACCAAGGGAAATGTTGAGTCAGCAATAGAGAAAGTTAAAAAAGTCCTTGAGGGTAATGATCTTGATGCCATTAAGTCAGCCACGGAAGAATTGACCCAGGCTTCCCATAAGCTTGCTGAGATCATGTATTCCCAGGCCTCCAAGGAACAGCCTGGCGGTGGCTCTGCCGGAGGAGCAGATGCCGGAGGAGCAGATGCCGGAGCAGCCGGTGGCGGGAAGAAAGATGACGACGACGTGGTGGATGCCGATTTTGAAGAGGTAAAATAAGCACTATCCGATTCAAAAGAGAATCTGCATGAAAAAGGGAGCGATTTTGCTCCCTTTTTTTATTGTCCTTCTCCGACGGGATGAGTATATAAACAGGGCATTATCATTTCCTTTTATATAAATTAAAAATTAAGGTAACTATTCAGGTAGATAGACTGAAGGCTGAAGGCTGTAGGGTTAAAACAATACAATTGGAGTCATTTTGACCTGTTTGGGTAAAATTTAACAAGAATCTCCATTGGAGATTTTTGGGTTTTTCCTTCAACTTTCAGCCTTTTACCTGAACACCGAAGTAGTTATAAATAAAGCGTATATTTCATGAAAATTCTCTCAGGTATCCAGCCATCTGGAAAACTTCATATCGGCAATTATTTCGGCATGATGCGCCCCATGATTAACAATATGGATCGGGGCGAGTTGTATGCCTTTATCGTTAATCTCCATGCGTTGACATCCGTACAGGATCCAAAAGCCCTGGCCCGCGACACCATGGAAGCGGCGGCGGATTTCATGGCCCTTGGTCTTGATCCCGACCGCTGCATTTTCTGGGTGCAGTCCGATGTGCCGGAGGTAACGGAGTTGACATGGGTTCTGTCAAGTCTGACTCCATTCGGACTGCTGGAACGCTGTCATTCCTATAAGGACAAGGTTGCCAAGGGTATTGCGGCAACCCACGGCCTTTTTGCCTACCCGGTTCTCATGGCGGCGGATATTCTACTCTACCAGGCGGAACAGGTGCCGGTGGGTAAAGACCAGAAACAGCATCTTGAGGTGGCCCGCGATATTGCCATCAAATTCAACAATACCTATGGCGAGACCTTTGTCGTGCCGGAACCGGTCATTGA
>DAOUUW010000239.1 GCA_030667965.1 Deltaproteobacteria bacterium
ATTGATAAGATGCCGTTTAGAACTGAAATGCGGCTTCTTTCCAGATGGGCGAGATTATATATGCCGAAGGGTATCTTGAAAATCGATAAACTGAAGCCTCTGGCAAGCTTTCTTCAGTTTCGATGTTTTGAGGCTACACCCTCTTAACAAGAGATATCTGAAATATAAGAGACATTGATATACTTTGTTAGCTTATCAAGTGTATTCACCTGATTCTTCATCTGTTCGACCCATTTTTCTGCCATCTTTCCCTCTGTTATTTTCATGCTCGGACTCTGTTCAATACCCGTCAGGTAAGCGGTAGACTCCGAGCGAGTATTGAACAGAGTACCCCTCAAAGGGAGGACTAAAAAGAGTGCCCGCAGGGGGGCTTATCTCGTTGTTCCCGCTGAGGCAAGGATGGGGTTAGTTCCGTAGAATTTATACAGACCTTTACGGTTCTATTATCAACCCTTTTTCCAGAAGGAATCTTTGGGCCACATTCTCTGGCGATTTTTTTAATTCATCAACGGCATAATTAAGCTGTTGCATGGCACGGTTGTCAATTATATCTGCAAGCTGATGCAGTGTTTTTTCCACCTCCGGATATCTTCGGGCCGTCTCTAGCCTGATAACCGGCGCTGCAGAGTATGGTGGAAAAAATAGTGAGTCATCTTCAAGCAAAAAAAGGTCATAGGCTTTTATCCTGCCGTCTGTGGAAAAAGCACAGATAACATCAACCTGGTTTTCTGCAATCGCCCGGTACATCAAAGAAGGATCCATGTCTTTTACCGAAAGAAAGGTGATGCCATATCTTTTTTTAAGTCCAGGGTATCCGTCAGGTCTTTCAATAAACTCCGCTGTGAATCCAGCTTTCAATTTGGCCCCGGTAGTGGCGAGATCACTTATATTTGTCCAGCCATTTTCACGGGCATCGCTGCCGCGTACGGTCAGGGCATAGGTATTGTTAAACCCAAAAGGCTGGAGCCATTTCAGTTGAAAGGTATCAAGATAATGACTACTCACAGATTTGAAAGCTAGCTCAGGGTTGGTAATGACATCCAGTTGCAAAATGGCGGTCAGTCCCGTGCCGGTATATTCAGGATAGAGGTCTATTTCTCCACTGATCAAGGCATTATGGCAAATCATCGTGCCGCCGAGATTGAAAATTCGTTTCACATTGAGAGTCGTCCGGTTTTCAATGAGCTGCGCCATTATTTCTGCCAGGATGATTTGCTCGGTAAAATTTTTTGAGCCTATTCGTATCGTTGGTTTGCTCGTATCTTCTGCACAGCTGGTGAGAAGAAAGGAAAAAAGGAAGATAAATATAATGCCGCTGAGACTCGAATAGCACTTCAGATGTCGCATAA
Organism: Deltaproteobacteria bacterium; assembly: GCA_030667965.1. GTDB lineage: Bacteria > Desulfobacterota > Desulfobulbia > Desulfobulbales > SURF-16 > JAHLLM01. The sequence continues at coordinate 1,350 of DAOUUW010000239.1, forward strand.
TTTTTTCCTTCTGCTCTTTTAAGTTTTTCGTCTCCATATACGACTTTCCACGAAACCAAGTAAGAAATCAATCGTCAGGGCTAAAATGGCAGCCGCGCCCGCACCGAGAAAAATAAGGTTCGTGTTATTCAGGGCAAGGCCCCGATTAATGAAATCCCCCAAGCCTCCCGCCCCTATGAATGAAGAGAGTGTGGCAATCCCCACCCCAATAACCGCAGCTGTCCGAATCCCGGCAAAAATAACAGGCATAGCAAGAGGAAGTTCAACCAGACATAGCATTTGCTTGGGAGTAAACCCCACCCCGGTTGCTGCCTCAATGATTTCATCGGGAATATTCGTTAAGCCGGTGTAGGTATTTCTGATAATCGGCAAGAAGGCATAGAGAGTCAAAGCAACGATGGCAGGTTTGATGCCAATTCCGAGTATAGGGAGCAGAAAAGCCAGCATGGCAAGACTGGGGATTGTCTGGACAATGCCGGCTGCGGCTAGCACAGTTCCCCTAATAGTCTTATGGCGCGTAATGAGAATGCCGAGTGGAACACCGGCTAGTATTGCAAGCGAGGTCGAAACTCCGGTGAGCACAATATGCTCCCTGAATTTGATCAGCAATTCGGGACCTTTCTCAATCAAGAAATCAATCATGCCAAAGCAGTCCAATAATCCTTTAACTGTTCCGCAGGTTTTGCAAAGAGGTTCCTGACAAATTGGGAGGCGGGTTTTTGCAGGATTTCAGTTTTTGTCCCTATCTGTTCAATACGTCCCTCATGCATAACAGCGATCCGGTCAGCAAGAATCAGGGCCTCAATGATATCATGGGTTACAAAAATGACAGTCTTCTGAAATTCATTTTTTAGTTTCAGAAACTGCTGTTGCAAGGCGTCTCGGGTCAAGGCATCTAAGGCGCCAAAGGGCTCATCCATGAGTAGATATTTGGGGTTGGCGGCCAAGGCCCTAGCGACTCCGACCCGCTGCTGCTGGCCTCCGGAGAGCTGATCGGGATAACAGTTTGTGAAACGCTGGGGATCAAGTTCCACCATTTCGAGCATCTCTCGAGCACGGTCACGGCGTTGTTGACGACTCTTGCCACAGAGGCGCAGGACAATGGAGATGTTGTCCGCCACTGTCATATGAGGGAAAAGTCCAATACCCTGAAATGTATAACCGATGGAACGCCGCAAATCCTGGGGATTCTGTTGCAGAACATTCCTGCCGTCGACCTCGATACGGCCGCTGTCCGGTTCAATGAGCCGGTTGACCATTTTCAGCGTCGTGGTTTTTCCGCAGCCGGATGTTCCAAGGAGGACCAGGGTTTCCCCTTCATGAACGGTGAGGGAAAGGTGGTTAACCGCAAAGGTCTTTCCCCCATCAAATGATTTGCAGACATCCCAAAGCTGAATCATGCACTTCTCTCACAACCTGAATTTACCCCTAATCACGAGGTGGCATGCGCCAGGGTGCCGTCCATAGTGCCGTGAACTTCTTCACGTTCTTCGGCAAAATCGAAACCAGTCCAGATACCGATGGATTTCAGAATGGAATCCTGTGGATGAAATTCCCTGAAAATTTTGAAGTAGAGGGCCGCCTCCTTGCTGGTTATTACGGCCTGGGGGTGATCATGCTGCAACCTTGCCAGTTCATCGTCGCTGATCTCTTTTTCAGCAAGTTTTTCTCCCAAGGACTCACAACCCGCACCTTGGGTGTACTGGACTTTGTAGCGCCAGAGTATTTCATCGGGAAGTAGGCCGCTATCGGCAAAGGCCTGGCGGAAAATCCATTTTTCGATTTTGGCGCCGTTTTCCTCCTTTTTCTTGAGATGTGCCGGGATTTCCATGGCCAGGGCGATCATCTCCTTGTCGAGAAAAGGGACCCTCAGTTCAAGGTTGAAGTACATGCCCATGCGATCGGCGCGCTGTAGATTAATATTATGCAGACCTTGGGTGCAGCGGCGCCCCTCTTCATTGAGCTTATCCAGAGGGAAATGTTTCATGTAGTGGTAGCCTGCAAAAAGCTCATCAGCAC
>DAOUUW010000150.1 GCA_030667965.1 Deltaproteobacteria bacterium
GAAAATCATCATGAAATCTATCCACAAAACCTGTATGGACGCCGCCGATGACTATGGCGTTCCCGGCAATTACGTGGCCGGGGCCAATATTGCCGGCTTTGTCAAGGTAGTCAACGCCATGCTCGATCAAGGATTGGTGTAGTAGGGTGCGCAATGCGCACCAAACGCAGGTTCACCACAAATGAGACGAAGAGAGAAATATCCCCGATTCCTGCTTGATACCTATCACGATATATATTATCGTTTGCACTATACCTTGATACCTACCAAAGGGGGCGACAAAATGCCGCAAACTGCAAAAATTTTTCAAAATGGCCGGAGCCAGGCGATTCGCCTTCCGAAAGAATTTCGTTTCGAAGGAAAAGATTTTTTTATTCGAAAGGAAGGGGACAACATTATCCTTTCCGCCAAACCTCAATCCTGGGATGCCTTTTTCCTTTCCAAACAAACCACGTCACCTGATTTCATGAAAAACAGAGCTGACCTTGATCCTGAAGAAAGGGTGTTGTTTGAATGAAAAGATATATGCTCGACACAAATATCTGCAGTTACATTCTACGAGAAAAACCTCTACCTGTCCTTGAGCGATTCAATAAACTTAAAATGGAGCAAATATGTATATCTGTAGTTACGTATGCAGAATTGATTTATGGAGTCGAACATTCTTCATCTAAGAAAATCAACCGCCAGGTTGTTGATGATTTTGTACGGCACCTTGACGTTCTCAACTGGGACAAAGCAGCTGCGGAACATTATGGAAATATACGAGCAAAGCTCAGGGCAAAAGGATCACCCATCGGCTCAATGGATATGATGATTGCTGCCCACGCCCGGAGTCAAAAGATGATTATTGTGACAAACAACCTTAAACACTTTGAAAAATATGAACGTTTCTCACAGAGTTTGCAGAGACAATGAAGATCTGTGAACTCTGTGAGAGAAACGTCAATGCCTTGTTGTAACAGTATCTTTCATGCCGATTCGTTGATCACCCACCCGCGTTATCGTAAAAACACGTCTTGCCGAGATAATTTGTAAACACCAGTTGTTGCCCTTCAATTTGGACATAATCCGGAGTCAACGGGATCTTGCCGCCTCCACCCGGAGCATCCACCGCATAGGTCGGCACGGCCAGCCCGGAGATGTGGCCGATGAGCGAACGCATAATTTTTTTGCCTGTGTCAATGGACGTCCTGAAATGATTGGTGCCTCGGGTCATATCGCCCTGGAAGAGATAATAGGGTCTGACCCGAATTGTCAGGAGTTTGCACATTAATTCCTTCATGGTTTCAGCGTCATCATTGACCCCTTTGAGCAGGACGGTCTGGCAACTTAAGGGAATACCAGCGTCAGCAAGTCTTGCGCAGGCAAGGGCGGATTGGGGAGTGATTTCCAGGGGGTGATTAAAATGAGTGTTGATATAAAGAGGATGATATTTTTTCAGCATACGGACAAGACGCTGGGTCACCCGCATGGGCAGGGTGCAGGGCACGCGACTGCCGATACGGATAATCTCGACCGAGGGAATTTCCCGGACGGCTTTCAGTATCTCTTCCAGCCTGCTATCTGACAGTAGAAAGGGGTCGCCGCCTGAAATAAGTACGTCGCGGATTTGAGGATTTTTTCTAAGATAGTCAATGCCCGCGGCAATGGTCTCGCTGGTGACGACCATGCGCCCAGTTCCCACCTTTCTTTTGCGGGTGCAGAAACGGCAGTACATGGCGCATTGCGAAGTGACCAGAAAAAGAACCCGGTCAGGGTATTTATGAATGAGGTTGGGGACCGGGCTGAGATTTTCCTCGTCAAGAGGGTCTTCCATGCATACGTTATCTTGTAATTCCTCCATCCTCGGAACGCACTGATTCCAGATCGGATCGTTTTTTTGTCGGATAAGTCCCAGATAATAGGGATTAATCCGCATGGGATAAATTTCCCTGACCTTGTTGATCCGTTCATCACCTCCGCCAAGGTTTGCGGGGAGATGTTCTGCGCATGTAATGCTTTGTTTTAAAAGAGATTGCCAGTTTTGCATGATAAATAGTCACATCCGGCATTTGTCATTGCCGACCACTTTCTGCTACAGTAAAAAAATGATGATTGTAGCATCTTTGCCGGGGACAGAAAATGACAAAGAATAAAAAAGAACCTTCCTATGTAAAACTACACGAGTCCGGGGAGTTGCAGGCACGAATTGACTCGCTTGAGGCAATACTTGATCACTGCATCCTCTGCCCAAGAAAATGCGGGGTAAACAGGAGAGAAGGAGAAAAGGGTTTCTGCAAAACCGGTTTAAAAGCCGTTGTAGCAAGTTACAACGCCCATTTCGGCGAAGAGGCCCCCCTTGTCGGGGTAAGCGGTTCCGGGACCATATTTTTCAGCAACTGCAATCTTGGCTGCGTCTTCTGTCAAAATTATTCCATCAGCCACGAAGGGGAAGGTGTTGAAGTCGACAGCGGACAGCTTGTGGCTATCATGATAAGTCTACAGAAACAGGGTTGTCATAATATTAACTTCGTCACCCCAAGCCATGTTGTTCCGCAGATTGTTGCGGCTTTACCTGCCGCCATTGAAAAAGGCCTGCATCTTCCCCTTGTTTACAATACAAGCTCCTATGACGCATTAGAAACCCTGCAACTGCTTGATGGAATTATAGACATCTACATGCCGGATTTCAAATTCCGGCACAGGGAATCAGCCGGAAGATTTGCCAACGCACCGGATTATCCGGATACAGCCCGAAGGGCCATAGTGGAAATGTACCGACAGGTTGGAGATCTTGAGATGGGAAGCCGATCCATTGCCGTAAAAGGGCTTCTTGTCCGTCATCTTGTCATGCCGGGCTGCCTTGATGAAACAGAAAAAATACTTAAATTTCTCGCCTCATTATCACCTCAAACCTACGTCAATGTTATGGAGCAGTACAGGCCGGTTTATAAAGCGCATGATTACCCGCCGATTGACAAGGCTCTTTCCCATAAAGAATATGAACAGGCACTTGCATATGCTGAAAAAGCCGGTCTGACAAGGCTTGAGCAAAGTGGAATCCTGCGGCTTCTTGCCAAAATGGGCATAGTGTAAGCTTGTCAAAGTCGCGTATAAATTGTTATTTCACCACGAAGCACACGAAGGCCACGAAGGGTTAACTGTAAGAAAACATAGGAAATCTTTTTTGTTTTTTCTTCGTGCGCTTCGTGTTCTTCGTGGTAGATAATTCCCTTATGTTAAAGTGTTGCGAATCATTTTGACATGGCCCTGTACACCTAGGTATTTCTACTGGATATTCTTTAATTAATAATGTATATTAATTAAGTTTAATCATTTAATTTCTTTCTTACATACTAATATTTTTACATTTTTTATCGTATGGTCAACAATAAAACATTCCTTTCATCTGTCGGCAAAAAAATATTCATGTCATTGACGGGTTTATTTCTCAGCCTGTTTCTCGTTGTTCATGCTTTGGGCAATTCCACTACTTTCTGGGGGAGAGAGAGTTTTAATTCCTATGCCGCCCATCTTCACTCTCTTGGGCCTCTCATTCCATTCTTTGAAATTGTTCTTCTTACTGTCTTTCTGATACATATTTTTCTGGGCATCACCCTTTTTCTGGAAAATAATGATGCCAGACCAATCAGATACAGCGTGTCAAAGGCATCCGGCGGGAGAACCCCAGGATCACGGACAATGCCTTATACCGGGATTATTATTTTACTGTTTATCGGTGTTCATCTGGCCAATTTTCATTTCACAGATCATTCACTGCCCATTGCCGAACTGGTGAAAAACACGTTAAGCACTCCCATTTATGGCCTCTTTTACATCATTGCCATGGCTGCCCTGGCCCTGCATATCAGTCATGGATTGTGGAGTCTGTTCCAGAGCCTGGGAGTCAATCATCCCAAATATGATGGTTTACTCAAAAACGGATCCTTGACCCTGACTGTTCTACTCAGCGGGATATTTATTCTCATTCCTATCTGTGCGTTGACCCTGGCAAATTTCTTAATGTAAAAAAAGTAAAAGTTTAAAAAAACCAAGTCAGCCTGCTGGAAGCAGGCTCTACGGATAAAAGCATATAAAAAAATGAAACTTGATGCGCATATACCGGATGGCCCTTTAGCACAGAAATGGGACAACCATCTTTTTGCCGGCAAACTTGTTAACCCGGCCAATAAACGAAAATACGAAATCATCGTCGTCGGCTCCGGGTTGGCCGGCGCCTCTGCCGCAGCAACCCTTGGCGAACTGGGCTATAATGTCAAGGTTTTCACCATCCATGACAGCCCCCGCCGGGCCCACAGCATTGCCGCCCAGGGGGGCATTAATGCCGCCAAGAATTATCAAAACGACGGAGACAGTATTTTCCGTCTTTTTTATGACACCATCAAGGGCGGTGACTTCCGGGCACGGGAAGCTAATGTTTACCGACTGGCCCAGGTCAGCAATAACATCATAGACCAATGCGTTGCCCAGGGTGTGCCCTTTGCCCGTGAATACGGCGGCACGCCGGCCAACCGCTCCTTTGGCGGCGCCCAGGTTTCCCGCACCTTCTATGCCCGGGGCCAGACCGGCCAGCAGCTGCTGCTTGGGGCCTACAGCGCTCTCATGCGTCAGGTAAACCTGGGCAAAGTCACAATTCATGCCCGCCGGGAAATGCTGGACCTTGTTGTGGAAGACGGCAGGGCCAAAGGCATTGTTACCCGTGACATGCTGAGTGGCGCTCTGAACTCCCATGCAGCCCATGCCGTTGTACTTGCCACCGGCGGCTATGGGAACGCCTATTATCTGTCCACCAATGCCATGGCATCCAATGTGACGGCTGCCTGGCGCGCCCATAAAAAAGGCGCTTTTTTTGCCAATCCCTGCTTTGTACAGATACATCCGACCTGCATTCCCGTTCATGGCGACTACCAGTCCAAACTCACCCTGATGAGTGAAAGTCTGCGCAATGACGGTCGGGTCTGGGTGCCGAAAAACAAAGGTGACAAACGTTCTCCTGCTGATATTCCCGAGTCGGAACGCGATTACTATCTGGAAAACAAATATCCAAGTTTCGGCAACCTCGTTCCCCGGGATGTCGCTTCGCGCAATGCCAAGGAACAATGCGACGATAATAAGGGAGTCGGGGAAACCGGTCTTGCCGTGTATCTTGATTTTGCCGATGCTATCAAGCGGGACGGCATTGAAACCATCCTGAAAAAATACGGCAACCTCTTCCAGATGTATGAAAAAATCACCGCCCAGGAACCGGTCAAACAGCCCATGATGATTTATCCGGCTGTTCACTACGCCATGGGCGGACTCTGGGTTGATTATAATCTCATGAGCACCATTCCCGGACTTTTCGTCCTCGGAGAGGCCAATTTTTCCGACCACGGGGCCAATCGCCTGGGCGCCAGCGCTCTTATGCAGGGGCTGGCTGACGGTTATTTCGTTATCCCCAACACCATTAGCACTTATCTTGCCAAAACTGCACCTGTTGCGCAGAAAGCTGAGGGAAACGCCTTCCAGGCTGCTGAAAAGGCTGCAACGGAAAAGATCAACAGGCTGCTTGCCATTAAAGGGAAAAGAACAACTGACGATATCCACAAGGAACTGGGCAAACTCCTGTGGGACGAATGCGGCATGTCCAGAAACAAGGCAGGACTTCAAAAGGCTCTGGGAAAAATTCCTGAAATCAGGGAAGAATTCTGGAATAATGTCCTTGTTCCCGGTACTGGGCAGGAGTTAAATCAGTCCCTGGAAAGGGCCGGTCGGGTGGCCGACTTTCTCGAATTTGCCGAACTCATGGTGCTGGATGCCCTGCAGCGTGAAGAATCATGCGGCTGTCATCTGCGCGAAGAAAGCGAGACCGAGGAACACGAGGCCAAGCGTGATGATGAAAAATACTCTTATGTTTCGGCATGGGAGCATCGGGGCGAAAATCAAACTGCTGAGCTGCACAGAGAGTCGCTTGTTTTTGAGAATGTGACTCCGAGCCAGAGAAGTTATAAATAAGGCTGATAGCTGATAGCCGATAAAAATATACATTATGCAGACTACACGTACATTACATCTTACACTTGAAATATGGCGGCAAAAAAATTCTGCGTCACCGGGCCGACTTGAGAAATACAGTCTTGATAATATTTCCACTGATATGTCTTTTCTGGAAATGCTTGACGTATTGAATGAAAAGCTGACCCTGGAGGGCAAAGATCCTGTTGCCTTTGACCATGACTGCCGCGAAGGAATCTGCGGAATGTGCGGTGCCGTTGTCAACGGCCAGCCCCATGGTCCGGAGAAAGAGACCACCCTGTGCCAGCTTCATATGCGTCATTTCAAGGATGGTGATCATCTGGTTATCGAACCTTTTCGGGCCAGGGCCTTCCGGGTGGAAAAAGATCTTATAGTAGATCGCAGCGGGCTTGACAAAATTATTCAGGCAGGAGGTTATGTCTCGGTGAACACCGGTGGCGCTCCGGATTCCAACGCCATCCCTATTGCCCAGAAAACAGCAGAGCAGGCCATGGATGCCGCCGCCTGCATCGGTTGCGGCGCCTGCGTGGCAGCCTGTCCTAATGCGTCTGCCATGCTTTTTGTCAGTGCCAAGGTTTCCCAGCTGGCCCTGCTTCCCCAGGGACATCCCGAAAGACAGGAGCGAGCCCTGAACATGGTCAAGACAATGGACCAACTGGGTTTCGGCAATTGCAGTAATGAAAGGGAATGTGAAGCAGCTTGTCCCAAGGGAATTTCAATCCGCAATATTGCCAGACTGAACAGGGAATTTATAAAAGCGACATTGTTTGCCTGAAAATCTCTCACAATTTGCCAAATTCCTCTATCTCGGACCCTTTCTTTTCGGTTTTGTCCCAGGCTTTTCACTACAGGGCGACACCATGGATATCATCAAATCCTTTGTCCTGATTCTTTTCGGAACCTACCTTTACTCCTATCTGTTAAGCGGTTACTGGGTGACACAAATCAGAAATATGATGAAAAAGCCTGCTTGATAAAATTTGAGTTTCTGCATTTTATGCAATACCTGATAAAGGTGAGCGGTGCGTACCGCTACGCAAAATCAATATATTATAAAATTGATTGTTGGGTGCGCACTGCGCACCAAAAAATGGTGAGACTCCAAACTCAATATTACCACTCAATCTCTAAAAAAAGAAATTTCACATTCCCTGAGACAGGGTGGTAATCAGCAAAAAATTTCGTAACTATTCAGCTGCACTTCATATGCACGCGATCAGGCTGTCTTACATAGCACCAGTATGCTGCGCCAGCCTGCTGGAGTTTATGCCCCTTGAGGGTGCACATCTAAAGCACATCTGAACAGTTAAAGTCTGGAGTAA
>DAOUUW010000113.1 GCA_030667965.1 Deltaproteobacteria bacterium
AAGGACTGTGGAGGGAACCTGCTTTATCTCTATAGCATTATCCCGGCAGTTCCCGGCAGGAGCCCCACCTAGATCCGGCATTTTTCCGACAACAACAGTATCCAATTCGGCCGTCATCAGGATGGAGGACCAGAGGTGCGTCATTTTTCTGAAAAAATGCCTTTTATCCTCTTGCGGCAACCGAGTTTAGGGCTATAAAAACCCCCAACTCTAAAGTCATATGTGCCGAAAATATACTCTCTGAAGAAATCCCACCTTTCTTTTTCTTATCCAGGATATTCACCCCTGAAGCAATACCCCAAAGACTCGATCGACCGCGGCTCATGAACAAAGGATTGAAAGCGACAAAAAAACGTCGCATCAATCCTTACTGGTTAGGTGAAGTCATTTGCAATTGTGAATATAGATGATACGGCACCCTTTGCTATGGCTTTGGAGATGGTTTGCCTACTGGAAATTTCCCTTTCCAGATGGACGACGTTTCTAAAATGACGTACAGAATCAGCAAGCTTGTGAATAGCTGCTTCGATAAGTCTATTTTCCTCGCACGCTTTAATATAGCTGTCTAAACTATTGCGTGATGGTTTAATGCCTTTATGATCAAGATAAAGTCTTAATAGTTCTTCAGTTACTCCGCCAGATAAAATCACAGCAGGTTTACTATAGCCCTGTTTGGCAAGCACATATGCATGCTCTACATCGCGAAATATAATTTTTCTTTTGAATTGATCTTTAATGAAATTAATCTTTTTCCCAAAAGATCTTTTCGAAAACCCATATTCTTGTTCAATTTCTTGCCACATGCTGGATTTTTTGTCCATTTTTGGGGCTTCAATTTTAAGATTCTTTTCCTTGGCTGATAACCATGATTCTGCAAATTTATGATTTGGACTCCCAATATCTCCGAAGGTTCCTGAGGCTATTTCAATTCGAGCCTGTTCAATTGACATAGCGTCTATACGGTCAGCAATATCCTTTTCATTCCTTCTCATATGTTCCTCACCTAACGATCAAGGTCACTTGCGCCGCCTACAAACTTGCCGCGTCAGCGCCGCAGACGTTCTCGGCGTCAAGTGAACCGCCTGGTTCGGCAAACTTCTCAGTAAAAGGATACTAATCATTCATCATCGTTTACGAATAAATAAAGATAATAATCCACCAGTTCACGAGTTTCACTTTCGTTTGAATCTTTGAATTCCTCAAGGTATGGCTTCAGAAAGTCAAAAAAACTTTTAAAACCAACCACATTACATGGAAAAATAACTAATCGGCCGTCTTTCCCTTCTTTTACTCCCCAACCATATGGGTGAGCAACCTTCCTGCCATCAGAACCAACCGATGTGTTCCAACCAAATGGGTGAGCAACCTTCCTGCCATCAGAACCAACCGATGTGTTCCAACCAAATGGGTGAGCAACCTTCCTGCCATCAGAGCCAACTGATGTGTTCCAACTATATGGGTGAGCAACTTTCCTGCCATCAGAGCCAACTGATGTGTTCCAACCATATGGGTGAGCAACCTTCCTGCCATCAAAACCAACTGATGTGTTCCAACCATATGGGTGAGCAACTTTCCTGCCGTCAGAGCCAACTGATGTGTTCCAACCATATGGGTGAGCAACCTTCCTGCCATCAAAACCAACTGATGTGTTCCAACCAAATGGGTGAGCAACCTTCCTGCCATCAGAACCAACCGATGTGTTCCAACCATTCGGGTAGCTTATCAGTCTTCCCTGTAAATCAGATTCAATTGTGAAAATGTTAGAATGACAAGTTGGTGAGGGAGTCTCACTTGTGGAGTCATTTTTAAGAATTTTATCTGAGGGAGGAGTTTTTTGAGGTAACTCTTTTGTTGCCTTTTTATTAGGCGAATCCAATTCTTCCAAATTCCCTCTATATAGCCCGCCAACACAGACTTCTCCAGTCCCACTGACATGATACCCATCATAACGACCTCCACAGCATACTTTACCGGTACTGCTTGTCTGCCAGCTATCATACTCCCCACCACACGCTATTTCACCACTACTGCTTGTCTGCCAACTATCATATTTACCTCCCGCACAAATTTTGCCAGTACTGCTTGTCTGCCAGCTATCATACTCCCCACCACACGCTATTTCACCACTACTGCTTGTCTGCCAACTATTATATTTACCTCCCGCACAAATTTTGCCAGTACTGCTTGTCTGCCAGCTGTCATACTCCCCACCACACGCTATTTCACCACTACTGCTTGTCTGCCAACTATTATATTTACCTCCCGCACAAATTTTGCCAGTACTGCTTGTATGCCAGCTACCGTATAACCCGCCGCAGAAAATCTGGCCGTTTTTTATTTCGATATAGCTAGAAAACCCTTTAATTCTGTTTTCACCATTTACTGTGCTAACAACGAAAAAAAACAACAACAGCGAATTTATTAAAATTAAATTATTTTTACGCATAGTATAGATTTACGATTTGCTTAAAATTAACCATGATCAGATTTTTTATACATAAACTTAAACGGAAAATTTATTAAAAACTCTTCCACCTTGCCCTTTCCCTATTGAATCATCGTTACTCTATCCCTGCAGAACGGTCGCTGTTGAGCCGCGAGACTCGCAGGCCCGGGAAAGGAAGTGTGTTTTTCCTTTCCCGGGTCAGAAAAGGGGTCAAGTCTGCTTTTGGCTTTTGATTAGCCATTGTTGAACCAAAAAAGTCAACGGCAGACTTGACCTCCTTTTAGACTCCTTTTACGCTCAAATTAACCCGATTGTTAGGCATTTTTGCTCCCTTTTGGGATTAAAACCACCTTTCCACCTTCACCGTCTTTATATACAATCATTACTCGGGCCTCATTATCACCGAACTTCATATCTGCATATGCTGCATCAGTAATATTTTCTTCGCTATCTTTAGCCTGATATTGAACAAGCCTGAACGGTACAAGCTCCTGAGTTACCGAATAACGTAATTTTGCAATTGCATAATTAACAGGAACGGTTTTGCCTGAGCTTTTGCTTCTTAAAAGTAATCCATCACCTGGAAATCGCACATTGATTTCACCCTCTTCTATCGGTTCGGGAACTTCTGGTAACAGTTTTGATAGTTGGTTCTGTGCATTAGCGGTCAATGCAGCCATTGTTGCCGCATTCCCATCACTATCGATTACCTCAAATTCATCCTTTTCTACAATACCATCTTCAACTGGATAAAATGTCCAATCATTGCTGATTAAATGCCTTGTTGTTGCATAAATCCCTGGCGCTAGCAACCAATCAAAGTTGTCTACTTCTTCGATATCAAGACAACGTATTCCAAGATGTTCTGCTTTGGTTCTTGCAGTGTTGTAAAAGCCCATTGTGGATACAATAATGCCTTGACTTATTCCTGTATCTTGGCATTTGGCTCCAAACGCCTCAACCTGAGGAACACCAATTGGCCTTGACCTATCTCTGCATTCGATTGCAATTAATAGCGAGTGATGCCCTTCTTTTAACTCAAGAACAACATCATGTTCACGCAATTTACCTGTGGTTCTGTCTTTGAGTCGCATTGGTGAATTCACAGCCACATTTGGGTTCACTGCCAATGCCTTTTCTAGACTAGAAACCAAACTCTCTAAAGCTTTACCTTGTCTTTCTGCCATTTTCTTGATGCCTAACAAGTTGTTATCAAATTTCTTGATATCTACGCAAAATCTAAAATATTGATAACGAAATTTCCGCCATGTAAGCTGATTTCTAACCTGATATCATTCATTGTTGACTGGATAACAAGAAACTTGATAATCTTACATGATCCAAATTCCTGCTCATCTTGTCAGTCAGTATACAGCATTCATTGGCGACAGTAGTGTCCAGCCTTCCATGCAACAATATTATGTGAAATGGCTGCGATATTATCTTGATTTCTGCCACAAATACAATTTCCAGCAAGATGCCAAAGAAAGCCTTTCAGCCTTTATTGAAAAGCTGAGAGAAAAAAAACAAACCTAAAAACAAAGAAATCAAGCGCATCATGCCATTTCTCTTTATTATGAAATGGTCTTTCACTTAAAAAGAAAAGCCCCGAACAACCTCTCCCGTGGTAATGGAACGATTGTAAATAAATCTTTACGTGAGGCTCCCTCTTCTTCACATACTAAAGAAAATTTATTTTATCAAGAAAATCAGTTTGATGACACAAAATCCTCTCGAAATGTTGAATCCACACCCAATACGGGAAAAATCCTCAAACTAACCGGGGCAGATTGGGCTGGAGTTTTCAATGATTTGAAAAACGCCATTAAAATACGTCATTATTCTCCGGAAACATTGAGAACGTATCGCGGTTGGACCCGCAAATTTCAGGCTTACACCAAAAGCAAAGATACACGGCTATTAGCCATTGATGAAGTAAAAGCATTTTTGACATGGCCGGCGGTTGATCAAGGCGTCTCTGCATCTAGTCAGAATCAGGCATTTAACGCACTGCTATTTTTGTTCAGGCATGTGCTTGGGAAAGAGTTCGGGAAGGTGGATGGCGTTGTTCGTGCCAAGAGGAAGCCGTATATACCTGTTGTGTTATCCAGGGAAGAGGTACACCGGATTATTGATTTAATGAAAGACCCTTATAAACTGATTATCAGCTGACAATATTAACCGTTACACGTAACGGCCAATTAATACCGTAAAAACATTACGGGTTAAGTTTTTTAACGCTTATTTTTGTTAGCAAAATGTTCAGATGTTCAATAGCGATTTTGTTAAGTTTTTGTAATCGTTCTTCAGGTGGTTTATTCAACTTGATAAATTCGGCATTAAGGCTTTCCAGGTTGGAGAGTACAACCAGCTGTTCCAGAGTAGCATGGTCTCTCATATTACCATTAAGATCAGGATTTTCTTCTCTATTTTTTTGCCATAAATAACACAAAAATAACTCATAAGGCACTACATGAAAACGGCATCATGCCAACCTCCCTATTTCTCTCCGACCAGCAGACAGAAACCCGCCTGTCCATCCAGACCTTCGCGTGAACGCTCCCCCTCTGCCAAATCGCCCGGTTCCTGAAAGAGTGACGACCGGCATTCAACTATTTTGAACCCTGCCTCCTGCATCCAGTGCAATGCCTGCTCCGCTTCATAGAATGAAGCATGTTTGTAAAACGGATTATTTTTCTCTTTTTTAGCGAGAAGGGCTTTCCCCCATGGTCCGGACACAGGAACCATACCAAGGACCAGATGGCCGCCACCTGTCAAAACACGATAACATTCCGCCAAAACAAGGCGGGGCTGCTGCAGAAAACAGAAGGTAAAAAGCAGGTACATGCTTGCCATGCAGTCACTGCGGACAGGAAGTTCTTCGCCTATGCCGCGCATAACGGCGATTTTTCTTCTCCGTGACAGAAGGAGGGGCGCAAAAGCCGGATCAAGGCCAAATGATATATCAAGAGCTTCGGCAAAACGCCCCGGCCCGACCCCTATTTCCATTTTCGGAGCGGCAAAAGATGTCTGCAGTTCCAGTAAAGCAGTCAGTTCAACATCAAAAAGCAGACTGTCCTCAAACCATTGATCATATTCCGCTGCCCTGTCGTGGAATACCTGTGAACAGTTCTGCCAATGTGAGGGGTTCATTTCAAGTCCTTACCCGGACTCTTCATCTTGCACGGTGCATTAATCAGCTTTGCCACCCTCTGGGGAAGCGGCGGATGGCTGTAATACAAGAAGGTGTACCAGGGATGGGGGTGGAGGTTAGCGAGATTGTCCCGACCGAGCTTGACAAGAGCTCGAGAAAGCCCGTAAGAATTACCACAAAGCTCCACGGCAAAACCATCGGCCTCCCATTCATGTTTTCGAGATGAATAGCTGAACAGAGGTTTAAAAGGGAAAGCAATAAGCGCCCCGCAAAATCCGACAAGCAGCAGCTTCACATACAGTGTCGGTTCACTGACAGCAAAAATAATCGGCAGCACATCACTCTGCATGAACCACCAGGCAAGATAAAGTCCGGCAAAGGAGACACATTCCATGACAACGAGCCGTTTTAAAATATGCTTTTTCTTCCAGTGGCCTGCCTCGTGGGCCAGAATCCCCAAGATTTCATCATCATTATTTTTTTCCAGCAGGGTGTCAAAAAGGACAATACGTTTGACGTGCCCAATCCCACTAAAATAAGCGTTTCCATGGCCGCTCCGTTTCGAGGCGTCCATGGTAAAAACCCTTGAAACGGACAGTCCTGCTTTGACAAACAACGCCTTGATTTTCTCTTCAAGATTTTTATCTTCAATGGGGGTAAATTTGTTAAACAGGGGCTCTATGACGTAGGGGGAAACATAGAGCATGAAGAGCTTGAAAAAAAGCATGAACCCCCACAGAAGAAGCCACCAGTTTGACGGCATGGCCTTGATCAGCAGAAAGGCGACCCATAAAAGCAGACTGTAAATGATCGTTGTCAACAACAATCCTTTTGCCGCGTCGGCCAGCCAGAGAGGAAAGGTCTGGCGATTAAAACCATATTTTTCCTCTATGACAAAGGTCTTATAAAGGCCGAAAGGAAGCTGCAGGATAAATTCAGCATAGGACAGAAAAAGAAAAAAACAGATCCCCGCCACAGGCAAAGACCATCCCTGGGCGCTGATCCAGGCATTATACCAGTCCAGCAGGCCGCCAAAGATAAAGACAATTGTTATGACCAAGTCCACGGCCGAGGAAACAAAATCCACCCGGCCGTTGTCCACGGTATAGTCCCTCATTCTTTTCAAAGTCGCATCATCAACCACTCCATCAAAGCCCACCGGCACCATATGGCCATATATGGAAATATGACGGAGGTTGACCAATGAAACAATATTTTCTATACCTTTAATACATAAATAGGCTACCAGAATGAGCAGGAGCTCGGGATTCATTTAATTGTCCTTCAAAAGAATGAGTTCGCTTTGAACCATTTTAACGTCTTAACTATCCTGAACTGGAGTTTGGAGTTTCATTATTTGTGGTGCGCAATGCGCACCCTACAAAGGCTAACATGTTGATTTCACGTAGGGTGCGCACTGCGCACCTTTGTAAAAAGTTGACTAAATCCTGAAACTCCAACCTCCAGTATCCAGAATTCAACCGACAAAATAACCAGTATGACTGAAGATTGTAAAGACAAACATGAACCCGCGCCCATTTCAGGGTTCCAGCGCTCTCTCTTTGATGCTGAAGAGTTCACCGTTACCTTTGAGCTGGTGCCGAGCCGCGGAGGCCGCAACCGAGAGCATGACCGCACCCTGGATCTGGCATGCGAGCTGGCAAATGACGGCAGGATTCAGGCAGTCAGCATTACCGACAATGCCGGAGGCCATCCCACCCTGTCACCCGAAGTGCTTGGCCTGGAGATAATGGAAGTTGGACTTGACGTTATCAGCCATTTTTCCTGCAAGGACAAAAACAGAAACGAGATGGAAAGCCAGCTCTTCGGCTGGGACAGGAGAGGGCTGCATAACCTGCTGGTCATCTCAGGTGATTATCCCAAAAAGGGCTACTCGGGCCATCCCAAGCCGGTTTTTGACCTGGACAGCGTCCATGTGGTGGACATGCTCAACATGATGAATAAAGGGAACTATGTCAACCAATGCAGCCACCCCACCTCATTTTTCAAGGGCGTTGCCGTCTCTCCCTTCAAGCTGACCGAGGCGGAGCAGTTCATGCAATACTGCAAGCTGCACAGAAAAATTGCCGCCGGCGCCGATTTTGTCATTACCCAGCTCGGCTTTGAGGCCCGCAAATATCATGAAGTGCTGCTCTATATGCAGCAGAACAACCTGCAGGCGCCCATCCTGGGCAGTGTTTTTATCCCCAGCCTGACCCTGGTGGATATCATATATAAGGGCGGTGTACCCGGTTGTGTTATCCCCGAACGTCTCTATGAGATTTTAAAAAAGGAAGGGAGAGCACCTGACAAAGGTAAAAAGTCCCGCCTCCACAGGGCGGCCCTGATACTGGCCGTACTCAAGGGAATGGGATACAGCGGAGCGCATATCGGCGGACCTGGTCTGACCATGGCGAATTTCGACTACATGCTGAGCACGGCGGACCAATATAAAACGGACTGGCAGGAACTCATCAAAGAATTGAGCTTCCGGTCAGCAGACAGCTATTATTATTACAGGAAAGACGAAACAAGCGGACTCAATCTGCCGGAACTACATCAAGTCGGCAACTATGACAAGTTTCGTCCGATTTACAGCCTGGCTCGCTTTATTCACAACATGGCATTCGAACCAGGAGAGGCATTGTACAATCAATCGCAAAAAACCTGCCTGGCTCTGCACCGGTCTTTTTTAAAGCGTCCTTTTGCAACCTTTGAACATATTTCAAAATTTCTTCTGTTCGACTGCCGGAACTGTGGTGACTGCACCCTCTCCACCCACGAATACCTCTGTCCCCAGTCCGGATGCGCAAAATACATGCTGAACGGTCCCTGCGGCGGCAGCCGCGACGGCTGGTGCGAGGTCTATCCCGGCAAAAAACGCTGCCTCTTTGTCAAGACATATGAACGGGCCACAACGGACAATTCCCAGAAAAAATTCAAAACCGGTTTTGAACCGCCGCGCAACTGGGAGCTTGTCAACACCTCGTCATGGGAGAATTTTTATCTTGGCAGGGATAAGAGAAAGAAAGAGGATAGCTGATAAAAGTGGAACTACCGGTAAAACGAAACGGCAAGTAGAAAATCGCCCTACACAACATCCAGCAGCATTTTCGTTGCCACAACAAAAAGCAGCACCGCAAAGACCTTTTTCAACCGGGACACCGGCAGGCTATGGGCCAGCCTGGCGCCCAGCGGTGCCGTTAAAATACTGGCGCAGACGATGCCGATAAATGCAGGCAGATACAGATATCCGAAAGAATAGGCAGGCAAACCGGCAACATCCATTCCTCGCCAGATAAAACCGGCCGTGCCGGATATGGCGATGGGAAGACCAATGGCGGCTGCCGTGCCGATGGCATGGTGGATGGGGACATTACACCAGACCAGAAAGGGAACCGACAAGGTGCCGCCGCCGATACCCACCAGGCTGGAAAAAATACCAATCCCCCCGCCCACAGCAGTGATGGCAATATTTCCGGGCAGGCTTCTTGAAGGTTTCGGTTTTTTATCTATCAACATCTGACTTGCGACGAAATAAAGAAAAACCATGAAAATTGCCTTCAGCACCCTGGTCGGCAGCATGGATGCAACACAAGCGCCGGCAAAAGTGCCCACAATAATTCCGAAGGTTATCTTCAACAGCACATCCCAGCGCACAGCCCCTCTCCCATGATGGGCGCGCAGACTTGAGATCGATGTAAATATAATAGTGGCAAGGGATGTGCCCAGGGCCAAATGCATGACATGCACGCCTTCCACGCCCTGACCCGGCAGGACAAAGGCCAGCATGGGGACAATCACCAACCCGCCGCCAATGCCCAGCAACCCGGCCAGTACCCCGGCCACAGCACCCAGGACCAGATAACCCAGAAATATTGTTGTCAAATACTTCCCCCTTTCCCCCTCTGCCCCTTCACAAACCCTTTGCACTTTTCTTCCCAGACAATTAAATTAGCGTCCATGGGCAGACCACAACCACAACCACGCATAAAAATTTATCTCACAGAG
>DAOUUW010000178.1 GCA_030667965.1 Deltaproteobacteria bacterium
AACACTTTCCCCGAATCAAGAGTCTCTTTGATATCTGCAATGAGCTCTATGTTGTTGCCGGCAAAATATGTATACCAGAGACGGTATGCCTCCGGTGTAAGGGATATTTTTGCTTTAGCCGCGTTGGCAACGACTTTTTTGTTTATCTGGTCGGCATTGTCCTGGTTCATTTGTCAATTCATCATCCTTTGGCAAAAATAAAATCTTTATCCGGCAGGACCAGGCATGTAAGGCTTCCGCCATACACCGCCCCGGTGTCAATACCTATTCTGTGCTTTTCTATCAAGGGTTTGTCAAAGGGCGTATGGCCGAAAATGACCGTTTTGCCGAAATTATAATCAGACTTAAGAAATTGATCCCTGGCCCAGCAACACCATCGGGGGGACTGCTGGCTTAAATGCACTCCCGGCTGCAACCCGGCGTGGACGTAAATATAATCCTTATCTTCCCAGAACAAAAGCAAGTCATTAAAAAAATGCAGATGACTGGTGGGGATGGCCTTGGCAATATGGCCGGAAAAAGGGGGGGCAATGCCGTAGCTTTGCAGGGTTTTGTCGCCACCCATTTTCAGGTAAAATTCTCTTTTGTCGCCTGCAAGTGAAGCCAGAAAGACTTGCTCATGGTTGCCCATCAGGGGAATAATCCTGCCCGGCGCCTGCTCCATCAATCGTAATATAAATGAAACGACTTTTTTTGAATCCGGGCCACGGTCTATATAATCGCCGAGAAAAATAATTGTGTCCCGGTCCATATCAGGCGAGGCTTTGTAGAGAAGTTCCAGCAGCGTTTCATGACAGCCGTGTATGTCACCAATTACAAATGTCTTTGCCATTCGATACAATTAGCTTGCAGCCGTCTGCCATTGACTGAGAAGTTTTTCCGCCTCCTGGCGCTCGGGGAAATTGTCGTCTTCAAGGCATTGTTGAAGTTCTTTCAATGCTTCATTGTCTTCACCCTGCGCTTTAAGAGCAAGGGCCAGGTGATAACGGATTGTTGGCTGATTGGGAAGCATTGAAAGAGCGTCTCTGAACTGAGTTTCAGCAAGACTGAAGGACTGTCTTTTGAGATGAACATAGCCTAATGTGTCACTGATGTTGGGATCTTTAGGGAAACGTTCCTTGGCAACGAGAGCAAGGCGCAGCGCTTCACCGAGATCCGGACTTTCTTCCTGGATGAGGAGCCAGGCCAGGTTGTTGGCAGCCGGAGCAAATTGCTTGTCTCTATCCAGAATATGCAGGTACACATCTTTGGCTTTTTGACTGTCTCCAGACTGTTCCAGAAGCGAGCCCAGGCCCATGAGAGCCTGAATGTCATCAGGATGTTTGGCAAGCAGGGCGTTATATTCCTCTATCGCCTGGGATGTTCTGTTCTCTTTTTGCATGATACGGGCAAGCATCAGGTAAGGCCGGGGATTTTCCGGATTACGGGACTGGACATTGCGAAAGGTTTCAGTGGCCTCGGCCAGACGATCTTCGCGAAAGAGGAGATCTCCAAGCAGCAGCAGATTATCGGTTGCATCCGGAGCCTTTTCAAGCTGAAGACGAATGCGATCAATTGCCTTATCAGCCTTTTTGTTTTTTATGTCGATAGCTGTCAGGGTTGCCAGGGCCGGGGTAGAGTCGGGCTTCATGCGCAGGATGTCTTCCAGAAGAGAGGCGGCCTCGTCGAATTCTTTTCCGGCAAGTCTTGTCAGAGCCATGTTTTGCAACACATCAATGTTTTCCGGCAGCATTTTATTCATTTCCTCAAATACCTTCAGGGCATTATCGGTCTTGCCGGAATAGAGAAAGCCCTGTCCGAGAATAATTGCCGCCCGCACATTACGTGGATCAAGCCGTAATGCTGTTACTGCCTCCTGCCGGGCATTGTCAAACTCTCTTTTGCGCAAGTGATGGTGGGCGAGAAGGGTGCGGGCCCGTGAGTCTCTCGGCATGTGTTTGACAGCCTCGGCAGAAGCTTTCTGCGAAAGTTCGAGGTTGCCTTTGTTTAAATGGGCAAGGGCAAGCTGGAAATAGGCATCACCCCAGCGGGGATTTTTATTGATGAGCTGGTCCAGGACTGCAATGGCCTCGTCTGTTTTTCCATCTTTAAGATCAAGTTTTGCCCTGACCAGTAATGCCTGGGGAAGCTTGTCGTTTTCAGCAAGAATTTCACTTGTAAGATTTTCAGCCTCGGTAAATTTTTTCTGTTCAAAATAAAAATCAGCCAGCAGCCCTTTCATGACTAAAGGAGTTTTACTTTTACTGATGGCCTTGGTAAGAGTTTCTTCTGCCTTTATCGTGTTATTTGTTTTTTTATAGAATTCTGCCAGCAGGACATAAAGCTGTTCGTTGTTCGGCTCAAGGGCAAGAGCTTGGGTAATTGCCAGCTCCGCCTTGCTGTTTTCTTTTTTGTTCATGTAAAATGAGGCTTGCACCAAAAGTGGTTGAGGAGAAGAAGGAAAGGCCTGAACCATGTTTTGCAGTTGGGCCTCAGCCTTTGCTGCATCGTTGTTGCTGAGATAAAATGCTGCCAGCGTCTGGTGCGTTGACATTTTTTCAGGGTTAAGTCGCAGAGCCTTGAGAAGAGCTGTTTCTGCTTGCCCAGTTAACTTCTTGGCCGAAAAAATACGTGCCTGCAGGATATACAGACGGTCAAGGTCATCCTGACTTGCCAGGGCCTTGTTGACAGCCTCTTCGGCCAAGTCGATATTTCCGGAAGCAAGTTCAATATTTGCCAGGACAGCCAGAGCTTCAGGGTGGTTTGGGTTCACGGCAAGAATTTTGTCAATTTGTATTCTGGATTCTTCGGGCTGTTTAGACAGGAGGAAGAATTCGGCGGTTTTCAGCAGGGCGTCATGGTTTGAAGGGTTAAGGCTTGCCGCCCGCTGCAGTTCCTGAAAAGCATTTTTTGCTTCTCCTGTCTTAAGATAGGCTAGCCCCAACTGGTAACGCGCTTCAGCAAACTTGGGGTCTATCTGCACGGCATTCCTGAACTCTAGAATTGCTGCTTTGGTTTGATCTTTTTGTAAATATTCCATTCCTTTGTCAAGATGTGCTTGTTTTTTGACATCCGGATTAGAGCAGGCGGCAAAAAAGAAGAGAGAAAGACAAAGAATAAAAACAGAAAAGAGAGAGCGAGAGATGTGGATCATGGAAATTCCTTTAAAAAAAAATTATAATTAAACTCCCAATATCATAAACTTAAGCTATTCCTTGAAGTCCTCGCCCCTTTGGGAGGTAAGCGACCGGAGAGAGACTCCGGGAGGATTTAGGTGAGGGGAAAAATAAAATTGATGGTTTAAGTTAATGGCATTGAATCAAACTCTAAAAAACAACTTAAAGAATAGATGAAAGTATGCGAAAAGGCAAACAGAAAGAAAATGTTAAAAATTTAGAATATTGTTGCGTTTTTAAGACGCGGCGCATAACATGATTAAGATATATTTTGAATCGTTTTGGATGGTATTTTATTTCGGAGAGAAGATCGGGATGAAAAGCAAAAAGAAAATAACAGCGCAGTTTTTTGCAGTTGTCATGGCAATTTTTATCCTCTACTGCCCTTTTGCAGGGGCGGATCAGTCAACAGAAGTGGGGAAGGATTACCTCATTGGTGTCGGTGATGTGCTGGAGGTGCAGGTCTGGCAGGAACCGGAGTTGTCCCGTACGGTGACGGTACGCCTTGACGGCAAGGTTTCATTGCCCCTGGTAGGCGATATTGACGCTGCCGGGCAAAGCACCGGCAATCTTGATCGGTTGCTGGAAAAACGTTTTTCTGATCTGGTCACAGAGCCATCCGTTTCCGTCATGCTTGTTGAAAGCCGCAGCAGACGTTATTATGTTGTAGGCCAGGTAGGTCAGCCTGGGGAGTTTGCCATTGATTACCCTCTGACGCTTTTGCAGGTCATTGCCAGAAGCGGCGGGTTCCAGGAATGGGCCAAAAAGGATGAAATTAAGATTATTCGGCGTCAGGACGGTCGGGAGGAGTTTTTTACCTTTAATTATGACTCCTTTGTCAAGGGCAAGGATCTTGATCAGAATCTTTTAATTGTTCCCGGCGATACCGTTATTGTACCGTAGTGGCGTGCAAAATGAACAAAAAAAAATATGCTCTCATAGTAGCAGGATGCTGTTTTTCCTTATGCCTTTGCAATGTCAGGCCTGCAAACAGCCGTGTAACAATTTTGTCTGGAGAGTTGGGGCTGCAGCAGGAGTATAATTCAAATATTTTTCAAACTGAAGATGCAGAAGGACAGTGGACGACTATTCTTCTGCCCACTCTGACTCTATCTTCCGAGGGAGATAAAGACCTTTTAAGCGTGTCGGGCGGTTCGATTCTTGAGTGGGATCAGCGCCGCGATGTTAGGGAATTTGAGCATAACCTTTCTTTTTCTGCTACCAGAGAAATTTTTCAGCGTTTTCAAGTAACGCTATCTGACGGGTATTCATATTTTGATAATTCTGCCAGGGCAGATATGGATCCGCTGCACGTCAGCCTTACCGATCGATTTGCCCGAGCCGGACATTTTTCCCAATCCGAGGTAGCCAGACTTCTTTTTCCCGAAATTAGTTATACTCCAGATGATTATTTGCAAGTTTTGACGCAATTGCAGCAGAGATATGATGCTGCCGATCAAGCGACCCGGGATGAGGTTGATCGGTATTTGACAAATAGTCCTGATAACGGAAGAAGGCGATACTGGGAAAATGAAATAGTAATAGAAGGTACGTTTGAGTTTGCCAGGGACAGCGTGTTGTCTTTCGGTTATGGCTACAGCATGAATGACGACCGTTCAGCCGATATAACGGAATATTATGAGCATTCGCCTCGTATTGGTCTTACTTATCGTTTCAATCCCCAGTGGTTGGCCGGGGTGAATTATGAGCTGACGAAAGGACAATATGACCAGTCTGATGATGTTCGCAACCATGAAACCACTTTTATTGTAGAATATGGCATCAGCCACAGAGACACGCTTTCGTTAAATTATGATTATGGCTGCATCAGCTATCAGGGGGAGCGAGAAGATTCAATAGAGCAAAGTGGCGAGTTTGGCTGGGCGCATGATTTTACACCTCATACCCGCCTGTCGGCTACCTTTACCGGCAATTATCTGGGTAGAGAATATAGCTATGACGAGAGAGGAGGCGAAGTGGGTCTCGGTCTGAATCATTTGCTGCCCCGAGGGACTGTCTCTTTTGGCTTTGACGGTTTATTTGACGAGGGAGAACGTGGTGACAACAGCGGTTGGGACCATCTGCGCAGCAGCTGGTCTGTAAATGGCGGCATGACTTATGATTTGTTGCAGGATCTGAGTACCAGTGTTGCTGTTTCCTATGAAAAAAGATATGAGTGGCTTGAAACTACTGTTGGCAAATCAATTTTCAATGATTACTCGGCCGATGTTTCCATGACGTATACCTTTGGGCAGTGGTTTACGGTGCGCTGCGGCTATACTTTTAACATGCTTGATGTGCAAAATAGTGCTGTTTCAGGTTATAAAGAGCATGTCCTGATGCTGGAATTCGCCGCTGTTAATGACCTCATGCGCTGGTAGGTTTGCCTGAAACAGCGAAGTTAAATTGTTGGTTGTCCAAAGAATTAAAGCCATCATCTTAATAACCCAATAACCCAATAACTTTTTGAATGGAACAGCAACAACGACAATTAATTAAAAAGTATATAGATCTACTTCTGCGAAGGAAAAAGATTGTTATCGCCGGTTTGCTGCTGGGGCTTGCGGGGGGGCTTTTTATGTATTTACAAAAGCCTCAGATTTATCAATGTACGTCTCTGATTCAATATCAGCGGCAGCGCATTAATCCTACGGCCATGTCTCCGGATGATGTTCGCTCACAAACCAGAGAGGTGGTCAGCACGGTAAGCCAGCAGGTCACCAGCCGGACGAGTCTGGAGAAAATGATAAAGGATTTTGATCTTTATGCCGGAATGCTGTCGGTTTTACCCATGGAAGATGTGGTTGAAACTATGCGGAAAGATCATATCGAGATCAGCTCTGATGAGGGAGATATTTTCCGGGTATCTTACGAAGGCCGTAACCCCAAAAAAGTGTTACTGGTAACCAATGCTCTTGCGGCACAATTTATTGAGGAAAAT
>DAOUUW010000018.1 GCA_030667965.1 Deltaproteobacteria bacterium
GCCTCGATGGCAACATAGGATTGGCCGACTTTGACAGTGACGTTAGTCATGCCTTCAATAACAATATTATCAGCTTTCAGGTAGTAATCGCTGGTGGTCTGCTCGGAGTGATTGGCCTTGAAAACTTCGTTCACGTCTCCCTTGACCGTGAAGGAATGACTGCCGCCAACCTCAATGGCCTCCTTGCCGCCAACTTTTACATGGCGGTCATTGCCGATTTTCTCTATGTGATCGGTGGTTATTTCTTCATTTCTGTTATTGTCGACTTTTTCAAATTTATCGTTGACAACGTGGAGATGGCGATTGTGGTCAATGGTCTCGAAACGGTCGTTTTTAACCCGTACATCCATGTTTTTCTCAGCATGGATGAAGAGCTGTTCCTCTTTTTTTTTGTCTTCAAAGCGTAATTCGTTAAATCCATCACCGCCTTTGGAACTATTCGTTTTAATGTAGCTTTTTGTTTTTTCTGCCGGCAGTTCATAGGGCGGCATATTGATGTTATGATACACCCTGCCGGTGATGATGGGCTGATCCGGGTCTCCCTCCAGAAAAGAGACGATGACCTCCTGACCGATGCGCGGGATGTACATTGCCCCCCATCCCTTACCTGCCAAGGGCTGGCTGACCCTTACCCAGCAGGAAGAATTTTCATCGCCCTTGCTTTCCCTGTCCCAGTGAAACTGGACTTTGACGCGACCGTATTTATCCGTTTCTATTTCCTCACCGGATGTCCCGGCCACAATGGCAGTCTGTACTCCTTCAACAATTGGTTTGGGGGTGATGCGCGGCGGACGGAAGGGTGTTTCATGGGGAATACAGGTAAAGGTGTTCGAGTAGGTGTCGCCCTCGCCTTCCGAAGTACCGGAACGATAGCCCAATTGGGAGGCCTGATGGGTGATGGAAGTGATCACATAGGGGATGTTTCTGTCACTGCGGGGATAATCTTCCAGTTTGAACTTGTAACCGCTGGTCATGGCTCGAACAACACCGGTGCCGGAAAGAAAGGTTGTCTGTGCTTCGAGTTCCTGCATGCGGTAGTTGGAGAACTCGGAGCCCTCCGCATGGTCCACGTATTCTCCCGGATAATCGTAAATGCCGTTCTCAATGGGGCCGAGATTGTTGGTGTTGGGTGAGTCGGTCAGCATGTTGGCGGTGGGCGTTTCAAAATTGTAATCGTTTAGAATGTATTTGGCAGGCTTTATGTTTTGTGAAATTTCAATATCCGTTATCACGTCTTCATCAAGAACGCCGCCGGTATCCTGGTAATAACTGATTTCCTTCTGGTGCGGCAGATCGGGATGGCCGTTTGGGTCGTCGGAAAGGATGAGCGTGTGCTTGCCGTTTTCGTGCTCGAAAAAATAATAGATTCCTTCCTCTTCAAGAAGGCGGGTGACAAAGTTGAAATCCGTTTCCCTGTACTGAACACAGTAAATTCTCGGATTATGGGTACCGCTTAAATTCAGACGAAAATCACTGAAACCATTATCCTTAAAAATTTCCTCAACAATTTGGGGAACTGATTTCTCCTGGAATATACGCATATTGGTGGTGGTCGTCAGGAACCACAGCCAAGGGACCATTGTTGCATGGTAATGGGAGAATAGCAGCTTGGAGTCTTCCTCTTCGCTGCTCGATCTGCTTTGTGAAAATGAAGAGATGAATCCGTTGAAATAGCGCTGTTCGCCATCGGCAAGGTTCATGCTTATGGTGACGTTTTTACCAATAACATCCTTGAATTCAATGCTGTGATTTTCAGAAGAAATAAGGTCAAGGTCAAACCTGAAGGGCATGGAAATGCCCTCTGATCCATGAAGATCTGTCAGCAGCAGCACATTCGTATCAAGTGCCGTTTTTATTTGCAGAAATCTGTTTTCCTGAGTTATTGCCATGACCGATTACCTGTCTATAAGGTTGAGACAAACATGTCGCCAGTTTTATTTTATCATATCATTCAAAACCATCGTCCCGCAAGTGCGGTAATTGATTTGCTGATGGATTGAAAACGGCCAAGCCGTACTTTGTCCTGGTTCAGGAATGAAAGAAGGGGCATGAAGCCTTTTTCCATGATGCTTGCTGCAGCCCGCTCAGTCATTACCACTTCAGTGCATGGCGTGATGGTTGTTTCTCCATGGTCTTTGCAGATATGCAGGGGGAGCTTGTCAATATCCTGCACCAGGGAGGTGCGCATCTGCCAGCCGTTGTGTATGAATGAATTACCAAGAAGATAGGCGCATGCGATTGCCGGATTACCCCAAAGATAATCACATTGACTCCGACCTGCTGCACATTCTTCAAAATCGAAAGAATCAATGGGGTCAGTGTTCTCTCCATAGGGAAGGCGCAGGAGAAAGCCTGGCAGGACAAGCCCGACATAGGCTGCTTCAGGTAGAGTGCGCAACGTGTTCCAGGTCTGCTCGATATCGTCCGAAAATGTGCTTCGCCACTCTGAAGGGTCCGAGGTTTCTGTTAATGACGAGCAGCCAAGAAAATGGTCCCTGGCAGCGCTGATGAAAGGGGCGCCGGCACGTCTGGCAATCCGGGCAAGACGACCGATGGTTTCAATATCGGACATATTTTTTTCAAAATGAAAATTGCCGATGATAACCCCCCATGGCGTCCCGCCCATGGTTTCCACCGCCTGTTCGACTAAATATGTATAAAGCGTTGTTGAATGAATGTCCGGCGCTTTGACGTCCTCTTTAATTTCCTCTTTACAGATGTCGCAAAGATAAAGTTTCAACTCTGTACCTGTTTCCATTCTGCGGACAAGAAAGTCTACACCCCGCCAGGCCGCCTCCAGGGCCTGAAATTCGGGATGATGAAGGATAGCCAGCATAAGTTCGCTGATAATTTTATCCACAGCACGGGTTAGCTCATCTTGCCGCGGGTCTTTGTCCGGCACCAGATGGGGGCCCACTATCCGGCTGAGAAATGAAGAAAAATCAGGATCAGGTTTTGTCGCGGGTTGTTCTCGTTGTCCGGAGGTTTGTGCCAGCACATCATCGAGCAGGCTATCTGATTGGGGTGCCTGCTGTTCGTTGCTTGTTTTTTTGACTGCAGAAGGTTTTTTTTCCTGGGGCAGGTTCAGCAGGCCTTGCATCTTTTTGACCGCCTGGTCAAAGGATGATGGATCTTTTAAGTCTCTGCGCAGCTTTTTGAGTGATGTGAAAATGTCAAGTCGGCGGAAGAGGTTGTCCGGATGAAAATCATCCAGCTCCTCAAAGGAGATGGCCAAAGAGTCCCCCTCGTCGTCAAGGGAGATATGGACCTCAACCCCGAGTTTTTCAATGAGCGCATCGATATTGTCACGGTCAACGGCAATGGGTTTCATCTCCTGCGGCGTGAATATTCCACGGCCGGCACGGCCGCTGAAGTCTCCCAGCAGGGCAATATGAAATGGCGTTTGCGGGTCCGGCTGCGACGGGCCATCATCCATTGAGGCCGTCATTCTGACATCGACTTCACCTGCGAAGACGCTTTTTTGCATAGTAGTACCTGTGTTTTGTTATTTCTGGAAAAGGTATAAACCCCGGCAAGCCTACTGGAAATACCATTCTCCGTCCTTTCGGCAAGCCGTGGATACTGCTCTGTCCAGTTTGCCGTTTACAACTGATATGACTTCCACATCACGGCAGTTCAGGCCGTTTTTCTCGTCCACATAGGTGAGCTGCGGCGTAGCGGAAAATTCATTGCCGGTTTGTTCGTTTATCCATTTGGAGGAGTGATTGTCCGGGTTATATTCATAGACATTGACGAATTTTTCCCTGTCGGAACCGGTCATGGATTTCGTTAAAATGTAGCCAATCGCCCCGCCAATGGCGGAGCCGATCAGGGTGGACTCGGTTTCCTTACCGATGACCTGACCGATGACCCCGCCTGCTGCAGCACCGGCA
This sequence comes from Deltaproteobacteria bacterium, assembly GCA_030667965.1. Taxonomy (GTDB): domain Bacteria; phylum Desulfobacterota; class Desulfobulbia; order Desulfobulbales; family SURF-16; genus JAHLLM01. Next base: position 3,894 of record DAOUUW010000018.1, read on the forward strand.
ACTGCACCGGTCGCAGCATTTTGCGGCGCACAGGAGCAGGTGATGAGAGCCGCAAGAACAAGTAAAGCATAATTTTTCATCAAGACATATCTCCTGTTTTTTTGAGCCGGCAGCTTATTTAATATCAAAGACAAAACCTGCATCATCCACTGTGACGCTGACCTTGCTGAGCTGTTCACCGGTTGCCATGCGGGCCAGCAGCTCACGGGAGAGTTCCGGCAGCAGGGTGTTGCTCAGAATGTGGTCAATATTTCTCGCCCCGCTGTCAACTTCGGTGCAGCGTCCGGCAATGGACTCAACAAGCTCGTCAGTGTAAGAAAATTCCGTGCCCCTGTTTTCCTGCATGCGTTTGACAACCTTGTTAAGCTTCAGCCTGACAATGAGACGCAGGTTTTCATCGACAATTGGAAAGTAGGGGATGACTTTCAGCCTGCCAAGGAAGGCGGGCTTGAAATGCTCCTGCAGTTCAGGGCGCAGCATCTCGGCCAAAGCATCGGAAGTGGGTTTGGTCTCTTCATCGGCACTGACCTTCATAATGGTGTCGGTGCCAAGATTTGAGGTGAGGATGATGAGGGTGTTTTTGAAATCAATACGCCGTCCTTCACCGTCTTCCAGGGTGCCCTTGTCAAAAACCTGGTAAAAAAGCTCCATCACGTCATTGTGTGCTTTTTCCACCTCGTCAAGCAGGACGACGCTGTAGGGTTTGCGGCGTACCGCTTCCGTCAAAACGCCGCCTTCGCCGTAGCCGACATAACCGGGAGGTGAGCCCTTGAGACTTGAAACGGTATGCGCTTCCTGGTATTCCGACATATTGATGGTAATGATGTTTTCCTCGCCGCCGTAGAGCAGGTCGGCCAGAGCCAGGGCGGTTTCCGTTTTTCCCACGCCGCTGGGACCAACCAGCATGAAGACACCGGTCGGTTTGGACGGATCCTCGATGCCGGCGTGGGCCGTCTGGATAACCTGGGCGATTGCCCGCAGGCCGTGGTCCTGGCCAACCAGCCGTTTAGCCATCAGTTTGTCCAGATTCATGACCGTGCTGATTTCATCGGCCAGCATGCGGCCTGTTGGAATACCTGTCCAGCCGGAAATAACTTCGGAAATGATTTCGGAATTTACGGAAATCTGCACCAGGGGATCATCTCCCTGGGTTTCTTTGAGTTCAGCCTCCATGTTTTTTAACTGGCCCTGCAGGGCAGGAATTTCCTCATCCGCCGCATCCTTTTCATGGTGTTCCTGGATTTCCTTGCGCGCCGCAAGGATACGGTCGGCGATCTCTTTTTCTGCCTGCCATTTCTTTTGCAGGGCTTCGAGAAGGACAGTGGACTCCTCCTGTTCAGCGGCAAGTGCTTCCAGTCGTTCATTATGTTCGATACCAACCAGGGCTTCTTTTTCCAGGATTTTCTTTTCGCGCTCAAGCTGGCCTATTTTTCTGCTTGCCGCTTCAACGGCGGACGGGCTGGTCGTCAGACCGATGGCAACGCGAGCGCTGGCGGTATCAAGCACGCTGACCGATTTATCCGGTAGCTGTCTGCCGGGAATATAGCGATGGGAGAGCCGCACGGAATCAAGCAACGCCTCATCGGTGATCATGACCTTGTGATGTTTTTCAATAAAGGGAGAAATGGCACGCATCATAAGAAGGGCCTTTTCCTCGTCCGGCTCCTCTATTTTCACTACCTGGAAACGGCGGGCCAGGGCGGCATCTTTTTCAAAGTATTTTTTGTATTCCGCCCAGGTCGTTGCCGCAATGGTACGCAGCTCGCCGCGGGCCAGGGCCGGTTTCAGCAAATTGGCGGCATCTCCACCCTGGGTGCCGCCGGCGCCGATCAGGGTGTGGGCCTCGTCGATAAAGAGGATGATAGGAACAGGGGATGCCTTGACCTCGTTAATCACCTGTTTCAGCCGTTCTTCAAATTCGCCCTTGATTCCCGCGCCTGCCTGGAGCAGGCCCAGATCCAGGGTGTGGATGGCGACATTGCGCAGGGGGGGAGGAATGTCTCCTTCCACGATACGCAGGGCAAAACCTTCAACCACGGCGGTTTTTCCGACACCCGCCTCACCTGTCAGGATAGGATTGTTCTGGCGGCGGCGAATGAGAATGTCCACCATTTGCCGGATTTCCACATCACGGCCAAGTACTGGGTCGATTTCCCCCTTTCTGGCCTTATCCGTTAGATTAATGGTGTACTGTGCCAGGGCCTGTCCTCTGGCCCCCTGCACAAAAGAGCCGGGAACTCCGGCCCTTGGCGATGCTGACCGGCTGACTTCCTCGCTTTCTTCAACAGAGCCGGATGTCAGCTCGGTAAAGGAATCTTCCAGGGTTTCCACGGAAATTTTCTTAAACAGGGGAGAGCTGGTAATAAGAGGTCCGGCCGTATTTTCATTGCTCAGCAGGGCGAGAAGGATGTGCCCGGAACGGATACTTGCAACCTGAAAATCGACTGAGGCAATGAGCCATGCCTCTTTGATCATTTTTGGGATACGGGGAGAAAGCGCCGGCGTTCTGGCATTGCCGGTCTTGAACTCCTCGATGGCTCTGGTCAGATCACCTATGAGATGCGATTCGTTTATCTCAAAATAGCGTAGGATCTTGCCAAAATCCGTATCCTGGATATCCAGGAGTTTGATGAAAAAATGCTCCAGTTCCACATCATAATGGGTGTGGGACAGACAAAGACCGGCGGCTGATTCGAGCGATTTCCGGCACGCTGTATTCAGTTTTTCAATCAGGGATTTGAGGTTTGATCCTCTCATAGGGCTCTCCTTATTATGAAAAAATTAAGTATTTACAACTTAGCCTGTTATGTAAAAGCAATATCAACTTCATGGAACGTAATGGATGGGTCTTCTAAAAAATCAATTTCAGGGGTTTTCAGCCAGGATGTCCAGCCCAGGCCGGGAGCATCGGCCGGTGATCTGCCGAGAATGCAGGCAGGCACCTCCCGGCGTTTTAAAATGATGGTTAAGTCAAATTCATATTCAATGCCCACCATATATCGCACCAGGGAAAATGTCGGGCTGTGCATGTCGCCGTTTGGTAGAAAACGGATAAATTCCTTGAAGGTCATAGCTCCGAGGAGAAGATTAAATTTTGTCTGGCATTCCCAGATATGGGTGCCGCAGAGTGCATCGACGCCAAGGGTTGCATTGGCGGTCCCGAGCCATGTCAGATCTTTGTCATCCAGGGGGATCAGCCGCTGGGAGAATTGTTCGATTTCAGTTTCAGTGCCTGAAAAATGTTCTACCGTGGAACGGATTGCCTCGCCTGATGGAATTTGTTGGGACAACAGGCCGCTGTGATAGGACAGGGATTCCCCGGCAAAGCCGATGCGGTCTTCAAGGCCGGGTGTGCCAAGGCCGCAGAGGCTGAGCAGATGATGGGAGAGAGCGTCTTTTGCTCCCAGCAGGTAGTTGACGGGAAACTGATTTTTTTTCCAGGCCAGGTAGAAAAGAGAGATGATCCTGTGGTGAAAAAGGTCAAAAAAGGCTTCCAGGCTGTGGTCTTTTTTGGCGACCCGGCTGATGATAAGCTCGTTGTAGATATGCGGAAGCACACCGGTCGGGCCAATCAGTCCCATGAAGGCGATTTCCATGCGAGCCGGTCCGTTTTCTTCCGGTGAAGGAGTGAGTGCGGCGATATCGCTGGGCGGGAATTTCAGGCCTGCTTTGACGGAAAAACGCACCGCCTCTTTTGCCGGTTCCTGTGATTGACCCAGTTTTTTCCTGTCCGGGGAAAAGGTTTCCAGCAGATGGACGGCCTGGAAAAAGGAGTAATCGTAATACTCCTCAAAAAGCCGGTCTTTTACAGGAGTGTCCTGTTCCCGCTTCTTGGCGGCCACGTTTTTATCACCTCGTTGCGCTGGGTTGTTTTTACTTCCAGTTGGCTGAAAGAGTTCACCGACACATATTGTCCAAGAAATCTGTTCATGATATTGGCAAAAAGATATATGCCCGCGCCGACAAATTTTTCTTCATCAAGCTCCATCGTGACCTTGACTCCCCGGCAGAGTGACGGGCCGATGCGGCGAGTGACATGTTCTGCCCGCAGCGACTTGATGCCTTTGATTTGCTGTCTGGTAGCCGCTGAATTGTCGAAATCGTACAGGGTAAGGATTTCGCGCAGGGCCTCTTCGCCCCCCTGGACGATGGACAGGTAGTTAAGAGAAAAATGGGAAATCAAGCGCCACTGTAACGCCCCTTCCATATTCGGACGACGCACCTGGGTCGGTTTAAGAAGGCAACGGGTCATGAGCACGGGAGCCGCCGTCTCCAGGTCGAAATCCCCTTTGGGGTCGCCAAAAGGCAGCATGGAAGGGATATCCCTGTTGGTGCAGGTTGTATGCACTGTGAGGATCTCCGATTCCGGATCCGTTGGCTTGAAATCAAGATCAACAAAGGAGAGAAAGACATCCGTGCCCCGGTCATCGTGTCTGCCCGACCAGCGTCTTTTCATATGCCAGTGGGCCCGATGGGCAAGATCGTCCCCTTCGCCGAGATGATGCCGAATGGAATAAAAGGGCTTAAACTGGATTTCATTGCCTGCAATACCGCCGACTGAGGCTGTCACCCTGTCAATGCTGTAAATTTCTGTGGCGTTCCGGCGCCGGATATCCGGTATTACCATGTATTCTGTTTTCTGGTGTTCCACCCGGATGGGCTCAGCCACCTTCTGAAAGATGTTAAGAGCTGTCGTACAGTTGGTGCTGAAGGTGTCACGATCGACAACCATTTTTGTTTTGGCCCGACTGTCCAGGTGAAACCAGATGGAAAAACGGTTCTGCTCCTCGAATTGTTTGAGTTTTTCAAGGCCTGTCAGGTCAAGGAACAGGAATTTTTCCGGGAAACAGAAGTATTCAAACAACAGTCGATACCCCTGGAAAGAACGGCTGGTAAAGGGGATAACGGCTTCCTCCTCGTTAAAGCCCACGGGCACGATGTTGTCAGGAGAAAGCTCCACCTGCAGGGGTGGTTTCCCCGGAGACGTCGGGATGAGGCATTCAACATGGCAGACATTGTTCTGCAGCAGTTCATACAGATGGTACACGTGATGGGACTGACCGTTTAAGAAAAACCGCAGACTCTGCCATTCAAGGTCTGCCAGAGTCAGTCCGTTTGTAAGTTTTATTTCAACATGAATGGCCTGCTGGGCCCCTTTTTTCAAAATCTCCGGATCTTTGAATTCCGCTGACATGACTTCAATCGGCCAGATGGTTGTCGGCATGCAGGTGCGAAAATGGCAGGGCACCCCTGCCACGGGTTTTGACAGGAGTTTGATGCCTTTTTCTATGGTGTATCCGGATTCAGTAATGTTTTCCATGACCGGATCGAACCGCACCACTGTCATGGAGGGGATGGGGTTTACATAATGGGGATAGATGATGTTGAGCAGTGATTCCGTTATCTGCGGGAAATCATCATCAATTTTTTTATGGATACGTCCGCAGAGAAAGGCAAAAGCCTCAATAATCCGTTCGGTGTGAGGATCTTCTGATTTGTCAGGTTCAAGCAGGAGGCGGCCGGCAATTTTGGGATATTTGCGGGCAAACTCGGCCCCCATTTCCCTGATATATGTCAGTTCCTGTTCATAATAGGAGAGAAAGGTGTCTTCCATGTCTGGCCGTATCTCATCTGTCTATCTTGTATTCGGCTCTTTTTGAGTCGAAATGTGTATCAAACATGACTGGTTCTGAAATCGGATCCACCACAAGGATGCCCGAAATTCGAAATCCCAGCCCACGTTCGCTGTTTTTCCCTGTTTCCAGTTGGACAGAAACATTTCTCAGTCTCGGCTCAAATCTGGAAAGTGTTCTGCGCACATCTTTCAGAAGTTTTTTTCTGAAATAGGAACTATTTGGGCTGTCGGCGGAGTAATCCTTCAGACCATAGGTGAACAGCGAGTTGTCTACCTGCGGGCAGGCTGCAGGAACCGGCAGGATATTTCTTTTCGTGTTCAGCAGGTTTTCAATGTCCCTGATGACGGATTCCCTGATTTCTCTAAAGTCCGTTGTTCCCGCGCCTGACATCTCCGCGGAAAGTTCAGGCTCGTTGTCAATGAGTCTGTCAAGGATAGAGGCATGGAGATTTGTCTGATTGATCATGTCGACGAAAAGGTTATGGAGATACGAAACACAAATTGGTTTCGTATCTCCGAATGGTTGTCAACGAAGCAGGGGCATTTATGCGCTATGGGTTTCCACATTCCAGGAAATGTCGACAGCACCACCGCCCCTGACAGCCGTCTGGTTATAGGTATAGGTTATGTGACCGAAATTAAGATGGAATTCTTCCAACGGAATATTGGTTCCCTCACTTGAGCCACCGACAACACCAACTTCCGTGACATAGACCTTCTCTAATTTAATAATCAGGTAGACTTCAGATGTACCTTTAACCGTTCTGGTCAGATTAATTTCAGCTTCGGCATGTTCTGTTGCCTTGAGACAGGATTCATAGAGTTTAGGTGATGCAATGTCGAGCTGTTTGGTCATGACAACATCTCCAATATTGGCACGACCTGTAACAGGTGCGCCGCTTGTATGACGATGCGTAGTTGCCTGACCAACAGCATAACTTAAACTTTCCAGGGATATCCAGTCTTCAAATCCAGAAGTCGTACTCTCTCCATCAATATCGGAGATTTTGAGATATCCGGTAAATTTAACACCACTTTCTGCCAATTTTTCACTTGCTCTTGGTTTTGTTAAGGCGCTCATGGTCTTTCCTCCTGAAAATGTTTTACGTTTAACAATGTTGTTATTTAAGATTACCTGTTCAATCAACCTCCTGCCGGCGGCGGAAGATCCGCGACCAGTCGAAGGGAGACACCCAGTTCATCCAGTTGGAAATGGGGTTTTAGAAAAGCTACCGCCCGGTATGCTCCCGGTTTACCCGGAATTTCCGTTACATCGATACGAGCTTCCCGTAGGGGGTATTTTGATTTTGCCTCCTGGGAAGCGTTGTCATCCAGCAGGACATAGTTGGAAATCCAGCGGTTGAGGAAATCCTGGGCCTGGCTGCGGGTCATAAAGCTGCCGATCTTGTCCCGCATCATGGATTTAAGGTAATGGGCAAAACGGGCCGTGGCCATGATGTACTGGAGCTGGGACGACAGACGGGCGTTTGCCGTGGCGGAATCCGTATCATACGTTTTGGCTTTATTCGTTGTCTGCGTGCTGAAAAAAGCGGCGAAATCTGTTCCCTTGCAGTGCACCAGCGGGATAAAACCAAGATCCGCCAGCTCTTTTTCCCGTCTGTCCGTGATGGCTATCTCTGTCGGGCATTTCAGCGCCACATCGCCTTCATCCGTCTTGAAGTTATGGACCGGCAGTCCTTCCACCAGACCGCCCCCTTCAACGCCGCGGATCGCTGCGCACCAGGAAAATTTAGCAAAGGATTCCGTCAGGCGGGTGGCCAGGGCATAGGCCGCATTACCCCACAGATATTTACTGTGGTCTGTGCCGTCCACCTTTTCTTCAAAATCAAAGGCTTCAACAGGTACATTGGCCTTACCGTATGGCTGCCGCATCAAAATATGGGGCAGGGCAAGGGCCACATAGCGTGAATCCTCCGTCTCGCGGAACGAACGCCATTTGGCGAATTCGGCGGATTGGAAAATTTTGGCCAGATCGCGGGGTTGGCCAAGGTCCGTATAGCTGTCCAGGTTGAAAAGTTCCGAACCGGCTGCAGACAGAAAGGGTGCATGGGAGGCTGCGGCAACCTCGGAAATCTTTTCCAGCAAGGCCATGTCCTGGGGATGATTGGTGAATTCATAATCACCGACCATGGCACCATAGGACGAACCACCGAACATGCCGTATTCCTCTTCATAGACCTTTTTGAACATGGATGACTGGTCAAATTCACTGGCCTTTTCCATGTCTTTCAACAGATCTTTTTTGGAAACGTTCATGACACGGAGCTTCATACGTTCACCGGTTTCAGATTTGGACACCAGATACTGCAGGCCGCGCCAGGAGGCTTCCAGCTTCTGGAAATCGGCCTGGTGCATGACTTCATTAAGCTGATCGGAAATGAGCTTGTCAATGGCCCCGATGCGGGCATTGATCATAGCCTCGGTATCCTTGGAAATGGTCATGGTTCCTTCCATGACCTGACTTACAAATTCGCCAAGAAGGTCCTTGGCGTAACTTATTTGACTTTCATCACGAGCCAATCGGCCCTGATCGATGATCTGGTCCAACAGACTTTTTTCTTCTACTGTTTCGGCAGCTGCTTCTGCCTGAACTTGTTGTTCATTTTCAGCCATTTTGTCTCACCTCCTTTTACTCTTGACCTTCTTTTTCGGGTTTCTCTACGCCTGCTTCTTTACCCAGATCCTCAATTGCATCCGTGCTCGCCAGCACATCCTGCAACATTTCGTCGAGTTTGTCGTTGCCGTCAAGTTTTGTCAGCAGATCAGACAGACGTTTGCGGGCCTCAACCAACTTGCGTACAGGCGTGACCTGTTCCGCGACCCTTTCAGGGTGAAAATCTTCCAGGGATTTGAAGCGCAGTTCAACGGCCATTTGGGAGTCATCGTCGGTCAGTTTGTTGTCAACCCGATAGGCCAGCCTCGGCTTCATGCCCTCAAGCACTGTATTGAAATTATCACGGTCTATTTCAATGAATTTTCTGTCTTTTAATTTTGGCAGGGGCTCATCCGGTTTGCCGGACAAATCGCTGAGTACACCGATGACAAAGGGAATTTCTTTTTTTTCAATTGCATCCCCGATTTCAACATCATACGTTATCTGGACCCTTGGGGACCGGACTCTGTCCAGGGTATGCTGCAGGCTCTCTTTTGCCATGGTTGGCCCTCCTTGTTGATTTTTATCTGAGTATTATTGTGTTTCTGCTATTTATCCAAGTGTATTCATATGCCGTCAACCGTCAATTGTGAACTGTAAACCCTTTATTCCGCATATTTCATTGCCATGGTGATATCCAGGGTGCAAATCTTTACAAGCAGCTCATTGGCCCTGTTTTTGTCTTCATCTGCGGCATTCTCATCGCCGGTCAGGCATTCATACAGGCAGCCGTAGACTTCAGCCACCCATGTCGGCGACTCCCAACGTTCAAGGTTTAAATCAGCAACGGTTTTGTAAAGCTCTTCGGCAATTGGCCAGGCAAGATCGGCACGGCCGGACCGTAGACATATTTTTGCCGTCAGCATGCGGCAGTTTGTCTTCTCCCGCAGGGACTGAGCAGAGCATGCAGCTCCCAGAAGCATCTCAAGGGAAGCCTCGATCCCCGCTGATTTAAGTTGATGCAATGCTTCCTGCCAGATGGAATCTTCTTTGCCGCCGGAGCCAAGCAGCCTGGACACCTGAAAAGGTGTGAATGTTGTTTGCTTGATGACTGTGGAGACTGGTTCAGGGGCCCGTAAGGGAGCAGCGGAAGCTGCTGATTGTGCAGCGGGCTGTTTTGTTTTTTCAGGAGCAGTTGGACTTGCTGCCTGGGGCTGTTCCGCTGCGGCTTTCTTCTGTGCGGCAGCCTCTTCTTTTTTTGTAAGTCCACCTTTGTCCTTAAGAAAACGGATCACCTGGCGGTTAACATCCTCCAAAGATGTTTTGATCTCGGAAAGTCTGGGCGCCTCCCTGCCGAATTTTTCATCAACTATTTCATCGAATGCGGCAAAGTCCTGCAGGCATTCCTGTATGTTCTCATGGAGCTGTTCGTAAAAAAGAAGTGAAGATTTTCTAACACCTGTATCAAACTCTTCAGGAGATATTTTTCCGTCGGCAATGAGGGTCTCACGTGTTTGCTGATTGGCCTGGCTGATCTGCTGTCCTTCCTCATAGTGCAGCAGCGAGTAGCCCTGGGAGACGCCGGGATCGGTCAGAGGAATTTCCCGAATTGCAAATGAAATTTTTTCATTGCCGAATTCCAAAGGGCTTATTCTGTAGTCAAGATCATCATCATCAATTTCCGGATAGAGATCTTCCCAGAAGGTATTGAGCAGCCCTGATAGCATTTTCAGTCCCGCAGCAACTCCGGCAAATCCATCGGTTTTGGCCAGGGCCTCGGTCAGCCAGACGGCAATCTGCAGGTCTTTGCTCTTTTCCGTCAGGGCCTGAAGAGAAATGGAGATAACCTTGTTCCAATCCGATGTTTTCAGATCCCGCTGCCAGTCACCCCTGTCCAGTGTGTCGTCGGCGCGGCGTGCCTCCTTGATTCCATCGTACTCGGGCATGTAGCGCAGATTTTCACCGGCGGGATTTTCACCGGCTATGGGTGCAAGGATGGTCTCTAAATCAATTGTCATTTTCATCACTCTTTTTCATCTTGTTCCGAAAATGTAAACACTGCCTCTTGTATTTCAAGGAGGGCGATGTCATCTTCTTCGGTTTCAAACACATGCTGCCCCAGGCCTTTGGTAAAAGAGCCGCCCATGGGCAGCCAGTCCGTCATTCTTCCCATTTTGATTTGATTGTTTTCCGCACTGGACGAGTCGGGATAGAGGACGGGCAGGGTGCAGTTCAAGGTCAGGCCTTCCCAGGTGGTCAGCGTTGCCGATGCCCAGATGAGATCAAAGAGTGTCTCGGGTGGCATGACAGTCAACTCCCTGATTGCTTCAAAAGGAATCCAGACGTATCTGCCATGGGCAATTGTTTCAAGAAAATAGGCAAGGGCTGTGTCGGTATCTTTAAAACCGGTAAACTTTTTGCCGTTAATGGTGCCGGAAATATTGGGAACCTGCGACTCGACCTGGCGAAAAAGCTCGGCAGCCTCGTCTGTCTTGTTATTACGCAGGTTCTGTACTCCCTGGTAATACAGAGAAAAGTATGCCGGCGTTTTGGGAAGAAAGGAGGGAAGGGTTTCAAGACTCAGGACTTTGAGGCGTTCCCGTTCAGCGGCAATAAGGCTTTTGTAGTGCAGGAATGCGGGCTGTATGCTGCCATCCTGGATTTCGATGGCGTCAAGGTGGCGTTCGGCTTTGTTCCATTCTCCGCATAGGACAAGAATCTGAAAGAGGAGAGTTCGCGCTGTTGTGTCAGCAGGAGACGCCTTAACCTTCTCAACCAGTTGCGAACGGGCATCTGAAAGATGACCGGCCTGAATAAGATCTTTGATACTCACAGCGATATTGTCCTTTTGTCATTTTTTGGTGTTTCTATTGCTCACTTATCAATGGACCAAAACTGCTACAAGGCTACACTGTGCTACGTTAATCAGTGTATGAGAAATACAATAAGAAGTCGAGTTTTTTTCTTTAAAATACAGGACATGACATGACAGGAAAGGTATTATTCCTTAATCTTCCCATATAAAGCTGCCCATTGTTCCCAGAAGAGGCTCTTGTTTGTGTCTGCCCCTAGAACCAGAGGAGAGGCGCCTTTCCCTTCCGGCCCCAAGATGACCAACGCGGGACACGGGGGGAGGTTATGCGAAAAAAATTCTGTTACGCCATCTTTGCCGGGATATTTGCCTCTTTTGATGCTGATCTGTCTGCCGCTCATTTTTTGATAGAAAGCTTCAATGGATGTGACAGACTCAATGGCGTTACGTTCTAGTTCGAGCTGCTGCCGGATTTCAGAGAGACAGCCGGCGTTAAAAAACTTTTTTGTTTTTTTAAAGTTGCAGAAAATGCTGAAAGGGAATTCCCTGATGCCGTCACCGCTATCTTCTATGAAACCTGCCAGTACGTTGGATTTCTCGGAAAACTGAAAAAGAAAGGGCCATCGTCCCGGAGGAATTCTTTTTTCATTCTTTGCCATAAAATCAAGGAGCCATACCTTCCAGCGGTTTGCCTCAATCGAGCTCAGCATGGTTATATAATCGGTATAAAAGGGCAGCTTGCCGAAAATCTCCACCGGGAGCAGTTTGTTTTTGCTGAAAATATTATGAAACATCCTTATTTTATCATTTCGCCGGCCAGATAAGAGGATCCGGCAACTGTTCATCAAAGGCGATACGCAGCGGCACGATGGCAAAACCCGGCTGTTTTCGTATTGTTTCAGTAGTGCCGCTCGCCTCTCTTGCCGCAAAAAGGCTTTCCGGAAGCTGTAGATCAACGCGCCATTCAGATGACCTTGTGGTGACAATCTGCTCTCCGCTGTTGATAATGTATGCCGGAAAGGCAAGGCTGCCTCCAGCCAGGCGCAGCGCTGTTTTCATGCCTGTTTCCTCGTTTTTTGCTTCAATTGTGATGATGGCGGCGGAATGCAGATCCCACAGACTTTCTCCTCGTTTATAGCGGCTGCCGCTAAAGCGCAGGCGCAGGGTTTTTCTCTGTTCATCTTCCATCCCGTTAAACAGGACCTGGGTAAAGCGGGTTGCAGCCTGTTCGGCCTGACTGTCACCTTCGTCAATTTTTACTTCAATCCGGTGGCGTTTGGGTTTGCCCCGGTCATCAAAAAGAAAGAGACGCCATTTCTGGCAGTTTTTTAAGAAATTTTTCTGTGATGCACTGAGGTAATAAGAGGCTGTTGAGTCCGCTGTTTGCTTGCCCAGTAATCCGTATCTTTGCACAAAGGATTCAAAACCCTGTTCAGGTGAAAAGAAGAAATCATTCAGGCCGGCCAAGGAGCCGGCTGCAATAGACAAGGTTCTTGTGTTGCCGTCAATATTGTCTGTGGTGATCCAGTCCTGTGGATCGCCAAAAGGAAATTTGTTTTGCAGCTGACCTCGCCAGTTGCCCAGGAAAGCCTGCCATGAACGTTGGAATCCTCCTGCAACTTTTTCGCGTAAGAGCATGAGTCCATGCTCCTCAATTGCCGCCAGGCGATCAGCCAGAATTTCACCGCGCCCCAGGGCGTCTCTTTCCACCCTGCGCTGAAAGGCGGTGAGTGCGGTGAATTGGTCCATATTTCCCGGGCTGCCGATCTCCGGCTTGCGGTTGAGGAATTTCCAGGATTGGGTTGCATCATCGCTCAGTTGTTTTATTGAATAATAAAAATCGTTTTGGGCCTGTTCCAACTGCGGCAGATAATGATTGCCGCTGTAAACATAGGCTGTTTTAGCAACATTCTGCTCCATGGAACGCAGGGTTGATGATGACAGGGATTTATTCACCGTTGCCCAGAGGATTTCTTTTGCCTGGCTGATATCCTGCAGAGACATAAAATCAAAAAAAGCATCCATGGGCCAGGTGGCAGTGTCAAGAAACAGCCCCTGTTGGGAAAGCACTTCCTGACGGAAGGACTGCCAGCTTGAAATTGACAATATCCTGCCGCCCGGCTGTATTCCCTTAAGCGTGTTGCTCCAGAATTTCAGACATTCCTGCCAGGAGAGGAGCATGATTTCCGTCATGGTGTCGAGCACCGGCTTTAAGCCGGGGCCTGCTGCCGGGTATTTTGTCTGTAGATTCTTATAGAGATTATCCAGGGAGGCGTACTGGGAGGCAAGCCAGGCAGCACGGGCCATACGCGGCGGATCCATGCCCGGCGACAGACTTGCCGTCGTGATTCTGTCTTTCTCGCTGAGGGCTTTCATGGCGGCAATGGTGGCATCTCTTTCAGACTGCCAGACAATGTGCTGCAGGTAGGCGTCAACAACAGGAGGCAGGCCTTGTTGCTGCCATTTGGCAGAAGAAACACCTGCCAGCATGGCGCCGATTTCCTGGGATTTAGCTTCTTTTTCCTTGTTCCAGCTCTGGCCCCAGAAATCAAGCACAGCCACCGGATCACCCGACGGGCTCTGTAGCTTTTCGTTCTCTTCATCGGTAAAGAGCGGACCGAACTCCAAGGCTGTCTGCAGGGCTTTTTTCACCACAAGCATGTCTGCATTAAGAATGCCGTTATTTTCAACGGCGTGGTGGTTCAGGTGGATAAAGGCCAACCATTTTGACCCGGTTTCCCGCTCAATCTGCAGGCATGTTTTTGAATGCCTTGTTGTAGTTGAAGTGAGGCTTGCAATATCGCCAACATTTTCGTTTAAGGATTTTTCCAGCAGTAAATAATCGGCAAAACACTGCACTCTTTTCGATGTTGTCCAGACCAGATGCTCCTGGCCCACTGATGAGAGAAAGTCGATGGACGAGGTAAACCGACCTGCCTCCCTGGTAAAAGTGTTGTAGCTGTTTTCGTCGCCCGGACTCATGACCATGGTGTTGAGATTGGCGTAGGACGTGTTAACTTCATCAACATTTGTTCTGATCTTTTCCCACAGCAGGGGATAATAGGTTGTCCAGAATTCCTGCAATCTGCCCAGACCGTCTCTGACTTGGAACATGTTGCCGCCAAATTTGGCATAGGAAAAATTAGGCATGTCTCCATAGGGGTAATTTGCGATCAGCCGTTCCACCTCTTCCCGTTTGATGCCTTGGGCGGAAAGAGTATTCCATGGGACGAAATCAAAGGCAGCTGCAATGGATTCTCTGGAGATCGATTTGCCGGATTTTGTATCCAGATACAGGACGAGCAGTTTCAGGAAGCGCTCTTTCTGTTTTGGGTCAGCCAGTTTTCCCATGGTTGAAAAGTTTGCACCGGCAGCGGCCAGCATGGGATGGAGAATTTTTTGTTCAAATAGAGCATCTTCAATTCTGCCCAGTTTACGCACAATGGTATTTCTGTTGGTCTTTAAAAAGCGGCGAGCCCCTTCTTCCATCAGGTGCACCCGTCCCTCTTCCAAGGTGTCTAGTATGGTTATTGCCTCGAAGACTTCATTTGGCGAGCCGAACTCTGCCGGGGAAAGCAGCAGGCTTTGTGCTTTTTTTACATGGATGTCAATGGGTTCCACCATATTAAGCAAACGGTTATAGCCGGTGATAAGCATCCAGCTTGTCAGACCGAGGACAAGAACCGCCGTAACACCTGCTGCAATGCGAATGCCCATTTCCTTCCGGGCGATTTTCCCGGCCCGGTTGACCAGTCCCTGTTCCTGGAAAATTTTTCGGTAAAAAATATTGATGAAATAGGCCCGTGATTGCACAAATGATTTGGCAAATTCCGCCATAATACCCTGGTCGGCACTCTGTGAGTCGGAGAGAAGAGCTTTGGCAATGGAGCGGCCTTCCTGCAGGCCGCTGCTGAAATAACAGCCCCTGAGAAGAAGGGGCGTGTGGAAACGATCTTCGCGAAATATCAGGCTTAAATATTTTCCCAAAGTCTCTTTTAAGCGGTTGAATTCACTCGGAAATGCATAGACTCTGTCCGCTTCGCTGCCGGCAGGCAAGTCGCGCAGTCTGCGCAATGACCAACTGTGCAGGCGACTGACATAGCGTTCAAAAAAAGTATTGTATTCAGCCGGATTGAATCCGTGCGTTGTGATGTCCCGGCGGTTCCAGCCCACGGCCTGGACCCGTTCCTGGGCAGAGAGTGAGGCGCAGAATTCGGCAAAACCATAGACGAGGTCAAGTTTTGACACCATGATATAAACAGGAAATTCAATGCCCAGGACTTTGACCAGTTCTTGCAGCTTTTCCTGGATGTTTTTTGTTTTCTGCTGGATGGTTTCCGGCGAATCCTGCAGCAGGGAAGTTGCCGGTATAGTGATGACAACGCCGTTAATCGGGCATCGTGGCCGGTATTTGGCAAGAAGTTTTAAAAAGGCATGCCATTCCTGGCGGTCCGGTGCTGTGTCCACCGGCATGGTAAACCGTCCGGCCGTGTCCAGAATAACCGCATCGTTTGTAAACCACCAGTCGCAGTTGACTGTACCGCCGGCACCGGAAAGGGCATCCTTACCCAAGGGGAAATCCAGGCCTGATTCACGTAAAGTTGTTGTTTTGCCGGATTGAGGTTCGCCGATCAGCAGGAACCAGGGCAGGTCGTACATGTTCACTTTACTGGCTTTAAGGGTGGCCAGAGTGTCGGCCCAGCGGCTCTGGATATCCTGTACGGCGAGTTTGGCCTGCCGGCGTTGCTGTTTTTTCGCCATGGCCTCCTGGTTACCCAGTTCGTCTTCCATTTTTTTACCACGACGTTTTTCAAGGAAACGCCACAGGTAATAGATGCCGGCAATGAGAAGAACGATGAGCAAAATACCGCCCAGTGCAAGGAAAATATATTTTGAGCCCATGTTCAGGCCGAGCCTGGTCAGATAAAAACCGATAATACCGACAAATATGAGTACGCCTGCAATTGCAGACAGAGGTGAGCGGAGTAAACTGAGTAATTTAGACATGGCTTCTCTTCTTCGATGGCTTTCTTCCGGGCCATCTGAATGTTAATTTGACGGGTATAACCTTCTCATATGAAAATATCTCGCAAAGGCACAGAGATCACAGAAATTTTGTTCCCTCTGTGTCTCTGCGGGCTCTGTGAGAGATATATCAATTTGCCGCAATTGACCGGCTTACTTCATTTATAACCTCGGCAATATCGCTCCACATCCATTGGCTGGTGACGAAATAGACGACAAAAGAGACCAGCAGGACGGCGGCAACTGCAGAAAGTCCGAACATTTTCGGTAGATATTTTTTTTCTCCGGCAATAACGTGCTCCGCTCCAGGGGTCAGACGGCGTTCATCGTCGGGAAGGCGGTCCATGAGCACGGCATAGGCACGTTGTTTTATGGTTGCAATTTTTTCTTCTTTATTGCGGAATTTTCCTCTGAAGCCAAGGGAAAGAACGGTGTAGAACAGCTCTGCAAGCTCCGGGTCGCGATACCCTTCGTTTTCCAGCAGATCAAAAAAACGTTCTCCAACTATACTTGTTTTAAAAAATTCCATTTCAAGGAGACGATCATGCCATTCTTTGGCATGGGGCCATTTTGAAGAGAGAATAACCTCATCGGCAAAACCGGTCATGATGTATTTGATTGTCTGGATTTTGGGCTGCATTGACGGGATGCTCTGCAGAATGGATTCCATTTTCATCAGACCGTTGACAATGTCGCCTCGTAGAACGTGTGTATCAATATTATCACCAGTCTCCAGTCTGTAGCGAAAGCCGAGCAGATAGTCGATCACCGGTCTGGCGGCTGTAATTACTTTGTTTTCCATTATTTTCCTCCCTTCTCAATATGCACATAGAGACTGATGTCGGAAGTTGCATCAACCGGGATACCGTAAATGATTAAGAGAAGATCCCGGCATAATTCCTGCCAGAATTCGGAAGTGCTTGACATGTCAATCTGGTAATAATGCAGGCCGGTTTTGTCGGGAAGACCTGATGGAATGCGATGCAGTCGCTGACAGGAAAGACCTCGCGTACGGGAGATAACCAGCTCTTCCATACGGGACGGTGGAGCAATTTTGACCCTGTAGTCGCTGAGCATGGCGTCCACCTGGGTTTCGGTCATGTCGGTGGCAATGCAGATATAGGTATGAATGGTGCTGCCCGGTTCGGGCTCCAGCCATTCCCGGTCGATACGGCAGGTGCGTTGTTCGCCTTCAATCTCAAACCGCCTGTGAATGTAATCGACAACCACGCCGCCTTCAATCATCTGTTCAAGCAGCTTGATAACAGTTTCCATGACTCTGCCGAGGTTGTCATGGTCATAGGGCGGGATGTTCAGGGTGATGTCAGGGTAGAGGGAGACAAGTTCACCGGCAAGCCTGATAAATTCCAGGTAAAGATTGAACGGATGGGTATGATCGGCATTGAGCATTTGCTGGAGAACCAGACCGTAACTTGACGAAAGCTGCAGCCTGGACAGGTTAGACAGAATGCGCAGGGGATCGGAAGTGAGAGCAATCCGTTTAGCGGCCATTTCTCCCTGCAGGAAGGCTGCCTGGTTGGTGAGTTTGACAACAAGGTTTTTTGTCCGTTCCCTGAGAAAGGATGAGGCGGCAAGGTGCAGAATGGAAGGAATGTAAGAGGGGTTGAAAACAGGTTGCTTGGACGAGGACCATACCATGTCCCCCACTTGAATGGCCTCGAAACGATCACCGGGATGGTCATCGAAAAAAATCTGGATATTCCATAGCCTGCTAAGGATGGTCTGTTCGTTTTCTCCGGTGTTTTCGTCAACAATGGTGTTTTCTTTTAAAACAAAGGTACGTGGAACGCCCTTGTTTTCCTGGCCAAGTTCATGGATAAGCGGGGTATTGGGCTCAGGTCTTTTGACGGCAAACCAGACCGGCAGGGAAACATCAAGGCTGCCCGTATGTTCTTCAAAAGATTTTTCGCCAATATAGGCATTTTCCGGGACATTGATCCATGTGCCGTCCTTGAAGCGGAGAACGGCACGGTCGATCTTGATTCTGAAGCCGGCCAGGGCTGCTGCGTTGATCTGCAGGTCGGCTATACCCCACCACCATGAGTCAAGGGAGGTGACTTGTTCACATTCCAGCATATGGCTTCTTCGAGCGGCGGTCTGGTAGTGATGGGGAAGAAGGAACATGCCTTCATACCAGTGAACATCAGCTGTTTCGCTTTTACGCTTCACGGTGCCAGCTCCATTTTATTGTTTTGGATTTTTACATTGTATCGGCGCTGAAATTTGGTTTTTTCGGGAGAGATGACAATCTGTTGACCCGGGCGATCGAGATTATTCTCATAATCTGCATAGATGATGACCTTGGTAGTTTCTTCCGGGATAGTTACTTCCACCTGGCGCTGTGAGCTGCCTTTGATGGCCAGATGATGCACCTCATCGCCGACCAGCCTGTCGCGCAGGGTGTCACCGAACCAGTTGTCCGGCCCTATTTCAAGGATGGTTTCGGCAAGAGAGCGGTCTACAATAACGACGTCAACGGGTAGCAGAACATTGTCGTTAATGTATGGGTCGGATTCAAAATAGAGTGTGACGTCGGAAAAATGTGGGCTTTTGGCACAGGCATTAAGGGAAAATACAATGGGGAGGATGAGAGACAAGTAGATTTTTTTTGTCATTTTGGCTCCTTCATTTTGATCAGTTGTATTTGGGCAAATTTTCATGGTACCCATCTGTCGTTTTTATTTCAGGGTTGATCGTTCTTTGTAGCTGTTAAATTTTTTTTCAATACGTTCTCTTATGGTCTGGTCATTGAGCCCTTCACTTTCAATCTTGGACAAAGTGGATCTGATAGTATTGCTGATGTCCTGGGATGTGAGTGCTTTTTTCCCGAGGGACAGAATATTAGCAGATGATTCCTCCGCCGGCGCCAGCGATTTAGCGATACGGGTGCAGACTTTGTTGGCAAAAGGCATGTAGCCTTCGCGTTGTGCCGCAAGAATCAAAACCAGTAAGTGGTATAATGTTTCCATACGCCCGGAAATATCTTTGTCAGCTGCTTGAGAACTAACGATTTCGGATAATTCTTTTTCAAGTCCGGGAATACGCGGCTTTTCTGCTCCTGCAACGGGATTTAAGGCATCGTCAAGAAATCCTATTATAATTTTCTCAATTCTCTGGGCAAAGTCAAGCAAGATTTTATATTCACCGTTTTTCTCAGGGGCAGGCGGAGATCCTGTGGGGGGCGCAGACCATTCCCTGTCCGGTCGCACTGGTTTATTTATGTTGCCGGCAGAGAAAAAGGCTCGACCTGTTGTTTTGTGCCCTGCATGGGGTATGGCAAAATGATCCAGAAACGCAATGTCCTCACGGATATAGCGGGAGGCAATGCTGCGCCCCTCTTCAAGGATGGCTTTCAGGACGGCAAGGACCGTAAGTGGGTCGTTATTTTTTTTGGCGGCCAGATTCATCACCCGCCATACCCTGGGGGCAATCATAAGGGTATTCGGCATTGTTTGCAGGTATGGCGTTAACGTGACATTGGCAAGCCACGGATCGAGTATTTTGTATCGTGAAGCTCCGGTAATATTCTCTTCACAGTTGGAGCGCTTTTCGCCGGAGGAAGTCAGGGCGAGAAATAACTTGCTGATATCACAGAAAGAACCGTCCGCGGGCACGGATGCGTAAACAGAGTCCCATATAGCGCTTAACTCAGGTGAGAGACTGTATTCTTTTCTTGGGTCGTTAAAATCCTTGTTGCTCACCGAACTTAACACGTCAAGAATAGATCCCTGGAAGAGCTGGATGATGGTTGAGCCGATAAGGAAGGTGTCATCCGGTTTGACAGGTATTGTTTTTCCGGGAGATATTTTTTTGCCTTTAAGCCAGGTGCCGTTCGTGCTCTGCAGATCGCGAATGCACCAGGACGCTCCTTCAAGAATGATCTCGGCATGACGCCCCGACACCTCCATGTCCAGGGCAAGAGACAATGAACAGCCTACATTCCGACCTATTTTCCCCTTTTTGTCAATGAGGCAATTGAGGCCGTCCATGGGGCCGTTTATGACTTCTAGAACGATCTGCTCAGTCATTCAGGTCGCAGTTTCCCATCTGATTCGCCAGGTTCTCCGCCTGGTCACGGAATGCCGAGGTGGGTGGTATATCTTTCAGGTAATCACAGGCCATTATGAAGTTGTTTTCATTGTAATAGCGATAGGCCTCGTTAAAGAAGCGGCCGTGCAGGTTATAATTTGTCGTGTCCGGCGCAGGTGCCGGCGTAGCGGCCGGTACAGCGGCAGACGGAGCCTGCAGTGGAGGTGGCGTCATTGTCCGGCTGCTTTCATGGACAGGAGCAGGCTGCTGCAGTTTCGGCTGCTGCACAGTAGAGTCCTTGTCGCCTGTGAAGAGGAAAACGCAAAGAACAATACCGGCAAGAACAACTGCTGCAATAATAATGTACAGGGTGTAATTGCCTGATCTGCCTCCGGACAAGCCTGTTTTTCCGCCGCTTGGGGATCCTTGCGCAAAAGGATCTTCCCAGGAGCTTTGTCCGTCAAAATTTTCAAAATCATTTCCCTGAGTACTCTTTGAAAACGATGCCGGCCCTATGTCTTTGCCGGAAAAATCATCAGAAAAAGGCTGGGAAGAAGGAGGCGGTTGAAGGGGGGGGGCTTGGTCTTGCCGTGAGGGAAAATTTCCCTGGGGAGCTTGGGGATGAAACGGGGGCGTTCCGGCAGGTCTGCCCCCGGAGGCAACTGCCGAACCTTGCCCGTTTCCGGCAAATTGCGCCGGGTCAGCCATGAACAAGGTGGCATCGGTATCGACTTTTTTCCTCAATCGGCACTGCACCTTGCCCACAGTAAATGAGGCCGGAGCTGCGAGATCGATCGTTGTTGATTTATAGGTGATTTCGTTATGCACAAGGCCGTTTAGGCCAAGTACGTGTATGGTGACGTTGTCGCCCTGTCTTTCAAGCAGGAGATGCTGGCGGCTCAGGGTTTTGTCTTCTATGGCAATATCCTGGCTGCTTTCCCTGCCCACCGTGATGCGGGTGCCGGTGGAAAGGGGGAATCCCCTGGTCCCTCCGGGCAGTTCCGCCTCAAAGAGCAGGTCTTCTTCACTGCTGGTAAAGGCAGGAGGCGCAGGAAAGGCCGGACCGGTGGCCATGCGGACACCGTTGCCGATTTGAGTTCTGTCGTCTGCAAATGCTGGTCGCGGAGTTGATTCTTGTCTTCCTGCATTGATTGGGGGCGGTTCAGGGACAACATCTGGAACAGGTCCAATTCTTGTTTTGTCTTCATCGCCGTTATGAAAGACGGGCTCGCCGGGATGGGGGAGATCGGGCTCCGGGGAAAAGTTGATTCCCATGCCAATTCTGGTTTTGTCGTCTTCTGGAGTAGTATGATTTGAACTCATGTTTTAGATACCAGAAATGAAATTGTCAATTAAGGCGGCAGATTTACATAAATACAAGATAGTGAAATTTGTTTAGAATTTCAAGGGGGGGCCGAGAGTTTAATCGTTTGCCTTCACATACCCTTAATTATTGCATTATGAATGAGATTGACTGCTAATCACAAAAAATAATTTTATCATAAGTGGAATCTGAATGCATGGGATATTCGACAGGATACGGTAATGGGAGTGTAAGGTTTTTTCGTTGGAGCAACAGGAAAAAAGAATTTCCTCTTTCGAAGCCGCCTGCTACAGTATGGAAAATATTGTTGTTGGAGTAAAATGCCGGCGTGCCGGGTTTTATAAATAAACAGCGTGTGAAACGCAGAGGAAGGTGATTATGGCGGAAACAGTTGATGATATAACGATAAATTTTGAAGAGGATGATGTGCTGATTGTTAAAGAGCTTGATAAGGTCATTTTGTCAAAAGGGGCCTGGTCAACAATAATATTTCGTTATCAGCAATGGGACAAAAAAAAGGAGGACTACGGGCCAGAGCGATTTACCATTCGCAGGTATCGCAAACTGCAGGGAAATTATCAGGCCCAGGGAAAATTTAATATTTCAAGCGCGGATCAGGCCCGTAAAATTGTTGATGCTCTGCAGCAATGGACGACGTGAGTTGGCAGCGCAACATAGGTTTTTATTTTTTGAGGTTGACATCGAGGAAAATCGGTAATACGTATGCTGTAATCGTATGAATTTTGTCTTGCGTTAAAAAAAGGGAGAGGTTGGATGAAAAAAGTTATCAGTTTGACGGTATTGGGGTTGCTGCTTGGTAGTAGTAGTGTGTGGGGGGCGGATAATACTGCTTTGGAAAAACAGATGCAGGAGTTGGTTCAGCAAAACAAGATGCTTATGGAACGTGTGACGCTGCTGGAGGAGATACTTGTCGGCAAGCAACCCCATGAGCACCAGAAGGCCCTCGCGGAAAAAGTAAATGTTCGTGGGGAGGAAAAGAGTATGAGTGAACGTCTGCAGCAGGTTGAAAGTGTTCTTGCAGGTCAGGAAGCAGGGGGGGCAGAGGATGAAGGAGCGTCCTTAATTGAAATAATGGGCAAAAGTGTCGGCCTCAGCGGGCTGGTTGAGGTGGAGGCACACAGCTCGGAGTCCTATGATGACGAGGAGACAAGCGATATTACCCTTGCCACCGTGGAGATTGGCCTGGAGGCCCATATTACCGATTGGTCACATGCCAATATTGTTTTGCTCTACGAGGAGGGTGAAGATGGGGATGAACTTCTCGTTGATGAAGGAACAATAACCCTGGGTAATCTGGAAAAATTTCCGGCCTTTTTGACGGTCGGCAAAATGTACCTTCCTTTCGGCTCGTACCTGACTAATATGATTTCAGATACGCTGCCTCTTGAGCTTGGTGAAATAAGTGACAGTGCGGCCCAGATTGGTTTTGAGGCTGCAGGCTTTTATGGATCCATGTACGTATTTAACGGCGATATTTACGAAACCGGCGAGGATGATAAAATCGACAATTTTGGCTTTAATCTTGGCTATGTCTACGAAAGCGACGGTTTCACCTTGGATGCCGGCGCGGACTGGCTCAATAATATAGCTGACACCAATGGCCTGGGGGATTTCTTAGAGGGGGTAGTTGGCGGAGAAATAGACGATTATGTGGAAGGTTTTGCCGCCCATCTGCTCGTAGAGACCGGCCCTTTTACTTTTGCCGGTGAATATCTCACGGCCCTTGACTCCTTTCAGGTTGGAGAGCTTGATTTTAATGGAGCGGGCGCGGAACCAGAGGCCTGGAGTCTTGAAGCGAGCATGACGACCGAGCTGCTGGGGCGGGAAACGACCTTCTCCCTGGGCTATCAGGGCTCGGACGAGGCCCTGGCTCTCGAGCTTCCTGAAGAGCGTTACCTGGCCACAGTGAGAATGATGATTCTGGAAAACACCAGTCTTGCCCTTGAGTATCTTCACGATGAAGATTACGATAAGGGAGATGATGGCACTGGCGATGATGCAGATGCACTCACCATGCAGCTTGCTGTCGAATTTTAGTCATAAAATATTATTACTTCGGGCTGGCTGAGAGGCTCTGCCCGGAGCTATGAAAAGAATAACCTGAACCGAGCACAACGGTCCGGCAATATCATGATGTGATTAGCTGGGCCATTGTGCTTTTTTTTTGTAGAAAAGCTGTTGAAAAGAGAAAAGCGAGAGAAAATGTCCCGATTGTCGTTCTAAGCTGGATTTGGCTTATGAATAGATTGAAAACTCACTTTTTGTAGCCGGGTTAACTGGGGCATTTGCCTCCTTTGATAGGGGGATTTGCACAAAAAAGCGAGCAGGTTCGCCGGACGATTTGATTAAAAGTTATAGGAGACTAACTTTTCTCTTGACAGGATGGAACAGAAAAATTAAAAAAATGTCTGCTCTATTAGAGAAGGTTTTTATAAAAGCAAGTTGCGTCAGGGGTAGAGATGAAGTTTTGGTGGACGAGAAAAA
>DAOUUW010000136.1 GCA_030667965.1 Deltaproteobacteria bacterium
TCCACAGAGCGGGCGGCAATTTCGGTCTCAACGCCGGAAGACATGATAAATGCATCAAGCACTGGATTTCCCCCAAGAATCTGCAGTTCCTTTATAAAGCTCTGTTTTTTATCCTGCAAATAACCGCGGACATCATCAAAAGTATGCAAAAGGTGTTCGGTTGCATATTCTTCAAAATTCTTCTTTGAAAACGTATAATAAAAAACAGCCAGCAGGGAACAGGCCATGACAACAGCCCCCAGAAAAGAAAGCAGCAGCCTGTAAAAAACTGACAGCCCTTTCACTTGTACTTTTTCCATGTTTACCCTTTCCCCTGTATATGAATTCCCAAAAAGGAAAAACTGCTATTGTCGAACAACCCCTGAAGAAACAGATATTTTTTCTAACCGACTAATCATCATATGCCTCAATACCCATAGTGTCATCGAGTACAATTCCCAGTGATTTGGCCCGTGTTTTATTGACAACCAGGAGACCGCGTTTCGGAGTGCGGGGGGCAAATTCCGCCGGCGCAATCCGGTTTTGCAGAATTTCATGGGCCATGAAAGCGGCTTCATATCCCTGATTATAGCCTGAATCATCAGTACCGCAGAGCAGACCCTGCTGAACATACTGACGTAGCGATACCGCCTCCGGAATCTTAATGTTTTTAAGGTACCACTGAACAACGGCTTCACTTGTAACATAGTTCCCATTCCGGTCAGTCATTCCCGAGCAATGGGGAAGAAAAAAGGCGTCAACCTTGTCCTGCAGTTCCAAAGCCCTGCTCTTCCACGTTTCAAAATCATTGGTAGCAACAGTTTCGACCAGTTCAAGGGGGAGTTTTTCTTTACGAGCAAGATGCTCAATTGCCTTATAGTGCATCCTCCCCGTCGGTTTATCAGAAGAAAGAACAGCAAATGTTTTAAGATCCGGCCTGATTTTTTTGAGAAGCTGCAGGCTTTCAGTATAGTGTCCTGACTGATAAACGCCTGTAACATTATGGCCGGGCTTCTCCATGTTATCCACAAGGCCATACTTCAGCGGGGTATTATTGAGGCCCCAGAAAACAACGGGAACATCTGTGTCAAGGAGGTGACCGCCAACATATCTGGCGGCATTATCATCTCCGAGAAAAATCAAATCAGGCTCAAACTCTTTCGCTATTTTATATACATTAAGGCTGGCACCAACCATCTCATCCTTCTTTGATTTACGCTTTGTATCCATCCATAGTTTTTTTAAAATCACAGAAGAAGATTCAACATAATTATGGACAATAAATTCATCAATCTGTTCTTCATCCTCCAGATACCCTAATTTCAAAAGGGCCTGACAAAGCCCCTTATGCGTATCTTGGGACCATTGATACTGAGGATGATAACTGCTGACGACAAGCAACTTCTTCTTTGCTGTCTCTGTTGTCCAGGGGAAATGGTCAATAAAAACCTCAACCCCCATCTCCTCGGTCAAATGAACACCCAACATTCCGGCACGTTCCAGATTAACCATCAGCGGACCGCGTTCCGGAGTCCTGCTCGGATAAGTTGCCGGATCAGCCCCATTGGCCAATATGTCATGGGCCATGAGAACCGCCTCCTTTGCCTGATTGAATCCAGAGTCATCAGCTCCGCACAGCATCCCCATTTTGACAAACATGCCCTGGCCAACTGCTTCGGGAATTTTAACATTGGAGACATACCACTGCGCCACCTCCTCGCCCGGTACATATCGACCATCATCGATCAGGCCGGAATACTGAGCAATAAAAAAGGCATCAACACTGTCCTGCAGCGCCAAAACCTGTTTTTTCCACAATGCAAAATCATTAGTCGAGACGACATCCTTCAAAACTAACGGCAAATGTCCAGCACGGCTGTGATGCTCAATTATCTTGACATGATTTCTCCCTGAAGTTGTCCCATCTGATAAAACGGCAAACGTTTTTACTTGCGGAACAACTGCTTTAAGAAAGTTGAGGCTTTCAAGAAAATAACCGGGCTGGTAGATACCTGTAACGTTATGGCCTGGTTTTTCCGAGTTATCCACCAGCCCATATTTCACCGGCGTATTATTAACTCCCCAGAATACGATGGGTATGTCCGTCCCAAAAAACTGGCTGCCGACATATTTTGCGGCATTATCGTCACCTAGAAAAATAAGATCCGGTTTAAAAACCTTAATCTGGCCAACAATCTCAAACGCTTTTTGTGATTGCTCCTCTTTACTTTTCATCCTTTTCGTGTTCATCCACAATTTCTTAAACACGGCTCGAGAGGTCTCCACTTCATGCGATTTACTGAAGGTTTCAATCTGCTCCCTGTTGTCAAAATACCCCAGCTCCAACAATGTAGCGCAAAACCCTTGATGGGTTTCCATAGACCATGCATACTCGGGGTGATAACTGCTTACTACAGCCAGTCTTTTCTTAGACGAAGCATCATCCGGCAAAGCCTGACAGACAGTGCTTATCAACAATAAAATCCACAGAACCGGGAGCAAACGAAAAAACATCATACCCGTCACCTTCTCTTAATTTTAACAAACAAATCCAAGCAGCCACCTGCGATCACCTTGCAAAAATACCCCGACCCAGTCGGCATTTCAAAAAGTGTATCACAGCGACGTTTTTTTTTTCAATTTGTTTTGACGCCAATCAGGCGAAAAATACCTTTAAAATATGACCATTAGTGCAGAGGAATTTAATTTTCCTGAAATTGACGAGAAGATCAAAGTTCTTGTTTCCAGCGGATACAATTTGAATGGGGAAGCGACAGAGGTTTTGCAGCAAGGGGCAAACGATTTTATCCGGAAACGGAGTAAAAAGCTGCTATCCCGGAAATTTCTGGTTTGTCCGATAAACAAAGGCGAGAATTTCAGCAACAATGACATAGGTTGATTCAGGGATTTCCTTATTGATATCCAGCTTGGACAGCACTTCCACCAGATCGGCGTCCTCATGGATGGGAATATCATGCTCTTTGGCCAGTTCCAGCAATTTTTCCGCCATATAACCAACCCCCTTGCCGATAACCTTTGGGGAAGGGTCTTTTTCCTGGTCATAGCGCAGGGCAACGGCCTTTTTCCTGTCGGTTTTCTTGTCAGAATTGTTTTTATCAGGCATTATGAATTCTTGATAGCTGATAACTGACAGCTGTTTGAGCCATGGCAATAAACCAAATCAACAAATAAATCATCCCCATGCAATTAGAAAATCTTCTTCCAACCCGCCTGATAAAACGATATAAACGTTTTCTTGTTGACGTGGAACTGGAAGACGGTTCCGTTCTCACGGCCCATTGTCCAAATACGGGGAGTATGATGGGTTGTCTTTCACCGGGCAATAACGTCATATTGTCCCATTCCGATAATGTAAAGCGCAAATATCCTTATACAATGGAAATGATCCAGGTAAAAGGTTTTTGGGTGGGTCATGGCCTACCAGGCCAGGGTTGGTCCGCAAGAAATCCGC
Source organism: Deltaproteobacteria bacterium (assembly GCA_030667965.1). Taxonomy (GTDB): domain Bacteria; phylum Desulfobacterota; class Desulfobulbia; order Desulfobulbales; family SURF-16; genus JAHLLM01. The sequence continues at coordinate 3,452 of DAOUUW010000136.1, forward strand.
ATCACTCACCGGCTGCCGGTCATGCTTGATTAATGCTGTTTGCTTTCAAAACGAAACAGAATCTCTCATACATCGTATGAGACACAGAAAAAAACTTTGCCATAACAAAAAAATGCAAAACAACGAAACAAAAGCTGTTATCCTGTTAAGCGGCGGACTTGATTCCACCACAGTCCTGGCCCTTGCAAAGCAAGAAGGGTATTCCTGTCATTGTTTGAGCTTTTCCTATGGTCAGCGCCAGACAGTGGAACTTGACAAGGCACGCCATAACGCAATACAAATGGGTGCAGCCGCTCATCTTGTTCTTCATCTTGATCTGGATAAAATTGGTGGTTCTGCTCTGACATCAAATATTGCTGTCCCGAAAAACAGAAGCACGGAGGAGATGGACTCATCCATCCCCATTACCTATGTGCCCGGCAGGAATACCATTTTTTTATCCCACGCCATGGCCTGGGCCGAGGTCATCGGCTCCTTTGATATTTTCATCGGCATTAACGCACTTGACTACAGCGGCTATCCGGATTGCCGGCCTGACTTTCTTGCAGCATTTGAAAAAACAGCCAACCTCGGCACCAGGGCCGGGGTCACCTGCGGCAAAAAATTTACTATCCACGCACCCCTCATGCATTTGACCAAAAAAGAGATCATTATCTCTGGAATGGAACTCGGAGTTGATTACAGCTCCACCCACAGCTGCTACGATCCCGACAGAGAAGGACGGGCCTGCGGGGCCTGTGACGCCTGCAGGTTAAGATTAAAAGGATTTGCCGAGGCGGGCATTCCCGATCCTGCACCCTATCAAAAGGTCGGAGATAATAAATGACGCGACACAAACAGCTTGGGTCTCTTTTCATGGTGGGACTTCCCGGCACGGTTATAGATCCATCCACTCTGCAGCTCATAAGCGGACTCGGCATCAATCACTTTATCATTTTCCGCCGTAACGTGGAAAGCCCCGCACAGTTACAGCAACTATGCGCCCGGTTAAAAGCAGTCTGCCGCGAACACGCCCTGCCCTCTCCGCTTATTTCCATTGACCAGGAGGGAGGCAGTGTTGCCCGCCTGCCCGACCCCTTCAGCCAATTCGATGATGCCCGCGTTCTGGCCGAATCCTCTGATCCCCTGGGGGCCCTTTCAGCCTATGCCGCAACATGCGCAAAGGAACTCAGGGAAATCGGCATCAATATGAACATGGCCCCGGTGCTTGATGTATGCCCTGCGGGTGAAGGCTTTTTCATGGAAAGGCGCTCCCTTGGCAATGATCCGGACCTTGTCGGCAAATATGGCTGCCATATTATCAGCGGCCTTCAGTCGCGGGGAATTGCCGCCTGTGCAAAACATTTCCCAGGTCTCGGAGCGGCAAAGCTTGACCCCCATCTTCAGCTTCCCACCGTATCACGCGCACAGGCACAAATAGAGGCTATTGATCTCATTCCCTTTCAGCAGGCAATTTCCGCCGATGTTGCTTCGATCATGACCTCTCATACCATCTATGAAGATATTGATTCGACAATCCCGGCTACCATGTCTGCCCATATTCTGAACGATATTCTGCGCCGGAAACTTGGTTACAAAGGCATGATCATTACCGATGACCTCGAGATGGGCGCCATAGAAAATGAAAGATCCGTGGCCCAGGCAACGGTGCAGGCCTTCAGCGCCGGTGTTGACATGCTGCTCATCTGCCATGACCACGAAAAGGTGCGCCACTCCTACGCCGAACTTACCAAAGCTATAGACGATGAACAGCTCCTACAGAAACGTTATGAAGAATCACTCGGACGTGTGACAGCGGTACAACGGAAATTTGCAAAGTAATCTTTTATAATTTGGTGGATTTCCTTGATCTTTACAAAATTATGCATAGTTTAAAATCATGGTGTTTTTTAAGAAATTTTTCATTCTTTTTACAAGCACTTGCAAGAATTATGGTATGAAAAAAAGAATTATGCTAAAATAAATTTCTAAGTACCCGTTTCCTGCTGTTTGGGGCAGGACGGGCGTTCCATGGTCGTATTTTAGTACAATGCGGCAAAATTCTTGATGGAGGACGTGTATGGAACTAAAGGTTGAAGGCCGTAATCTTGATGTAAGAAAATCTTGGCAGGAAAAAATTCAGGAAGAAAAGGAGCGGTTGACCAGGCATCATCCGGGTCTCATCCTGAGCCTCCGGGTGACCATTGAGGAAACCACCTCTCATAAACAGGGAGGCTACGAAGTTCGACTCGTGGTCGCGGTACCCAATGACACGGTGGTAGTCAAGAAGAAAGGAGATTCGGTGAGACCGTTGCTTGTAGATGCCTTTGACAAGCTTGGCATGCAACTCAAAGAATTGCAGCGCAAAAGGAGGCAAACCACTAAAGTCCCTGATATGGTAGTTGCAGAAATAATCGGCGGAACAGGGGTGATCAAGAATCTTTCTCCCTATGAATCCTATGGCTTTATTGTTGCAAATAATGGACAGGAAATTTATTTTCATGAAAATTCCCTCAAAGATCTGTCCATCAATGATCTTACGGAAGGCGATTCCGTTTCCTTTGGAGTAACCGAAGGAGATAAAGGCCCCCAGGCAACTTGGGTCCGCAGCTCCTGATAACACAATTTAAATAAACGATAGGGGGGCTTATTGATGAGTGATAAGCCCCTTTTTTATTTTCAAAGAAATAACATATGATAAGACAACAGGAATTACTCGATACGAAGACCGTTTTTGAGCAGATAACCGCCCGAAAAAAAGAGTTGACCGGCAAGGTGCTAATCCTGGCACACCACTACCAGCAGGAAGATGTATACCAGTTTGCCGACCTCACCGGCGACTCACTGAAACTGGCACGCCAGGCGGTGGAGGCCGGAGACTATCCCTACATCATCTTCTGCGGCGTGCACTTCATGGCCGAATCGGCCGACATCCTTGCGACAGACAAACAGGCCGTTATTCTGCCGGATCTTGAGGCTGGATGCCCCATGGCAGACATGGCAAGTACAAAAGAAGTAGAAGAAGCATGGCAGGAAATATCCCAGGTCTGCGACGTGCAGTCCGTCATTCCCGTCACCTATGTTAACTCCTCTGCCCGCATCAAGGATTTCGTCGGCAAACGCGGCGGATCAGTCTGCACTTCATCCAATGCGGAACGGGTTTTAGCGTGGGCGCTGTCCAAGGGGGAAAAAATCTTTTTTTTCCCGGATGAACATCTGGGGAGAAACTCCAGCAAAGCTCTGGGAATTTCCGGGGATGAAATTGTCCTTTGGCAGCGAGGGCAAAAACTGGGAGGCAACAGCCCCCAACAGCTGCAAAAGGCCAAAACAATTCTGTGGAACGGCTACTGCCATGTACACCAGGAATTTACCGAAGAACAGGTGCGTACCTGGCGGGAAAAAGTCCCTGGCATCAAAATCATTGTCCACCCTGAAAGCCCCTACGAGGTTGTTAAGGCCGCGGACATGTATGGTTCCACCGAAGGAATTATTGCTGCAGTGCAGGAATCCGCCCCAGGCTCAACCTGGGCAATCGGCACCGAGGTCAACCTGGTGAACCGCCTGAAAGAGCAGCACAAAGACAAAACCATCCATCTACTGGCAGACACATCGTGCACATGCAGCACAATGAACCGCATAAAACCGGCCAATCTCCTCTGGGTGCTCGACAATCTTACCGAAGGGAACGTGGTCAATCAAATTTCAGTGGACAAAAAAACAGCGGAGGGAGCAAAACTCGCCCTGGATCGCATGCTTGAGATATAAAAATGTCCCTGTTTTTTCCCAGCCGCTTGAAAAAAGAGGCGACCACCATTGAGGCCATGATCCGTATTTATTGCCGTAATCATCATGGCCCGACAAAAATCCTTTGCCCGGAATGCCTCTCTCTCGTGCAGTATGCCCACAAACGTCTGCAAAACTGTCCGTTTCAGGAGCAGAAAACAACCTGCGGGAAATGTCCCGTTCACTGCTATAAGCCCGTGATGCGGGAGAAAATACGAGAGGTCATGCGCTATTCCGGCCCGCGCATGATTTTACACCATCCCTTTCTCGCCCTGCTCCACAGCCTGGATGGTTTTCGTAAAGCAGCCAAACGACCCTGAAAAGTCTCAAAAATTTTTTCCCACAATAGCTTGAAAAAACAGCTAAAATGTGTTTGATCAAAATCGTTTTGACTGAATTATAATCCGACAAGAAAAAAGAGGAATGTCATGTCCGCCGGCCGGAAAATCTTTATAAGAGTAAGTGCCCTGCTGTTTTATATAGTTGCCTTTTTCGGCATTCAGGTTGTCCTGTATCAATACATGTCAACTCCATCGCCCCCCCAAAGCCATATATTTTATAGCGAAGAAAACACTCCCGACTATTTCCCGATTCTTCTCAAAATGACTGATGCGGCAGGAAACGACGGACTCATCATTCGCAGTTTGTCCATGGAGGATTATGGCAGGGCAGGGACAAAGGAATTACCAGACAACTCGGCTATATACAAGGCCGGTGGAGAGGGCATGCTGAGCA
>DAOUUW010000195.1 GCA_030667965.1 Deltaproteobacteria bacterium
CATGGGGAACCTGGTGATAGTTTCGGTGTTGACATTGCTTGGAAACCAGTTGGCCGATATGGGCTATGCCCTGGCAGACCCGAGAATTCGTACAGGCATCCAGGTTGAGGATTGAGGGATTGAGGAATCGATTGACAAACAACCCTTTGGCAGTGGCCGGGCTTTTAATAGTCGGATTTCTCTGTGTCGTTGCCCTTTCCGCCCCCTGGCTTGCCCCCTATGATCCACAGGCAATAGATACCTGGCATATTCTTGAGTCACCTTCAAAGGCCCATCTACTTGGTACGGACCCACTTGGCAGGGACTGTCTTTCAAGGCTTATTTATGGGGCGAGAATATCCTTGATGGTGGGGATTGTAGCTGTCGGGATTGCAACAGTCATTGGTACTATCCTTGGGGCCCTTGCCGGATTCTACGGCAAGTGGATAGACGGGGTGATAATGCGTTTCGTGGACATAATACTCTGCTTTCCCACTATCTTTCTTATAATGGCTGTTATTGCCTTTCTTGAGCCATCAATCTTGAACATCATGGCGGTGATAGGCTTCACAAGCTGGATGGGGGTGGCCCGGCTTGTAAGGGCGGAATTCCTGAGTCTCAGGCAGCGTGATTTCGTATTGGCCGCCAGGATATCAGGTGCCTCCAATGCAAGGATAGCCTTTTCACATATTTTACCAAATGCAGTGGCCCCTATCCTTGTGGCAACTACACTCGGCGTCGGTGGGGCAATTCTCACTGAGAGCGCCCTTAGTTTTCTCGGAATCGGAGTACAGCCTCCTACTCCAAGCTGGGGCAACATGCTTACTGAAGGCAAGGACAATCTGGAGATAGCCTGGTGGCTTTCGATGTTCCCAGGTCTGGCAATCCTCGTGACCGTACTCGGCTATAACCTGTTGGGAGAGGGGCTGAGAGACGCCCTGGATCCCAGGATAAGGGACTCGGGGAAAAATAATTAAACCATCTTCCATCTCGGCTTCAGGCCATCTTTGACTGATCCTCATTCACAAAATCCTCAACGTAGCGCGGCTACGCCTGCGGTTTTGTTCAATCGGATCGGCCAAATCTCACCTAAATCCGGGCGTAATCTGGATCAATTATTTTTTCCTGAGTCCCTAAAATCGGATTGAAGTTGATTTATGTCAAAAAACCTGATTTTTTCAGCAGGTCTGAATGCATAACAACCGATTTTACTTCCCTGCGGAATGCGCTGAACCTGTTATATTTTTCATTATAGTATTCATGCAGTATTTCTATGGCCTTGTTTTTTTGGTCCATTTCCAGGTAAGCCTCGGAAAGGGAGCCCAGCACCTGCGCAGCCCTATTATAGGCGGCCCTGTGCTTGTTGGAAACAATATGCTCAATCCGGCCCTTTCCGATTTTTTCAGCCCATGAAAGACATTCGGATGCCTGGGATTTTGCGTCTTTTTTCTGTTTTAATCCCTTGATGATTTCCTGATAAAATGATGTACCTATGTCGTAATCAATTGAAAATTTCCCTGAATATACTGTTTTTTCGTTTGCATAGCCTTTTAGGAGGCTTTTTATTGTCCCTGCCTTTTCAGAATGGCCGGCAAGAACCGATAGAACAGACCCGAAAACAACTCCTGCATGACTACGGTAAGACCAACCCACACTTTTTTCATTTTTTGCCATGGCAACCGCGCTATCCAGCTTGCCTGACATCAAGAGGATCTTTACATAAAGGACTTTTTCATCAACATCAATTGATTCGCGGGCCTTGAAAAAATTAATAACCGTATCAAGTTCCTCATTCCTTGCATTCTGTTTTGTTGCTTCATCCACAAGATCGAGCAGGTTCTGATCACTCATATGTGAAAAAACCCTTTCCCGTTTTCCGAGCAGCAAATGTCCCGTATCATTAAGTTTTCCTGCCGCACCTATCATCAATTCTGCAACACTTTCCCTGAACCCACCTTCTTTTAATGCCTTCAGGCCTTCCGTGCTTGCAGTAATAATGCCTTTCTGATCATTTTCCTCTTTCAGGATATTAAGCCAGAACAAGTATCCCTGGGGTTGGCTGTTTTTCCATTTTTTCGCCAGCCTTGATACTCCGCTGATGCCTTCAAGACGATTAACCGCTTCCAAGAGCAGAACCGCAGGTCTTCCTTTTGTTCCTTTGTTGGTCAATAATTTTTTCCAGACCGGCAAGAATGATTCCATCCCTTCCATCTCGCCCGGCCTCGCATCAATAACATCCTGCATCATGGGGTAATCTTCATCATATTCATTTTCATTGTGAGGGACGGATGCGTCAATTTCCATGGCCGCAACAAATTCATCCAGCCGTTTGTCCGTATCTGCTGTTTTATAAACACAGCGGCAATATCTAGCCCTTGCCTCCCTGATATCTATTTCACTCAGGTGTAAATAATGTGCTTGTTCTTTAATATCACTTATCAAACTAAACATGGCCCCGTATACTTTCCGAGCATCTTCAAGTCTGTCATCCAGAAACAGGCTTTCAGCATAATCAAAAAAGGATTCCAGCTCTTCAACCTGATATTCGCTGACATAGTCAGGATCGTCGTCATAATATTCATCATCTTCCCAGTCATCACGATCATCCCAGTAACTTCCGTCTTCGATGGACTCGATCCTTTCCTCAATGCTTTCCCTGAGCGCTTGTATATCATTAAGAATCTGTTCAATCTCACCTGCTTCAGGCACCATTTCCACCCTGTGATCAGGGAGATATGACCGGAGCTTTTCCAAAAAGCCGACCCTGCCCGAGGTCGGGACATCCTTTGCAAGACTGATAATGATATCTGTCAGCCCTTCATTTGAAAGGGTGCTGCAATACCCGGCGATTGTATCCAGGTAAGGTTTCAGAGCTATTTTGGATTTTTCCACTATTCACCTTCCTTTCATGGGAATATCAGCGAGCAACCCCAACAGCCGAGGGGACATGCGGCGGTATTTCCTTTACTTATAGTCGCTTCCTTCCTGAAATGTTCCGTAATCATTTCCATGAAATTACGGCATAAATTGCTCCCTGACAATATTTTTGCCCTTTTCTGCTTTATTATCCAGCCGAAAATTATTGGGCGGACCCTTGAACATTTGAATTTTTGGGAAGAACCTGCGCGGAACTACGCCCAAGACTTCATACTATCGTATACAAACCTGTATTGCTCTGCTCATGCTGCTTTGGCTATTCTCCTGAGTGCATGAGCACCCCAAAACCAACCTGTCTGTAATCCCATTGAAAATCCAAATAAAGATCCTCCGGCTTAGTTCAACGTGAAGCTGAGGGGCTGGGCAACGATAACCGAAAAACTATGATAAAAGCATAAGCTGTCGACTAAATACTGTCTTTCAAAAAACGGCGCGGCTTTGCCCAGTCCCTCTCAAGCGCCTGGTTCGGTCATTCATTCTGCATTCATATTCTTCAGGATTTTCTTTGCTAATGGCTCTTTGATTTCGGTGTGTCTCGGCACTGCTTCCACAACTCCAGTCTTCGGATTGATCCAAAGCGCATGGGCACTGCCTTTGCGCTTTAAGTAACAACCTGCTATCCGCAATTTACGCTCCAAATCTCGCCGTTTCATCCAACCAAGACCTTTTCCTGAATGGCGTCCTCGGGGAGTCCACGAAAAATGTCGGCCCTCCGATCCTCCAAAATCAATTCAATAGCTTGGCGTAAACTATTCTTCGCTTCCTGGATTGTTTCTCCCTGACCGTTGGCACCAGGAACCTCTGGGCAAATAGCCCAATAACCGCCTTCAGGTGCGGCTTCTATAATAGCTGTGAATTCTGCTTTCATTGTATCTCCCTTCATTTGTTGACCGAATCAAGGTCACTTGCGCCGCCTATAACCTTGCCGCGTCAGCGCCGCAGACGTTCTCGGCGTCAAGTGAACTGCCTGGCTCGCTGATTTTTCTATTTATTTCCTTTGATTACCAAGATGTTACCGGTTGTTTCGTACTTTGCAGACAAGCCGACTTGCTCAAATACTTTTTGGTGGTCAACCACGGCCCTCGATACCAATTTGCCGCTGTCTGCCAAAACCCCAAGATATTTATCAGCAAAACGGTTGTTTTTCACCAATGTTGTGAAATACATTCTGCCATTCTTCGACATCACGGTCTTTAATTGCTTGAGCGTGATACTTGTGTCGTAAAGACAGTGAAGTAGGTTCTCAGAAAGGATTGTTGTGAAAATGTTTTTTTGAAATGGAAGTTGAAGAGCGTCAGCGTGAAGGAAAACCAGATTGTCTGGAACCTTGCCGTTTTTTTTCACTAACCTTGATTTAGCCATGCGGAGCATTTTAAGCGACTGATCCACTAAACAGCGATGTGAGGACGACAATGATATATACCCATACGATTAAGACCCTGACAATAAAAGAGGCGAAAAGCCCGCTGGATTTTTGATATTTTAGCCAATTGCCAATTCCAATTTTGTCTCTAAGATGGGGCAGGTAGCCTCTCAGACCTACACCGATATCTATGCCTGGGCATTGATGAGCAACTATGCGCATATCATTCCGATATCAGATATATCAAGCCTTTTTTCTTTTCGCGCCCACTAGCCATACCAGTAAGATACTGAATTCGTACAAGACCAGAAGAGGTCCGGCCAGGAGTATCTGGCTAAGGACATCAGGTGTCGGTGTAAGAATTGCTGCCGCGAGGAATACTATAAGAATGGCATACTTTCGGTATTTTCTGAGTGTATGTGCATCCAACAGGCCTATCAGACCCAGGAATACTATGAAAACCGGTAGCTCGAAGGCAAGTCCAAAGCCCAGAAGAAGGCGGATCGTCAGCGTGAAGTATTCACTTACACTTGGCAAGAGGCGCAGGCTTTCACCTGAATAACCGGCAAGAAATTTGAAAGCAGTGGGAAATACCACCATGTATCCAAAGATTGCGCCCCCGATGAACAGGAATGACGAGCATACGACAAAGGGCAAGGTCCAGCGTTTTTCATGTTCATATAGCCCAGGGGTCACAAATGCCCATATCTGATATAGAATAACAGGGCTTCCTACAAAGATTCCGCATGTGAGAGCCAACTTGAGATAAGTGAAAAAGGCCTCGGGATATGATGTAAAGATCAGGCTCGTTCCAGGAGGCAGAACTGCCTCAAGGGGCTTTGAGAGCATGGCAAAGATAGGCTCAATCACTGCGTAGCAAAGCCCAAAGCCTACACATACTGAAATAAAGCAAATGATCAGACGCCGGCGTAATTCCGCAAGGTGCTCCATAAGACCTGTATTTTCCTGAACAGCAAGCAGCAGGCAATAAGCAGGCAGTGCGGTTGCTTTGTCAAAATTCATAGAACCAGTCATTTTTGCTGAGTATTGTGGCCCCATCGGCCTCTACAAGCGCCATGTTTTCAAGACGAACCCCGCCCTGGTCCG
>DAOUUW010000223.1 GCA_030667965.1 Deltaproteobacteria bacterium
CAACACGGGTGTATCTTAAGAGCCTTTCGTTGCTGTCTGTTTCCGATACATCTTTTTCTAAATATACGGTTTTTCCCTCAATCAGTGATTTTAAGTGTTGAGTTGACTGTGTTGAACATATTTCCACTGTTTTTGGGGCGTCTGTTCCGATCAGTCTGACCCTTTTACCATCGGTCAGTTCACATGTATCACCATTAATCACACTTTTTACATCATAATATCCATCCGGATAATCGGCCAATGCAGGGTGAAGTGAAAAAAGAAAGATTGAAAAAAAGAATATAAGGAAATTAATCGTGCGGTTATTTATTATATGAATCATGTGTAGAGACCTTTGCAAAACGCCCCATTTTGCCTGTCTCCTCAGAAATGGCCATGCTCCAGCCCGCGCCGTCCCGAACCTCTTTATTCCATATCTCAATTGATCCACTCCACAATCCAAAACCCGCATCCGCCCAACAACCGGCGGGCAAGATCTAAAATCCAAATTGCAGATCATTTCACAGTGTATCCCTTACCTTCCAAACATGCGCCGTAAGCGCGATTGTAAGTATTGCGTTTCTGCGCGTATTCATTTGCCTGTTGTTGTTCCCATTGCTGCCTCGCTTGCTGATCCTGGCTATTTTGTCGGCCCTGCCTTACTCCGCCGAGCACGCCACCAACCAGAGCGCCGGTCCCCGCCCCTTTGCTGCGAGATCCGTCCTTTTTGATTAAGGCTCCTGCTCCGGCACCCACTGCAGCACCCTTTAAGGCTCCACCCTGGCCGGCCTTCTGCTGTGGCGGGGGGGTGGATGCCGTAGGCACCTGCATGGGATCGAATCCCGTTTGTTGCTTGGCCCAGGTGTAACACTCAAATTTGTCCTTTTCCATCTGCTCCTGGCTCTGTCCCTTGGCAGGAAAAACAATAGGATCTTGAGCTCCTGTCACCCCTGTAAAAAAGAAAATAATCAGAATCGAAATGGAAATTACCGCTATTTGCTTCATACCTGTCCTCCTTCTGTTCTTGTGTTAGTTTTTTCTTACCCGCTTGCCGGCTGTGTACAAGGTTTTCAACGCCTCCCATCCACAACGGCTTTAACGCAGCGTCTTGCCACATCCTCGATATTTCTTGCCGTCCAATATAACTGTAACGGTGGTGTCAAACGGCTCACCACTCATGGAATCATGGCAGGGCTGGCCTTCGATCATAATTTCCAGTTCATGCTTTGCGTCTTTTGCCATATAGGTTGTTTTACGTGAATGCTGACGTTCAATAATTGCCAAGAAGTTCACAGTCTTCCTGCTAACTGCCTCCGATGTAGCGGTCGCTATGGGTGGATAGCTGGGATTAATCGACCCAGTGAAGGACATTACGTATAACCGACCATCTGGGCTCTTTCTTGGTGGCGCCCTGGCCTAGGATCCAGTAATTATAGAGGTTTTCAATAGTATTGTCTTTCTTTTTCAGCTCGATCCATGAGTTCATGTAGTTTGCCATTTCCTGATTGCCGTAGGCAAGGGGATAGGCCAGCGGTACGGCAATGATATCCGGGTGGGGGACCACAACCGTGAAGTCGGGGTACAGAAGGGTCCAGGCTGATCCAGCCTCGGCCGTGAACAAAAGGGCGTCGAGATCCTTTCCTTTCTTCTTGAAGAACTCCCGGGGTGAATTAAGTATCACGATTTCCGCTTTAGGCAGATAATCCCGGAGTTTCGAAATGTAGTATGGAATGTTGCCGCCTATACCGATCTTGGGAGCATCGATCTTTTCGATGGCCTCCCAGCTATTGAATTCATCCCTGCGGTAGTCCTTGACGACGAAGGCCATGGTCTCGTCCATATAGGGCTCCGAGAAGGTCATCACCTCAGCTCTCTTCGGAGTAACCCTGATCCCTGACATGATGATGTCACAGTAGCCCGCGTTCAGCCGCTCTACAGCCGTCTTATCTCTTTCGAGGAGCACGAACTCGAGGGTTACATCCAGCGTCCTTGCCAATTCGTGGGCCATCCCGATGTCAAAGCCCACCAGTTGTCCTTTGGTATTTCTGAATGCATAGGGGAGCTGTTCTTTGAGGTAACCCACACGTATAAACCCCCGTCTATGAATCTCATCCATGCGGGATTTTCCTGGATCGTGGGAGGGCAGAGGTGGTGGCAGTGATTTGTAGACTTTTGCCTTCACCTGATTACGCGACAAATTCATCTCAGCCAGGACTTTGTCTTTAGTATAGGTATTCTTCACAAAATGACTAAAATACACCCGGGTACCGCCAATGACAGCGCCGGTCAGAAGCAGCGTTACAACTATGTAGTTCAGTAATTTTTTCTTGTTGAGCGAAAAAGTACCGGTGAGGAGGCAGGTCCCCAGGATCGTAAATACAATCAGATTCATGGCCGCCAGCAAGGTGGCAAAACGCCCGTTTAGAATTCCAGTGACCACGTAAAGCTGATACAGATCCGAAGGCATCTGCATCAAATCCAGCATAAACGGCATGGCAACATCAACCCCGCCGAAGAAGCTGAGCAGTCCGGAAAACACAAACGTAGGATACTGGGCAAGGGACAACGAGTGGCCGGAAAACCAACCTGCAAACAATATGAACAACAGCATGAGCAGCTTTCCAGTAGTCGGGAAGTTGAAGGAAATCGGGACTATCACATCCACATAAGACTCAGTCTTTTCCCTGGTCAGATCATATTTCCTGAACAGCGTTTTGCAGTTTTCCGTCAAAACGGCAAGAACCACAAACAGGTTGCCGGTGGCAAATGCCGTGGCAAGGGCGTCTCTGGAGAAGCCGACAATGTCTTTATATTTGAAAGGCGTCATGGGCGTGAGCATTTTCGGTAAAATCCAGAATGTCAGAAAAAGTGCTGCTACGTTAAAACTAATCAGGTAAACCTGTAGCCTTCCGAACTCTTCGATGGACATGGTGCCGGCAGCTGCAGCTGAGATGGCGAATACCCCAAAAGGCGTGAGCTTCACGATGAGATTTGTCATCTTGATGAGCGCTGCCGCTGCAGCGGACAGACCTTGAAGAAGCGCGTCTTTCTCCTTGATGCCGATGAGTGCCACCCCTAACAGAATGCTAAATAGCACCACCGCAGGAACAACGTTGTTCGCCAGTGAGCTAAAAGGATTCGAGGGAATATAAAGATTAAGAAAATCGACCCTTTTTGGAGGTTCCACAAGGGAGGTACTGAAAAACGCGGCAGACTTCCATTCGGGAAAGGACAGGGGTATCAGCAGTACAATGACGAAAGAGATCGCCCAGAATAAGAGGAGCAGCGCTCCGGCCTTGACTGCGAGCAACTTGGCCTGGTCATAGGTCAGGCCGCCGATGCCCAGGATAAGTGACACGATGATATAAGGTAGAATTGTCATCTGAAGCAGTTTGATAAAAGCATCGCCGAAGATCTTCAGAGACGCGCAGTAGTCGCCGAAAAAAATGCCACACACCACCCCTAAAACAACCCCAATCAATATGCTCGTGGATAAACTGAGGCGAAATCTTTTGTCTTTTGATTTTTTCATCTTAGATCATCTATTATGGAAGCTCTTTAATCCAGGAACCGTCTTGAAACCAACGCTTGGTCAGCCCTTTCAGTTTGCCGCTACCTTCAAGCATGCCCATAAAATTTTGTATCCAGTTGATCAACAGGGTATCTTCTGGCATGGCAATTCCCATTGGCTCAAATGTAAGACGCGCCTCTCCGGCGATCAGTCCTTTATCACGGTAACGAAAGGCTGAAAAAGCGCAAAAAGGATAGTCGGCAATCAGGGCATCGATCTTGTTTTGAAAAAGCAGGTCAATCGCCTTTTGATAAGACTCGGTGGTTACCAAAGCGGCATTAGGAATAGCCCTTTCGACAAACATTTGACTGGTTGAGTTCTTTAGTGCGGCCACTTTAAATTCCGGCTTATTCAGGCCATTGGAATCCTGCAAGGAGGCAATATTCTGTCCCTTGGTCAGAACACCCTTGCCTGAAATATAATAAGGCCCGACATAGGCCACTTTCAAATTACGTTCCG
>DAOUUW010000230.1 GCA_030667965.1 Deltaproteobacteria bacterium
ATTACCATCGAAATTCAGCCATTCATCAGTGCAGTGCTGTAGGAGCGGCTTTAGCCGCGAAAAGGGCCGGCAAGGAGATGGAACTGCTTGCTTGCCAACCCAGAAAATTCGCGGATAAATCCGCTCCCACCCTCATTCTTCGCCGGTTATTTGCGCAGGAGGCTGAAAATTAGTGGTAATCACATTTTTAATAGCCTAAACACATAAAAAATTAATAGTTACAAATGATTATGTGCTCGAGAGAAATCATCTCGGACTAAACAAGTAAGAATTTTTTTAGAGAAAGGAGACGAACAATGAAAGTCCTTATTTTATATTATTCCAAAAGCGGTAATACCAGAAAACTGGCTGAGGCAATTGCCAGGGGAGTGGCAGACGGTGGAGTTGAGGCCGTGCTGAAAAGCACTGACGAGGTTAGTAAGGACGATTTCCGTCAAGCCAAAGGGGTGATTGCCGGTTCCCCTGTCTATTTCGGCGTGATGGCGGCTCAGCTGAAAAAGATTTTTGATGATTATGTCGGCGTGCGCCGGGAGATGGAGGACAAGGTGGGCGCAGCCTTTGCCACAGGGAATCACCACACCGGAGGAAAGGAAACCACCATCTTTTCCATTCTGCAATGCATGATGATATACGGCATGATCATTGTCGGTGACCCAATGGATGCATCCGGTCATTATGGCGTGGCCTGTTGCAAGGAGCCTGATGAAACAGCTGTGTCAGACGGCTTCAAACTGGGCAGAAGAGTGGCTGGATTATGCGCGAAACTGTACCTGGTAAAGGGTTAGAGAAGCTGAGGGGAGAACACCGGCCGCAGGCAGCGACCGGTGCTGGATGATAAATCAATCAATTTTTGAAAAAACCCGGTGATTGGCGCCGCACACCGGACATTTCTCCGGCGGCTCATTTTCGCATGTGTAACCGCATGTGGCGCAGACGTAATAGTCGGTTTCAGGTAGGCTGTCGAGATTGTCCAGGGCTTTCTGGTAGAGATCTGCGTGGACTTTTTCTACTTCATTGGCAAATCTGAAGGTGCGAACAGCTGTTTTATTTTCTTCGGCCTCGGCCTCTTTGATCATGTCCGGGTACATATTTTTAAACTCGTGGGTTTCTCCGGCAACGGCCTCTGCCAGATTGCTCGCTGTGTCGCCTATGGCTTTCAATGCCCGTAGATGGGCGTGTGCGTGGATGGTTTCGGCATGGGCCGCTGCCCGGAAAAGTTTGGCTGCCTGGGTGTAGCCTTCCCTGTCTGCTTTGTCTGCAAAGGCGAGATATTTTCTGTTAGCCTGGGATTCACCGGCAAAGGCTTCCCAAAGGTTTTTTTCAGTTTTGCTCATGTTGCTGCTCCTTGTGGTTTTGAAGGTAGTGATGTTATTTTTCAGTGATATCCTGGGCCCATGATAAGGCTGCTGCAACTTTCGGAAATCCGATTGTAGAGATAAGCAGAAGCAGGGTATGGAAGATTTCTTCCCGGGTGGCGCCTGCTTCCATAGCTCTGCGTGAATGGGAATGAACAGAGCCTTCCGACTGGACGGATGCGGCAGCAGCGAGTTGGATGAGTTCAGTTGTTTTGATGTCAATGGGACCGGCTTTTCGAATCGTCGCGCCAAGGTTTTCAAGGGCGGATAATGTTTCGGGAAAAAGATCTGTCAGTTTGTTGTAGTGTTTGCTTGGTATTTTCTGCTCAGACATAAGTTGCTCCTCCAGGTTAGGATGTTTGTCATTTTTCGTCATTTTTTTAAGCATATTGTGTACTAAGAATATAGTATCTCCTCAGACATGTGGGAAAGTCAATCGTAAATATGATGGAACGTAAAATTTCAGTCAAAATAACGGCGGAGGATGCCGGCAAGAACGTGATTGATTTTCTTTCTCAGCGCTTTACTTATAGGGACAGGCCAGGATGGCAGAAGGAAATAGAAACAGGGCGATTTTTTCTTAATCATGGTTTGTGCATCACAGATCAGACGTTGTTAGCCGCCGGTGACCTTCTCGTCTATAAGCTGCCGGACATGGATGAGCCTGCTGTTCCACGAAGTGTTGCCGTTCTTTATGAGGACATGGATCTGCTGGTGGTGGATAAGCCTGCAGGCCTTCCCTGTCATCCCGGTGGGCGTTATTTTAATCATACCCTCTGGGCCTGGCTGAAAACTGAATGCGGGCTTGCATCTCCTTCGCTCATCAATCGGCTTGACCGGGAAACATCCGGCATTGTTCTTGTTGCCAGGAATAAAAAGGCGGCCCGTTTCTGTTATAAGGAGTTTGCCGATCATAGGGTGTATAAACAATATATTCTTCTGGTTGAAGGCGCGTTTCCTGACGGAGAAATCCGGGCTGAGGGCTTTCCGGCAAAAGACCCCATGAGCGCCATTCGTAAAAAATATCGTTTCTCTCCCCTGCACGAGAATCAAACATTGCCGGAAAAGGCGGTAAAACACTGCAGCACACGATTTCGCCGGCTGCGATCAGAAAACGGTTTGAGCCTCGTGAAGGCTGTTCCGCAGACAGGCCGCTGCCATCAGATAAGGGCAACGGTGCATAGCCTCGGATATCCCGTTGTGGGTGACAAGATATACGGCGTTGATGAACAGCTCTTTCTTCGTTTTATGCAGGATGCATTATCTGACGCCGACAGGAGACGGTTGCGTCTTAACCGACAGGCACTCCATGCGGCAACACTGCGCATGAGGCACCCGAACGGCAGACAGATGCTTGAATGCTCTTCCCCCCTGCCAGCCGAGTTTCATGAACTGTTGGCTTAGGGAGACATCTATGGCTTGTTGTAAATCGTTGCTTTTTTTGTTTTTTTTCTTTTTAATATGTTGATCTTGTCTTACAATAAAAAATAACTTGAAAGCATAGGAATTTCCATTTTTTGTTTTTTTTAGACAGGATTAACTGGATTTTTTTATCATGTCTATCTTGTTGATCCTGTCTAAAGCCCGCCCGTAGGGCGCTAAGTTCATAATTAATCACATTATACCTGCCTTCAAAAAAAGGTTTCCATGGCCATTTTGCAGAAGTTCAACATAAAGGAAAAGATGATTCTCGGATATATTCCGATTTTCCTTGTGACCATTGCCATTGCAGTGTTCTCGCTGCAAAGTCTCAGGGAATATGAAAGAATCAACCGTGAAATCGTTGAAACCGACACGGCCGTCCTACTTGTAACCGATAAAATTGTGGATAATCTCTTGGCCCAGGAAGCCCATGGCAGCCGGTATCTGATTCTTGGCAGTCCGCAGATGCTTGAAATATTCAGGCAGCGGGACAGGGATTTCATTGCCCAGCTTGATGAGATCCGCGTTCTTTCACATGGTGGAAATATCCATCTTGAAAAGCTGGCTGCTCTGCATCAGGAATTTAATGGACTGTATGAGGAACGCTTCAAGCTTTATGGTACCGGTGACATACCTCTTTCGCTCCAGCATGGTGAACAGATTCAAATCAGCCTTGACAAGATGATTGCCGTTATCCAGAAAATGGCGGAACTTGTCCGTGAAAGCCGGCAAGATAAAATTATCCATGCCGGTGAGTTGGGAGTAAGAACCTTTCGCATTACGGCAATTCTTTCACTGGTTGGCTTGTTGCTGGGATGTGCTGCTGCATCGTTAATCACCCGGAGCCTGGCAAGGTCAATCAGTGAGTTG
>DAOUUW010000155.1 GCA_030667965.1 Deltaproteobacteria bacterium
ATCTGGAAAAAAGAACCCTTGCCTCCCTGATGAAACAGGTTCATTTTGTTCCGGAGACAGCAAGTCTTAACACAATTATGCTCGAATTTTTTGAACGCCGACATCATCTTTTCTGTGTTGTGGACGAGTACGGCGGCATGACCGGAATTATCAGCCTGGAAGACATCATTGAGGAGATTTTCGGCCGCGAGATTATTGACGAAACGGATCCCTCGCAGACCATGCGCCAGATTGCGCGTGACAAAGGAAAAACAATGATGTCAGCAGGGGCGAATGACGGGAAAAAAGAAGAGGAAAATTAAAATATCACCATCAGATAGGAAAAAAGCAAACCCATCAACAGAATATGGATGGCCACAAAATGTTTCAGATCCAACAAATCTTCAAAAGGTCCAAGACAATATCGCCATAGTATATAGCAGCCTGCTATGGAACCATTCATCATAAAAAAAGCGCAAAGAACCTGTACCGGAAACTGCGGAATGGAAAAGGTCACCTTCTCGAGAATTTCCAGGCCGAACTGTCGACCGAAAGTTGGTATAAAATCGCCGATTCCTTCGGCAAAATGGGCCATTCGGTAAACCAATTCTCCGGTAAATGCCATGGGAATGAATATGGGCACCATGGGAGAAAGACGACCGACAATAGGATCGTTGGCAGTAACGCCAAACAATTTATTACCAAAATGAATGACCGCTAAAACAACAATAATGCAAAGTCCGAGCAGAATGCTGAAAAGAACGGCATCCGACGTCCCCCAGTTCACAAGAAACCTGTTATAAATTTCCTTTTCTTTTATAAACCGAGCCAGCTGGGAACCGATAAGAAAGGGGACCGTATAAGTACAGGTGACATATCTCCCTGCGTTATATATAAGTTCATTATAGGGATTTCGTAACAGAAGTTGGGGAGAATCCCGGTCGCATAGCGGCAGACAGTGACCGCATACCAGACAATGCAGATTATGCTGGACGGAAACAGCGCCCAGATAAACAGGACACCCCTTTTTGTCACCAATGCCTTTTTTACAGGCAAATGTATCACATCCCCGGCATTTATTATGATCAGCCCTGAATTCGGTTATTGAAATGGTTGCCGCCGCACCGCTGATACGTCCCAGAGGACAGAGGTGTCGGCACCAGGCCTGTCCGGGAAAAAGAACTGCCATAATCGCCGCACCGGAAACGATGGCAAGCAACAGATAGGATGTGCCGGCAGGCCACTGGGCAAGGTCTGCCACCGTTTCAAACCAGATGATTAAGGCCAGCAGAAAAACCGAAGCATATACTCCGAATTTCTGCAAAAAACGCGGCACCTTGATGTTCAGGGTGAGGCCCTTGCTCTGCAGGAAAACACCGAGTCCGGGAAAGGGACAGACACCGCACCACATACGGCCTATGAAAAACCAGGACAGGACGATTGCCGGCCACAGAATACCCCAGACGAGAAACGTTGCAAAATTACGATGCGCTTCCTGGGGCCCAAAAAAGCTGGAAAGAAGAACCACAACAAAGAGAACATCGCCAACCGTGCGCAACTGGGCATAGTGATGCCTGGCAGCCAGAAACCTGCGGATTGAAGGAAAGATACGGAATAAATCAAGCCGATCTCCTTCTTCAAATGATATCAGGCTTTTTAATGCTCTATTCCACCAGGAGGACACGTTGTACCTCTATTCACAGTTGTCTTGCATCAATACAGTACTTGCCTTAAAAATACCGTCATTCCTTCTGACATTATCCCACGGCATCCAATAAAATATCCACTTGAAACTCCTTTCCGTCACGGACGACCTTCAAGGTTACCGTATCACCAACCTGATAACGGTCAAGCTGCTGACGCAGATCATCCAGACTGGAAATTGACACTCCGTTGACGCCGACAATAATATCGCCAATGACAAGCTCTCCTCCAATCCTTCTCACCCCTCGTATCCCCGCCTTCTCGGCGCTGCTGCCCACTTCCACACGTACAATCAACACGCCCTCAACCCCAAGGCGCTGAACGATCCTTTCATCGGCAACCGTCACCCCCAGTCCGGGCCTGATCAGTCGACCATGCTTGATGAGTTGGGTGACTACCCGATTCACCTCGTCCACCGGCACAGCAAAACCAATGCCGGCGTTAACACCGTCCGGACTGTATATTGCCGTATTGACGCCTATAAGGCGAGCGGCACTATCCAGCAACGGTCCACCGGAATTACCAGGATTGATTGCCGCATCAGTCTGGATTACATCATGTATGGTCATACCGCTGGCTGATCGTATTTCACGGCCCAGAGCACTGACAATACCAGCGGTGATAGTCTGATCAAGGCCGAACGGATTGCCGATGGCAAACACTTTCTGCCCCACCTGTAGGTTATCTGATTCTCCAATAGAAATCGGCCTGAGAACCGCCCCAGGGACGGAAATCTGCAATACGGCAATATCCTTGTCAGGAGAGGCGCCCACCAGCGCGGCTTTCCAGGTTGTATTGTCGGCCAATGTCACCTGAACCTGGCTGGCATCCTCAATAACATGATAATTTGTTACGATACGTCCTTCATTATCCCAGATAAATCCAGATCCCGTTCCTTTAGGAATCTCCTGGATATTGAGAGAAAACAGATTACGTCGTAGCTCCACGTTGGTGATAAAAACAACGGAAGGAGATGTCTGCTGGAACAGCTCAATGGTATTGCGCTCATCAGAAGCGAGATCCCCTCGGGCTGTGACCGGCCTTGGAATTGCACCAGGGTTATTAATAGACCGGTCAGGCCCGACAAAAAACCACCAGACAAGGACAAGACCGACGATCAGAAAAAAAAATGATGTGAATTTTCTACTTGATGATTTATTCATGACAAAATTTAAATATCAAGGAATAGTTTGGCTATCAGAAAATAAGCAATCACGCCAAAAATATCAATGGATGTGGTGACAAAAGGACCGGTGGCGACAGCAGCGTCAATATCAAGTTTTTTCAATATAAGCGGGACAAATGTTCCCACAGTTGCTGCCACGGCCATGGCGAAAAAGACGGAAAAACCGACAACAAGCCCGAGCTGAATCGGTTCATTATAGGTAAAAAAGGTGAAAACTCCCAAAATAAGCCCATAAAAAGAACCAAGAAGAAGACCCACCCGCATCTCTTTAAAGACGACCTTGGACAGTTCCTGCATGTTGATGCGGCCAGTGGCAATTCCCCTGACCACAATGGTGCTCGACTGGGTGCCTATATTACCGCCCATACCCATGACTATGGGGATAAAAGCAGCAAGGACCAGCACTTTCTGCAGTTCATGCTCAAACTGGGATATGACAATGGCGGCAAATAATCCGCCTATCCAGCTGGCAAAAAGCCACGGAGCCCGTGTTACGGCGTTAGACACCGTTGATTTCAATAAAATCTCCCTGTCCTTACCGGCACCTGCCATTTGCAGGAAATCTTCCGTAGCCTCCTCACGAATAACATCAATAATGTCATCTACTGTGACGATACCAACGAGATTATAGGAAGCGTCGACAACGGGAACCGCCAGAATATTATACTGGGAAACAATATGGGCGGTCTCCTCCTGATCCGTTTCCGTAGAAACGGATATGACGTTAGGGTTCATGATATTTTTCAATTGACGGTATGGCGGATGGGTTAGCAGTTCCCGCAGGGACAGAACACCGGCCAGCTGCCCTTCATCTCCATGTGTAATATAAAGATAAAAAGACATTTCCATCTCTTCACTTCTTTCCTGTACTTTATGAATGGCATCCCCCACGCTGAACTCACCATCAAGAGACATAAAATCGGGAGACATGAGTCCTCCGGCAGTTTCCGGATGGTACTGCATGAGTTCCTCAACCTCTTCTCTCTCTTCCTTGCCCATGAGTTTACGGATTTCTCCGGCAACTTCCTCGGGAAGAGGTTCAAGCAAATCAGCAGCATCATCGGAAGGCATCTCCTTAATGACGGCCACCATGAATTTAGGAGTAAGATTTTCAACCAACTCAAGCATGATTGCCTGATCCAGTTCACTCAGAAACTCACCAACCATGCTTGTCTGTGCTATGATATTAAAAACATGCGTTCTCTCAACAGAGGTAAGATGACGAAAAACCCATGCAATATCGGCGGGATGTGTTTTATTTAAAAGCTTCATCAGGCGATCGACGGCATTCCGCCTGTTCAAACGGCGGATGGTATCAAGAAGCACCATGCCCTCTCTGCCTATGAGCTCTTTTTTATCTTTACCTTTCATACAATCCCCATCCCGCCAAACCCATACAATATATGCCACCTGACCAATACGCACAGAAACTAAGAAAACTTATTAACATACATCTATTCATCAAATATCGTCAACGACAAAGTCATGTTTCATATCAATTCCGCTCACTCTTTTCAAGTTTCCTTTTTCAGCCACTGCTTGACAAGTTCACCCGCTTTTTCCGGGTCAGAATCGGCAATTTCACCTATCGTCTGCTGATCTTTCCTGATACCGCCGCTTTGTTTGCGGCGTAAAGAAACATCAAGACCATCATCCTCTGCACTGTTATCCGCGGTTGTACTTTCGTTATCTTTTTCCTCTATACCTCTCTCCTTTTCTTTCTCAGCCAGCTCACGTGCTGCCCTGGCCGCCCGTATCCTTTGCGGATCAAAAAGATGAGCAAAAAAAGGACGTACAACAAAGAGTAAAAGAAAAGCAATGATGATAAAATAGATCAGCGGGACAGCCAACCATTCAACAATATCGTATATATTATCCAATACTCTCATAAAATTATGTTTCCAGCTGAATTCGTCATGAAAAAAATTTTCAAATTATTATATTGTCAGGCATACAATATATAGTATGTAATACATTATTCAAATAATCAGCAACCTGCTTGGTAAATTTTCTTCTGCAACCAGGTTGTGCCGTTTATTGCAGCAAATAATCAAAAAGGCAGACTATGAAAATCATCCGGAATCAGGTTCTTAAATGTCTTTACAGCTACTCCAACAATGATGAAAAACTCATAGAAGAACTTAACCACATCATAGATGAATATGGACAGGAATCGTTTCACATCATCTTCCACGTTTTGACCCACCTCAATCTTGACAAAAATGAGGCGAAAACAGCCTGGAAAGAGATATGTGAACTTCGTGCGAGGATGTGCGAATTGCTCGGCCACAATGTCAACCTGAGAACAGCTATCTGCGATTATTTCTGCTCAGTGCATAAATCACTGCAAAACCCCAAGGTTGTCGAAATACATATTTTTGAAAACACCTTCAACAGCGTTAAATACGACAAATTAACCGGCTTGTATAACAGGGCCTATTTTGACGAATCTCTTGTCAGAGAAGTCGCACGGGCAAAACGATATGACACGGATCTTTCGGTTTTATTTATTGACCTTGATGATTTCAAAAGAGTCAATGACACTTACGGCCATCCGGCCGGAGACCAGGTTTTAAAAGATGTTTCCCAGGCCATCATGGACACCATTCGCTCCGAGGACATTGCCGCTCGCTATGGCGGGGAGGAAATCATCATTATTTTACCACAAACCCAGAAGACAACAGGGCTTATCCTAGCAGAAAGAATCAGGGAGCTTGTTGAAAACATGGCCTTTGAATTTGAAGATAAAAAAATCCCTCTCACCTTAAGCGCAGGCCTGGCAAGCTTCCCACTGGACTCATGCGATGCTGCAGAACTGGTAAAACTTGCGGACATGGCTTTATTAAAAGCTAAAAATGCCGGAAAAAACAAGGTACTGCCTTTTTCCACCAATAAACGGCGATTTCTCAGGGTTGATTTTTTTACGGAAATCAGGGCAAAAAAAATAAGTATTAAAGAAAATGTTCACGCAGTTACCGCAAACAGCAAAAATCTCAGCTTAAACGGCATTATGTTTGAAAGTGATTCATTGTTTCAGATCGGCAGCAAATTACAGCTTGAAATCCCCTTTGAAGACACCAACGAAACCATACTTGTCATCGGGACAGTAGTACGCATCGAATTTATTGATACAGAGAGATATGACATCGGGGTTTCTTTTCTTGATCTGGACGATCCGTCAAAAACTGAAATTTCCCGTTTCCTCCTTAAAAAATTAGACTGATAAAATTCGAATCATATCCATGGACATCAACGACATCATAAATCAATTCCAGTATTTAAATGATCATATCATCGCTAAACAGCTTGTGATCGTAATATGCTACGCCCTGCTGGCAAAGCTTGTTGATCTTTTTATCAACAAAATCCTGCGCCGCCTGGCTAAACGCACCTCGTGGGAATTTGACGAACAGCTTATAGATTATCTGCACACACCGATTTACTGGTCGGTTTTTGCCGTGGGCATAACCCATGCCCTCAGCCTGCAGTCCGTGTCTGCTTTCTGGGATTATATTCTTCCCAATATCACCAAGAGCATCACCCTGCTTATCTGGCTTGTCACTATCTATAGAATTATTGATTTTCTCGCCGGCCATCCATTTTTCGGCCGACTTGCAACGGGAAAAATCGGCAATGACCTTGTCATTCTTATCCGCAAAGTTATAAAAATAATAGTTGTTATATCAGGCATTTACTGGATACTTTCCGTATGGAAAATCAACCTGACTCCTTTTTTCGCCTCAGCCGGTATTGCCGGTATTGCCGTTGCCATGGCGGCCAAAGATACCCTGTCAAATTTTTTCGGCGGCATCAGCCTCTTCATGGACAAAACATTTAAGGTAGGTGATTATATTATAATCGACAATGTGGACAGAGGTGAAGTTGTTGAACTTGGTATTCGCTCCACCAGGATACAAACCCGTGATGATGTCCTTATCACCATCCCCAACTCGATCCTGGCAAATTCAAAGATTATCAATGAAAGTGCCCCAATTCCCCGATTCAGGATCAGGATTCCGGTTGGAGTTGCCTATGGCAGTGACATCGAACGTGTGGAAAAAATATTGCTCCAGGTGGCTGCAGAATGCGAGGACATTGTCAAAGAGCCATCACCACGTGTGAGAATGCGCA
>DAOUUW010000072.1 GCA_030667965.1 Deltaproteobacteria bacterium
TCTGTTCATAATGGCATATTTTTTAATATAAGAAAAAATTTCTGCGGATCTTATCAAAACCCTGTAGATCCTTTTGCCAGCTTTTTTCCAGTTCCAGAACATTAACTCCGGCGGCAAGATCTTCCCTTACCTGTCGTGAACCAAGAATGAGATCAAGCGGAAGCTTTTCAAACTCATATTCATATGGTGGCTGTTTCAATGAAAAATCGTTGGGATACAAGGTCATTATACTCTGGAGCAGGGCAAGGCTTGTCCTGTAGGGTCGGAACATGGACGGATCTGTTACATGGATCTGAAATCCAGTACAATTTTCGTTTGCCCATTTATTTGAGGTGGGCTGAAAAACAAGGGAACGTAGAACACAGCCCGGCAGGATTTCAGGAGCAAGACGCTTTGTTATTTCCCTGGTTTTTAAAAATGGGGCGCCAAAGAGCTCAAAAGGCAAGGTGGTGCCCCTGCCCTCGGAAATATTGGTCCCCTCCCATATGACCTGGCCCGGGTAAACCATGGCGCTATCAGCAGTTGGCATGTTGGGAGAAGGAAAGAGCCAGGGAAGATCAGTTTTACTGAATGTCATATTTCGCTGCCAGCCTTGCATGGCTATAACATCATAATCGGCATTGATGCCGAAATGGTCGTTAAAGAGCAGGCCGAGTTCACCGAACGTAAGGCCATGACGCATGGGGATGGGATAAAGTCCGACAAAGGAGCAAAGTTCATCATCAACAAGATTCCCCTCAATGTGTTCGCCGCCGACAGGATTCGGCCGGTCAAGAACCACCACCTTTTTCCCCCATTCTGCTGCGGCTTCAAGGCAGTACGTCAGGGTGGACATGAAGGTATAGACCCGTGTTCCCACATCAATGAGATCCACCAGCAGGATATCAAGATGGTCGTACATGGAGCGGGTTGGTTTTCTCGTTTCTCCGTACAGGCTGAAAACAGGCAAACCGCTTACCGGATCCTGCATGTGGCCGGATTCGATCATATTGTCTTGTTTTTCGCAGAAAAAACCGTGCTGTGGTGTGAAAAGGCAGGTAAGCTGACCTGGAAAAGCGGACAGAATGATATCGCGGCTGTGGCGCAAAGAACGGTCAGTGGAGGCCTGATTGGCCAGCAGACCAAGTTTTTTGCCGGCAAGCCACTTGGGAGGATTTGCTGCCAGTTCTTCTATGCCGAGCATTACTTTCTTGTTTGATTGCATTGTTTTAAATGAAAATTGATAATTGTAAATTGACAATTGATAATTATTTTTTTTAGTGCATGACATTAATAGGAAAATCGTTCACAGAGTTCGGCTAATTAAGCTCTGAGAACGTTTATGCCTCTGTTATAGATAAATATAAGTAAAGGACATTATAATGAAAATAGCGATAAGCGGCAAGGGCGGCGTTGGCAAGACGACAATTATGGCCTTACTGGCCCGCCAGACCAGGAAAAGCGGCAGGGAGGTTCTGGTGGTTGATGCCGATCCCAGTCCCCACATGGCCCAGAGCCTGGGTCTGGACAATGCGTCCGAGGTCACGCCCATTGCCGATATGAGAAAAATGCTTTCCGAGCGCTCAGGTAAGGTAGAAGGCTCACCTTTTTATAATATCAATCCCAAAATAGATGATCTTCCGGCAAAATACATGCTGGAAAAGGACGGCATCAAGCTCATGGTGCTCGGTGCTATCCAGACGGCTAAAGGCGGCTGCGCCTGCCCGGAAAATACCGTGTTGAAACGTCTTTTGACAAAAATGCTTCTCACGCCCACGCAAACGGTGCTGCTCGATATGGAAGCAGGAGTCGAGCATCTTGGTCGCGGAACGATCGCCGGGGTGGATGTCCTTATTATCGTCGTTATTCCAGCCAGATCAAGCGTGCGAACAGCTTTGAAAATCCACAAACTTGCCACTGAATCCGGGATCGGTAAGATATTTTTTGTCGGTAATTTGGTGGAAGACAGTGGCGATGAAGAGTTTCTGAGCCAGGCTCTTGGTGAAAACCCCATCGCTTTTTTTATAAATTCCGGCAAAATACGAAAAGCAGAACGATCAGGTCAGGCCATTACCGGGGCTGACAGCGGCATGGATGAAATCGCCGCCCACCTTGCTGCGACCCTTGTTGCAGCAGTCAGTGGGGAATAGCATACAGCAATTATCAATCAGCTCTCGGCGGGAGGTACGTCCAATGTTTTAAGCTGAACGCTGATTGCTAAACATTTGCCTTACCCGAAACACAATCCGCAGTCCGGGCATGTATTGGTTGATGTCTGGAATTCAAAACCACAGGCTGGGCAGACTGCCACCTCCACATCCGGGTTAAAAACCGTGTCGCAGTGTGACATGTCATGTTGGCTGATCGCCGTGGTTTTGTCAATATATGCCTGCACCAGTGCAAATGCTTCATGGGCTTCTTCCCTGCGAACCTGCAGGTGAAAAGTAGAGCCTCAGCAGCTGCCGCTGCAGGACCCTCCCCCTTCCTTGTTGATGATGACGCCGATATTTTCTCGTTTCAGTTCTTTTTCAATGTCTTTGAGTTCGTTCAAAGCCCCTTTGTGAACAGGGACTATGTCCTCACCGGGTAGTATGTCACCAAGGCGGGAATTTTTCCGGATATTTGTCTGATTTTTTATGGTCAGCATATCGGTCCCTGTTATAAGAACAACCCCGCAGTCGGCACAGAGTTCGATATCTGCCCGGTATTCATCCTTGCATTTCGGACAATATTTCAGATCCGCTTCAATCATGTTTTACTCCAATTTTTACGCAAAAGTCTTTCACAGAGTAGACTGAGGTTTTTTGTGCATCTTCAACCTTCAGCCTCTCGATGTCTACGCTTATCGCTCTAAACCCCTAAAGAATATATCTGCTCAAATCTTCATTTTCAGAAATTTCAGCCAATTGGTCCCGTACGTATTCAGATGTAACAGTGAAGGTCTGCCTCTCCATGTCCGGGGCATGAAAAGAAAGTTCCTCCAAAAGTCTCTCTATAACAGTATGCAGCCTCCTGGCGCCGATATTTTCCGTCTTCTGATTAACGTCGGCGGCAATTTTTGCCATCGCACGGATTGCCTCTTCCTCAAAAACAAGATCAATGTTTTCCGTTGCCATCAAGGCTGTGTATTGCTTGATCAGGGCATTTTTCGGTTCGGTCAGGATACGGAAAAATTCATCTTCCCCAAGGGCGTTTAATTCAACGCGAATGGGAAAACGTCCCTGGAGTTCGGGCACGAGGTCGGAGGGTTTGCAGAGATGAAAAGCACCACTGGCAATAAAGAGGATATGGTCTGTTTTCACCATACCGTATTTGGTGGTAACGGTGGCCCCCTCAACGATTGGCAACAGGTCGCGCTGCACTCCTTCCCTGGAAATCTCGGCGCCCTGGGCAACGCCCTGACGTGAGGCTATTTTGTCGATTTCATCGAGAAAGATAATACCGGACTGTTCCGTTCTGCGGATGGCAAGTTTGGTCACTTTTTCCATGTCGATAAGCTTTTCGGCCTCTTCCTTTTGCAGAATTTTTATGGCCTCATCGACTTTTATCTTGCGCCGCTGCTGCTTTTTGGGGAACATTTTGCCGAACATATCCTTCATGCTTGAGCCCATATCATCCATGCCGCTGTTTGAAAATATTTCAACGATCGGCATGCTCTGGGACTGATCAATACTCATCTCGACAATCCTGTTATCAAGTTTGCCGGCGCGCAGCATCTTGCGGAATTTTTCCCTGGTCGAATCTATCTGGGAATCGGTTTCCTGGTTATCGCCGGCCGGCAGGGCGGGAGTTGTGCTGAAAGAGGTCGGTGATGGCGGCACCAGAAGATCAAGCAGTCTCTCTTCAGCCATGACAATTGCTTTTTCCTCGACCTCGGTGCTTTCTTCTTTCTTAACCATGTTGACGGCCAGCTGGGTCAGGTCGCGAATCATGGACTCCACATCGCGTCCTACATAACCCACCTCGGTAAATTTAGAGGCCTCGATCTTTAAAAAAGGTGACTGGGCAAGGTAGGCAAGCCTGCGGGCAATTTCTGTTTTGCCGACACCGGTTGGGCCGATCATTATAATATTTTTCGGCGCTATTTCATCCCGCAGAGGCGGTTCAACCTGCTGCCGGCGCCATCGGTTCCGCAGGGCAACAGCCACAAAACGTTTGGCGTCTTCCTGGCCGATGATGTATTTGTCAAGTTGTGTAACAATTTCTCGTGGGGTAAATGATTGGGGTACTGTCATGTGCTTATGGTCTCTCATGTAATGATTTGTTTTAAGCTCAAAAAAACTCTTTATTGAATTGTTATCAAATTGTTTCAATGACCAGATTTGTATTGGTGAAAACGCAGATTGAACCGGCTATTTCCATAGCATTGCGGCAGATCTCTTCCGCACTAAGACTGCTGTGGGCAACAAGAGCCTTGGCAGCGGCCTGGGCATAGGGACCGCCCGAACCAATGGCAAGAATACCGTCATCAGACTCAATAACATCTCCATTGCCGGTTAAAATAAATGATGAATCCTTGTCAGCGGCAATGAGCATGGCTTCAAGCCGCCGCAGCATCTTGTCGGTCCGCCAGTCCTTGGCAAGTTCCACGGAAGCCCTGGTTAAATTTCCGTTGAATTGCTCGAGTTTCTGCTCCAGTTTGTCAAACAGGGTAAAGGCGTCCGCCGTGGCCCCGGCAAATCCGGTAATGACTTTGTTCTGATAAAGACGCCGCACCTTTTTTGCATGGTGTTTCATGATGGTGTTTCCCAGTGACACCTGACCGTCTCCGGCCACCACCACATCACCTTTATGACGTACGCAGATAATGGTGGTGGAACGTATCGGCTGGTTTTTATTCTCTGTTTTCATATCATCCTTATAATTATCTTTGAATGTATTGCTGTTAAAGCTGTCAGCTGAACGTCGGTAGAAAACAATCTACCTTTTTTTAGCCTTTGGATGCGCTCCGTCATAAACCTCCATCAGGTGGTCTATGTTCAAATGCGTGTATTTCTGGGTTGTGGACAGGCTTGCATGGCCGAGAAGTTCCTGGACAGCACGCAGATCCGCCCCCATTTCCATAAGATGGGTGGCAAATGAATGACGCAGGGCATGGGGCGTCACTTTAGCGGTTATGCCGGCCCTTTCAGCATAATGACTGACGATTCGTTCTATGCTTCGGGTGGTAAGTCGCCCTCCCCTTCCGTTTAAAAAAAGAGCATTTTTTTCCGGTTTATGCCCCCGCTTGACTCTGGCTGCAGTCAGTTCCAGGCGCTGGGGTAAATAGTCTTTAAGCATGTCCATGGCCGGTTCTCCCATTGGAACAAGACGCTCTTTTTTCCCTTTGCCGCTTACCCTAACCATTCCTGAATGAAAATCAACCCGGTCCATGTTTAAAGAGGTGAGCTCTGCAACCCGCATACCGGTTGAATAAAGAACCTCAAGGACTGCCTTATCACGCCTGGCAAAGGTATCGTTTTTGTTTGGTTCTTCGAGCAGGGAAAAAACTTCGTCCACCGTCAGAAATACCGGGATGTATTGGGCCTGTTTGGGCATGCTGATCCTGGAAAAAGGATCATGCTGCACATACTTTTCCCGTAATAAAAAGCGAAAAAAAGTACGAATGGCGGAGAGTTTTCTTGCCACAGAAGAACTTTTACAGCGATAGTTGAGTTGATAAACATAAGAACGAATAAAAAGAGGGTCAAGTGAATCAGCCAGGACAGGTTTTGGTGTTGATGACAGAAAATGTTCAATGTCCCGTTTATAGTTGCTGATTGTATGCGGGGAGTATCCTTTTTCAACCTCCAGCCATTCAATGAAATCGGCAAGAAGATCTTTGTTGGTCATAGGTTTTTTGTGAAAGCTGCTGCTCATTCTTGCGTATTAATGCTTGGAATGGTAAAGAAGTATGTTTGAGTTCTTAACCGGTTTTTTTACTATATCGGGCTCTGGTTTTGTCCGGAACAGGATATCATGTTTTTTTCTCTGATATTTCATACCATTTGCAGGTAATTATGGCTAAAAAAAATTTTGAATCAGCTCTTAAAAGGCTTGAGGAAATTACTGCAGAGCTTGAGGACGGTGAGCTTAGCCTGGATAACTCTCTGAAAAAATTTGACGAAGGAATGAAACTTGTCCAATTATGTAACCAGAAACTTGATGATTCGCAAAAAAAGATTGATATCCTGCTTAATAAAAACGGTACAATGACCCGTATACCGTTTGAGCCTGAAGACGATCATAACGGTGAGACTGATTAACGTGGATCTGAAAAAATATTTAGAAAAAAAACGAATACAGGTCGAAGAGGGACTCGATTCCTTCATGTTGAAAGAAGAAGGTCTGCTTGCCGAACATATCAAGTCCATGCGCTATTCTCTTTTTGCGGGAGGAAAGCGGATTCGTCCGGTTCTATGCATTGCAACGAGCGAAGCACTGCATGTCGATCCGTCTTCATATCTTGGACTGGCAGTCGGCCTGGAGTGTATTCATACTTATTCTCTTATCCATGATGATCTGCCGGCCATGGACAACGATGACCTGCGGCGGGGTATGCCGACCAATCATAAGATATTTGGTGAAGCGGAGGCAATTCTAGCCGGTGATGGTTTATTGACCTATGCCTTTGATCTTTTTTCATCTCCACGCATCACAGGCAGCCTCAGTCCGGATGAAAGGCTGCGTATTATTCATATTATTGCCGGTGCAGTCGGTTCTCTCGGCATGGTTGGCGGTCAGGCACTTGACATCGAGTCTGAAGGAAAAGCAATTTCTTTTGAAACTTTACAATATATTCACAGTTGCAAAACAGGGGCGCTGATAACCGCCTCCGTGCAGACGGGAGCTGTTATAGGAAAAGCAGACGATGCGCAGTTTGCCTCGTTAACGGATTATGGAAAACAGATCGGTCTTGCATTCCAGATCGTTGACGACCTTCTTAATATTGAAGGAACAACCGAACAGCTCGGCAAGGCCGTGGGGTCCGATGCCGAACTTGACAAGGCAACCTATCCGGCCTTTTTCGGGGTGGAAAAAACCCGTGCGATGGCCAAAGAAGCCGTTAACGCAGCCATTGATTGCCTCAAAGATTTTGACGAACAGGCGCAACCCCTACGCGATCTGGCCGAATATATATATTATAGAAAGAGATAAGAGTTAGTTTTATGGAAGAAACCATATCATTGCTGCCGATTCTGCAGTCCATCGATTCACCCGACGACCTTAAATATTTGCCGGAATCGGATTTGCCACGCCTTGCCGGAGAAATCCGCCGGATGATAATTGAAACCGTTTCCAGGGTGGGAGGGCATCTGGCCCCATGCCTCGGTGTTGTTGAATTAACCATTGCCCTCCATTATGTTTTTAACACACCCCACGACAAAATAATTTGGGATGTGGGCCACCAGGCCTATGCCCATAAACTGTTGACAGGTCGACGGGACCGCTTTCATACCCTTCGTCAATACAAGGGGATCAGTGGATTCCCTAAACGTGAGGAAAGCGTTTACGACGCTTTTGACACAGGTCACAGCAGCACCTCAATTTCAGCAGGTCTCGGCATCGCCATTGCCCAGAATCTCAAGGGCGAGTCCAATAAGACTATTGCGGTAATCGGCGACGGCTCAATGACGGGTGGTATGGCCTTTGAGGCCTTGAACCAGGCCGGTGATCTGAATAAAAACCTTATTGTCATTTTAAATGATAATGAAATGTCGATTTCCCCCAATGTCGGGGCCATGTCAAGTTTTCTCAGCCGTAAATTGACCAGCAAGACAATGGTAAGGGCCAAACACGATTTGAGTCAGTTTCTCAAACAGTCTTCCCTGGGCGAAAATATTCGCCACGTGTTGAAGAAAAGCGAAGAAAGCCTGAAAGGTTTTTTTACACCCGGGGTGCTGTTTGAAGCCCTTAAATTTGATTACATTGGACCCATTCCAGGTCATAAACTTGATAATTTGCTCGAAACTCTGCGAAACGTGCGGGATTTCAGTTCCGGACCGGTTCTTATTCATGTTCTGACAACCAAGGGAAAAGGGTACACTCCGGCTGAACAAAATCCGGGTTCATATCATGGTGTCGGTCCCTTTGATATTGACACAGGCTTGCCGAAGCCCTCACCTCCCAAGCCGATTACATATACCAAGGCCTTTGGGAATACAATTATTGAGATAGCTGAAAAAGACCCGCTCGTTGTTGCTATTACGGCTGCCATGCCCGCCGGCACCGGACTGATGGCTTTTTCAAAAAAGTTCCCGGACCGGTTTTTTGATGTGGGCATTGCAGAGCAGCACGCTGTCACCTTTGCTGCCGGTCTTGCCACTGAAGGTATTTTGCCGGTTGTGGCAATTTATTCCACCTTTATGCAGAGGGCTCTGGATCAGGTTATTCATGATGTCTGCCTGCCGAATCTACCGGTTACCTTTGCTCTGGACAGGGGGGGGCTGGTGGGTGATGACGGTCCTACCCATCATGGTGTTTTTGATCTGAGTTTTCTGCGCTTTATCCCGAACATGGTTATCATGGCCCCGAAAGATGAGGAAGAGTTACGACACATGCTTTATACGGCCATTTTCATGCCTTGTCCTACGACCATTCGTTACTGCAGAGGTAATGGTCAAGGGGTTGATATGTCAGGTAATCTTGAAAAACTGCCCTTTGCTAAAGGTGAACTCCTGCACGAGGGTGACGATGTGCTTCTTCTTCCTGTGGGAAACCGTGTTTATCCCGCGCTTGCTGCTGCAGAGGGTCTTGAAAAAATTGGTATTAAAGCGGCTGTCATAAATCCTCGTTTTGTCAATCCTCTGGATGGGGACCTGATCTGCCATTGGGTTGAAAAAACGGGAAAAGTGGTCACTGTGGAAGATAATGTGAAAAAAGGCGGATTCGGCAGTGCGGTTTTAGAGCTGCTGGCCAAACGGAGCCTGTTCAATATTCCTGTCCGCATACTTGGTTTGCCGGATCGTTTTGTCGAGCATGGTCCCCAGGAAATACTCTATCAAAATAACCGTATCGATACCCCTGCCATTATCAGCAGCGCTTTGGAGATTGTCGGCAAATAAGACTGTTTGGGTGAGATTGTCAGATTATCTCCGGACATAGGACAGCGACTCTTTTTTGGACGAAAAATTTCACAATCAACAACCACCTGTACCTCAAAAAAAAGGGAATCCTTTTCTATGGGTCTTTACGACCTATTTTGCCGAAGGTTTTCCTTTTGTACTTATCAGGACCGTTTCTCCTTTTTTCTTTCGTGCCGGCGGCCTCAGCCTTGAAGCAACAGGGCTCACATCCCTGTATGGACTGCCCTGGGTTTTAAAATTTCTCTGGGCGCCTTTTCTCGATTCATACGGCACCAAACGAGACTGGCTTCTTTTGAGTCAGGCGCTTTTGGTCTTCTTTTTCGCAAGCATAGCATTATTATGCCCGTTTTCCGGGGCAGTGCCTGTGCTTTTTTTCCTCTTTTTTGCGGCAAGCATTGTCGCAGCAACCCATGATGTTGCCATAGACGGCTATTATCTGGAGGCTTTAAACAAGGAAGGACAGTCAAAGTTTGTCGGTTATCGGGTAATGGCATACCGTATTGCCATGATGTTCGGCAGCGGCGTTGTTGTAACAATTGGCGCACTTATCGGCTGGTTCTGGGCTTTTTGTCTGTCAGCAGTGGTTTTCGGCGGGCTTGTCACGTATCATCGCAGTTATCTGCCAAAATGTGAAAAAGAGAAAAAAACAATTAGAAAACTGGTTGATCAATTTTCCGGCTTTCGTTTTGTTTTTTTCGCGGTTTTGCTGGTATTGGCTGTCATACTCCTCTTCTTAAATCTGCAGACAAACCTTTTTTCCGGCTCTAATTCCATTACCGGCTTTGTCGGACTGCTGCTCTTATTTTCTCTCTTTGTTCTCATTCTGCTGCGCAGGCGGCTGATGTCCCATATGGAGCAGCACTCTCATTCCACTTTTCCCCGGGCATTTCTTACCTTTATTGATCGTGAGAAAATAACTGCTGTTATTTTGTTTATTCTTTTTGTTCGGGCCGGGGAGTTCATGCTTGCGGCAATGGTCAGCCCTTTTTTTATTGATATGGGTTTTGGGGATCATTATGGCTGGATTACCGGAGCTGTGGGTCTGCCGTGTTCAATAATCGGAGCCATGGCAGGAGGATGGCTCATTTCAAGGTTTGGTCTCGGCAAAATGATCTGGCCTTTTCTGCTTGCCCAAAACTTCACTAACCTGACTTATATGTCCCTTGCCTCATTTCTGGTCAATAGAGGTTCCACGGAAATGATGTTGCATGAAACAGGTCATCTCGTTTTTATTGCTGCGGTGACCGCCTTTGATCATATTGCCGGGGGCCTTGGTACAGCGGTATTGATGACATTTTTAATGGGATTATGTGCAAGAGATTTTAAAGCTGCCCATTATGCAATCGGTACGGGACTTATGAGTGTTTCCGGGGTATACGCCGGGGCATTCAGCGGTTTTTTGGTGGGCTGGTTCGGCTACGCTTTATTTTTTGCTGTTAGTTTTCTTTTTTCAGTGCCGGGGATGGTTTTGATCTTTTTTCTTCCCTTGAACAAAAAAAGCCCGTGATGTTTTCTTTTTAGGTTGCCTGGCTGAAGGCCGATAAGCGCAGACATCCGATAAGCGCAGACATCCGAGAGATGTTTAAAAACGATTCATCGTCAACCTTCAACCTTCAACCTGAAATCCTTTACTTCTTGTTTTACCGTGCATCAAGGAGTTTTAAGATCTTATCGGTGATATCAATTGATTCAGAAGCGTAAAGCAAGCCGGTCCGGGATTCCAGACCTTTTCTGGTATTTTCAAAAATCATGGTGAATTTTTCATTTTTACCGTAATTGGAAATGATTTCATGGAGATTTTTAAGGATAGGTTCCATGAGTTTCTTTTCCATTTGCTTTAACTCAAACTGGGCATCATCTGTTTTCAGTTTGAACTCCCTCATTTTCATCTGGTAGTCGCGCTCTTTTTCTTCCTGCACTTCACGGCTCCAGACGGAGCGTTTCTTTTCTATTTCAGCGCCGAGTTTTTCCAGATCCTGCTGTTCAGTACTGAATTTCTGCTTAAATTCCTCAACCTTGGCTTCGAGTTCTGTTTGTGCGCTCATTCCTGCTTTTGATTTTGCCAGTACTTCCTGCAGGCTGATAGTGGCAACCTTAGTTTCAGCGGATAATGCCGATTGAGGAAGGACAAACAGGCAACATACACACATAATTAAAAGCAACTTTGTGGAAAGAATAAATTTCATGAATTCTCCTTATTGATTAGCGCCGGGAAAAGGCGGTATGGATACAAAAAAGCCGGGAAAATAAAAAATATCCCGGCTCATATCGTAAAAAACAAATAAATTAACGAATTATAAAATCATCACGCCTGTTCTGGGTCCATGAATATTCATCGTGTCCATAAAGAAGCGGTTTGTCTTCGCCATAACTGACAGTGTTCATCCGCGAGGATGAAACTCCGAGATTTTCCAGATATTTTTTTGCATTCTGAGCCCTTCTTTCTCCAAGAGCCATGTTGTATTCATTGGTCCCACGTTCATCGCAATTACCTTCGATGATAATATTGATAGTGGAATTGTTATTTGCAAAAGTTGCATTTCCTTCAAGACGGGGCTGCTGGTCATCGCGGATATTTGATTTGTCAAAATCGAAATAAACAGGAAGCATGGGTCCGTTTGTTCTTCCTTCGGAAATTTCAAATTGGCGGGTATTCATTGCCGTTGAGTCGATTGATTCTTCGGAACCCATCCCTTCACCGACATCCACGGCGGTTTCATGGGTTGGTGCTTGATCAGCGCCAGCATCAGCTCCCTCTGATGTCACGGTTTTTTTGCTACAACCGGCAGAGAGGAAAGAGACGGATACCATTAAGGATGCCACAACCATTATGCGGACAATATTACTACTCATTATTTGCCTCCTTTTATTGAAAATAATTGTTTGTTAAATTAGTATAAAAAAATGTTTAATTACAATGGTTCGTGTCACACTAAAGAAAACTGATGTGAAATTCAATATATTTTTATATAACTACGATTAATTTTTCGCTATAAATGTAGGTTTTTTCCAGATTGTCTTCGTAAGCAG
This sequence comes from Deltaproteobacteria bacterium, assembly GCA_030667965.1. GTDB lineage: Bacteria > Desulfobacterota > Desulfobulbia > Desulfobulbales > SURF-16 > JAHLLM01. The sequence goes on from DAOUUW010000072.1 coordinate 12,075, forward strand.
ACGATTTTGCTTCACCTCCGGCTGTTTTTTGTGAGAACTTAGCGCCCTACGGGCGGGCTTTAGACAGGATCAACAAGATAGACATGATAAAAAAATCCAGTTAATCCTGTCTAAAAAAAACAAAAAATGGAAATTCCTATGCTTTTTAATTACTTCTTTCTGATTCGATTAGACGAAACCTATGATAGTCAATCCTGACAATTTTTTTTACTATAGTGGCACCAGAACCGACTACATCAACCATTACCATTAGACTTTGAAAATATGAATAATTTTATTGCTACTAACCGCTGGGGAACATTCTTCGGCGTTACACAAAAAACACTCGATACCGTTTGGAATAACCTCACCGCTCCTGATGGAAATTCTGTTATCTATATCTCCATGGAAATCGGCGCTGACCGGGATGTCTTTCATCCGATAAAAAAAAGGCTCCAGGAACTTGATGTTGATCTGAATTCAAATAAACTTTTACGTCATTTCTCCAAGCTTTTTTTAAATGGCCCTGAAAAGATTCCAAATTATGGAGGTGGATTGGGTATTTTGGCTGGAGACACATTAAAAAGTTTTGCAGACCTGAAAATTCCCATCATTGCCATATCTGTTTTGTATCGAAAAGGATATTTTTCTCAATTGGTTGACTCGCGTCTCGGTCAGATTTCTACGGCGACCGACTGGTCACCCGAGAATACACCATCTCTGTATTTACTCAAAAATCCTGATTTTCCTGATCTTCCCCTGGAAATACAGGTTCCTTTTTTTGATGAAAAAGATAAAGAGGTTTTAGCTACGGCACGATTGTGGATGAAAATGGAGGTTAATTCGGAACTGGATTTTTTTGTGCCGGAGATTTTACTCGATTATAGTACCCCCTCCTCTCCTGACTGGATCAGGCAGGTTTCCGACCGTCTTTATGATAGTGTTTCTGACGAAGCAAAGGCCGTACAACGCAGGCTTCTCGGCGCTTCCATTATCCCCGTAAAAGATGCCATGGGCTTAACGTCCCAGACTTTTCATCTAAACGAGCAACATGGTGTTGTTGTAGTTTTAAACATGATCAGTGACTTGCTGGCTGAAGATCTTGGAGAGAATTATAAAAACAAGGCGACTGATGCAGATATCGTCAAGGCTGCCGACGCTGTGGCAAAACATATTGTTTTCACCATACACACTCCCGTGAAAGCCGGTCATGACAGGTTTGATAAAAACACCATCAATCGCATCGGTAATAAATTTTGCAGCAGGATATTACAGCTTCTGGCGCAGGACGATGATAATCCCAACCAGTATAATTTTACCTCTCTTGCCATGCGGGTCAACAGGACGACAAACAGTGTCAGTCGTCTTCATAAAGAAGTGACACGCAAGCAATTTCCTCAATTTGCTGAAAAAATTACGGCGGTCACCAATGGGGTGCATCACCTTACCTGGATAAGTGATGCAAAAGCCGCGTTATATGATTCGTTTTCTGAATTAAAAAATTGGCGGCAGGATCCGGCCGTGTTTGCCAAGGCAGCTCTTTTGTTCACTTCTGATGAATTTCGTGAAAGCTTTGAATTGGCCTGGCATGAAGATACCAGGAAATTAACGGATTATATTAATGAAATGCTCGCCCAGCATCGCAAGCAGAAGTTTGAGACCTGGATTGACCCGCCGAATTATCTGTCAAATCTGGAAGAGGGGCTTCAGGGTCTTAATCCCGATATTTATACCATTGGTTTTGCCAGACGTTTTTCCA
>DAOUUW010000137.1 GCA_030667965.1 Deltaproteobacteria bacterium
CATAAAGCGTTGCTGAATACGGGGGGCCATTCCCAGTTCATTTATTTTCAGCAGTTCGCTCTGGGCGCCGAGAAGGCGCATAACAATTTTTTCGCCATGAATAGTGGCATAGATGGACACACGCAGATCCATCTCAATATCGTTTTCCGCAAAAAACATACGCCCGTCTTGATGGCGGCGCCTTTCGGCAATATCGGCCCCGGCCATGATCTTAATCCGGCTGGAAATGCCGGGAACCATATCCAGTGGTAAATCCATGCAGGGAACCAGTACGCCGTCCCGACGAAAACGAACCTGCAGTTTGTCGCGCATCGGTTCAATATGGATATCGCTGGCCCCTTCTTTATGCGCCTCGACAAGAATAGAGTTTACCGTCTGAACAATGACATTGTCATTCGGTTCAACATGGCCCGGCCGTTTTTCTCCTTTTTTGTCGCTTGTTTCAAGACGTCTTAATGTTTCAAGAATCGATCTTTCCCGGGAAATGGCCATGACAATGGAATAACCAAAAATCTTTTTGGCGCTGGCCACATTTTCACTGTTCAACGGATCGGCAAAGGCAATGACAACTTTCCCATCCTGACGGTGCAAGGGAAGATAAACATTCTCCCGGTATATGGAGAAAGGAGAGCGCTGCAGGAGCTTGGGATCAATTTCGGCAACATCCGGATCAATAAAAGGAAAACCCAACTGATAGGAAAGCACCCTCAAAAGATCATTTTCATCGATTAAGCGCAGGTCAAGGATGAGACGACCGAACTTGGCCTTCCTGTTTTCTTTCCGGCTGGCCAGAACCATGGCAAGATCAGCTTCACTGAGGTAGCCAAGTTCAACAAGCAGAGCCCCCAGGGGAACCGACACAGGGCTTTTCTGCAGAGTCTCCCGCACCTGCTCCCGTGTCACATATTGCAATTCCTCCAAAACACTGAGCAGACTCCTGGGGGAAGTCAGTTTTGCATGAACCCGGCGGGCATAATGCAACTGATCTTCAGTGAAGATGCCCGCTTTCAGCAATAGCCTGGCTATTTCATTTCTTTTCTCAGGAGGAGGATGTTTTACCTCAACCCCTTCCGGCACATACTCTTTTTCCAGTTCCAACCGTACTTCAACCATTTTTCCCTCATCATAGACCGGCAAATGTTCGTCAACCCTTCAGCCTAAAACCCTTCAACCTTCAACCTAAACACCTATCCATTACATCGGCAGAATATGCACCTCTTCCCTCACATCATGAAGTCCCTGCAGGAAAAGGCCCTTGCGTCCGTCAATACTCACCGGCTCACCGAATCGAATCGTCATGCCGTTTATAACGCAGCGCTCCTCCGACTCATAGACATGCAAGGCATAACAACCCACAACACAGGTCTTTTCAAGACGAAGAGTCACCACCGAGGCGTGGGATGTCTGGCCGCCCCGGGCGGTAAGAAGACCATCCGCCTGGGAAATTTCCTTGATATCCTCCGGCACCGTATCCTGACGAATCAGGATAAGGGGCGTTCCCGGATGGGACTGACGCAGATCCTGAATGTTTTTTTCAGTAAAGACAGCAAGCCCGGAAAGGGCGCTGCCGCTGACGCCGATACCCTTACCGAGAATCTTATCAGCAAGTTTCTCTTCATCCCTGAAAACAAGGAAACGTTCCTTTTTCTTAATGGTGATCATGTCCCTCGTCTGGAGAATATAGAGGTCCGCCGCATTGGGCCCTTCAAAGGTAAACTCCATCTCCTGGGGATTCCACTGTTTTTCATAGACCAGATCACGGGCAATGGCCAGCAGCTTTTCATACACTTCAGGGGCTTTTCTCTCCAGACTGCAGTCAACCGGCCGACCGTCTATTTCCGCCTGCTCCACTGAAATGGGAAAAGTTGTGACAAGGCCGCTGACGATGTCCTCTCCCTGGTCTCCCGGCGCATAATCCCCCCACAGTGCCACCCTTCTCACCTTACGATAGGGATGGGCGGTAAAAACCACCCCGCTGCCGGACTGAGGGCCTAAATTGCCGAAAACCATGGCCTGCACGATAACAGCCGTACCCCAGGCGTCCGATATACCCATAAGATTACGAAAGCCCTTCGTCTTGGGCGCCTCCCAGGAGTTAAAGACCATCTCCACCGCCCCGGTGAGCTGCAGCCACGGGTCATCGGGGATACCAATGCCGAGATTACGGACTTTCTTCTGATAGCTCAAGGTGAGCTCTTTCATCTGTGCCGGACTGAACTGACTTTTCACCTTGACGCCGTGCTTGGCTTTGGCCTCATTCATCAAGGTCTGAAATGTCTCCCGCACCACTCCGCTGGTCATGCCCCATGACTGCAGAAAACGGCGATAATTATCCCAGGCAAAGTATTCCTGCCCCGGAACATCGGCAAAGGCCTCGACAATTTCATTATTCAAGCCGACATTATGAATAGTTGCCATCATACCTGGCATGGAAATCGAAGCACCGCTGCGCACCGAGACGAGCAACGGATTGTCCGGGTCGCCATAACGCCGTCCTGTTGTGTCTTCAATCTGGTTCAAGGCATGGCGGATCTGCATCATAAACTCATCCCGGGCCATGTAAAAACTGTTAACCACCGACCAGCAGCGAAAAATCTCCGTTGTGATGACAAAACCGGGTGGAACCGGCTTTTTATCAAGACAGAGCAGACTGAGATTATATCCCTTATTGCCGAGCAGGATGAGGTTCTTTGAATGGGCGCTCTGCTTGTTAAAATGATGGATGACCTTTTCCGGGTTGTAAGTCATCAGCAGATCAAGTTCCTTTTCATCCAGCAGCTCCCGCTGACGTTCCAGCAGCAGATAAATCCGGGTAATGAAATTATCCAGATGCTGCAGGCCGAAGGTGCCGGAAATGAGTTCGCGCATAAAGGCCTCAGACAGACGGTGCACCGATTCCTTGAGCACCCTGTCCGAATCGTCCCCCTCACGCACCTCCCAAAGGTTGCGGTATTTCACCAGCAGGTTGGACGAACCTATCTGGGGCACGATGATGGAAAGATTACTCTGGTGGATATTGGTGTAGTAAGCGTAAATAAGATCCTTGACTCCTTCGGACAAGCCCCGGAATATATCAATATACTGGGTGTAGGAAAAACGCTTGATGCCCAGGGAATTTGACAGCAGGGCCACATAGGTTTCCATACGGCGACTGGTGATGCCGTCTATTTTCAGGGCGCGCAGATAAAGCCTGAGGCATTTGACAATGCGGATAAAGGTTGCCCTGGTGATAAAAGACTGGTTCAGGGTGGACGGCAGTCTTTCCAGATAAATATTTGCCAGATTTTCCAGGCGCAGGGTCAGGCCCAGGGCATCAAATTTCTTTTCACTGTAACGGCCATAGACAGACGGAATATCAACGGCAATATGGCGTTTATGATAGATGGACTCCTTGGCCTCAAAAACCTCCTCGCTTAGTATAATTTTTCTGAGCTTTTCAAGATGATCGAGCAGGGATGACAGGCACTGGAAGGTGTCGCAGATTTCAAGATCTGCCAGCAGCTCCTCCATCTCCGGAAAGCCGCTGCCGACAGCCTGGTCCAGCTGATGGCGAAGCTCATGAAAACCCAGGTTGTATTTGAGATCAAGCAGTTTATACATCTGCACCAGGGTTTCAAAACGACGGCGTTCATGGAGGCTGACATCATCCTGGGCGGCAAGAAAAAGCTCCATCTTATGCTCGTTTAAGTTAAGAAAATCACTTTCACTGCTGATCTCATCAAGAGCAAAAAGACGTGCGGCCAGCACATGCATCTCGTCAACGAACGGCCCGCCGGCGCTTACCTGGCTGAGCACTTCCATGGGCAGATAATCAACCAGCACTTCTTTATCCCTGGTCAGCCAGAAACGAAAAATGGCCTTGATAAAACCGACAATGAGGTTTGAACTTTCCACATGACTCTGTTTACGCAGAAAATGTATGAGCACATCTTTTCTCTTGTGGATCTCATCAAGCTCGGTGGACACGTCCCGCAAATACCCTTCTGCGCCGATTTCATTAAAGAAAACAGGCATAAGCCGGGTGAATTGCTTAACCAGATTATACACCGGGCCAATGGGGTTGTTCAGCAGCCTGGTTATATCACGCTGGAAAAGATCGGTATCCTTGACACAGGTGCCGGAGAGCTTCAGGTTGATGATGAGGGCTGAAAAAAGGGTTGCGCACCATTTGGGCTCCTGCATGATGAGATTGAGCCACACCCTGATATTGGCCAGATGGGCCGAATTGGTGATGGGCTGCCAGTCCTCGTCCACTCCGATGACATTGGCGTACTGGAAACCAAAACGCACCGTCTCCCACAAAAATGTTTCCACCAGACGGCTGCTCTCCCGTTGGAACACCTCGGTGCCGAGAACCTGAATGCACTGCAGGGAGGTATGGGGATACCTCCGGACATTTTCCTTTAACAGCTCCAGCGTTGTCAGCAGAAAGGACTCAATCTCCTCAAAAGTCTGTTGACGGATAAGCAGGATAAGGCTGCGGTTGATCTCCCTCAGACTTTCTTCATGGATGAGATAGAGACCCGAGGTGCGCATGATGCGAAAGAGAAAGATGAGCTTGCGGTTTTCCGCAAACCTGTCCGCATCGGTCTTTTCATCACCATAACGGCGAACCGCCAGCTTTTCAGGGATCTCCCGGTAGAGACGGACCAGATCCATGTGGGACGGCAGCTCAAGCATTTTCCGCAGATTTTCCAGATTATCATCCGCTTCGATTGCTGTAAGCTGCTGCAGATGCTGTGCGATCGTCTCATGGGAAATGGCATTAAAAAGCTTGCCGGCATCCCAGTTGTCACACATATCGCTGCACTGGGCCAGAAACCATGGATGCGGATCTTCAACCTCCAGCCAGTACCGGTAATTTAAGGTAAGCACCTTTTTCATCAGGCGGGCCGAGGGCTGCAGGTTAAAAGATTGGCTCTCATCCTCCCTGTACCGCAACAGGGTGAGTGTTATCTTTTTCATGGGATGATGGCCCTGCACCATCAGCATGATGATCTGGTCATCAAGATCATGCAGCCTGCGAAAAAGATCTACCAGCACCTCTTCATAGAAATGCAGCTCTTTTCCGGCGCAGGCAATAATACGTTCCACATAGGCAAGCAGCGACTCCATGCTCAGATTGAGCAGGGTATTGTTTTTTCTCGTTTCATCAAGGGACTGCAGAAATATACCGGCAAGAAGGGAAAAAGCCTCCGGCCCCCTGTCGCTGCGGCAGAAAAGAGCCACGTTTTTTAAAACAAAGGTGCGCAGTTTGGGCAGAATGAGGTTCCAGTTCCGGTAGGGATGATGGATTTCATAAAGAAGATCGTACAGATTATTATAAATGCCCTTATAATCCTGTATAAGTTCCAGCAGGCCTAGCTTGGCAGCATCAATAGTGACATCCGCAACAGCGGTTTCCTGCAGGTTGGCCCGCAAGGCGCTGGACGTTTCATGTAGATTTATATCCGACTCGGTCATGAAAAAAGTGCCTAAAGTGAGCGAAAGTGCCTAAAGTGACTAAAAAAATAAAATTATCTAATCAGCAAAACACCTTCAACTTAAGGCATTTTAAACTTAAGTGCACTTTAGGCACTTTTCTTTTACAACGGTTTCTGGTTTTCCATGAGCAGGATCAAATCCAGCATCCTGTTGGAGTAGCCCCACTCATTATCATACCAGCTGAGCACCTTGACCATATTGCCGATCACCTTGGTGGACATGCCGTCAACAACAGATGAATGGGGGTTGCCCTGGTAGTCTATGGAGACAAGGGGTTCATCGGAATAACCGAGATAGCGGTTGGCAGCCTGTCTCAAAGCGTCGTTCACCTCGGGAATAGACGTTTCCTTTTCCACTTCCATCACAGCGTCCACCAATGAAACATTGGGGGTGGGAACACGCACCGCCAGACCGTCAAATTTCCCCTTCAGTTCCGGGATGACCTGGGCAACAGCAGCTGCGGCACCAGTTTTCGTCGGGATCATGGAAACCGCTGCCGCCCGGGCCCGGCGCAGATCGCTGTGGGGAAAATCCAGGAGGCGCTGGTCATTGGTATAGGCATGTATGGTGGTCATCAATCCCTTTTTAATGCCGAAATGGTCCATAATGACCTTGGCAAAGGGGGCCAGGCAATTTGTCGTGCAGGAGGCATTGGAGATGATATGGTCCTGGCTGGGATCATATTCGTGCTCATTTACCCCCATGACAATGGTTTTTATGCCTCCCTTGGCAGGAGCGGAAATGACGACCTTTTTGGCTCCCCCTTCAATATGGCTGCCCGCTTTTTCAGGATCGGTAAAAAGCCCGGTTGCTTCAACCACATAATCAGCCCCCATATCTCCCCAGGGAATGTCTGCCGGGTTCCGGTGATTAAAAAGAGTCACCGGCCTGCCATCCACCTCAATACCCTTGTCAGCTACACGCACCTCTTTTTCATAAACCCCCATGATGGAATCATATTTAAGAAGATGGGCCAGTGTCGCATAATCGGTGAGATCATTGATAGCCACCACCTCTATATCTTTAAATGCATCGTCCTTTGAAAGAGCCCTGAAAACATTTCTGCCAATGCGGCCAAACCCGTTAATACCAATTCGTACTGTCATGCCGATCTCCTTATTAATTTCCCTGTGTTCAATTGTCCCTTCAGCATTGTCCGCAACTGCAAAGTCTTATGCGATGCCTCAACACATGCCGTATTGATGTGTAAAACTTCATTATATACCAGATACATTTTATGGGAACTGACGCTGGTCCGGTAAAAGCCTTTGAGCATTTTGGTCAGAAAAAAATCCCGCCGCCCGGCAAACCACGCATGAACCTCCACGTCCCGACCGCTGTTTCTTAACGACTGCACAGACCAAGCGCCTCCCGGTACAACTCCTTATATCGTAGCACAATTTTATCCCAGGTGTACAAATTATGAATATTTTTTATACTTTCCCTCTGCATCTTTCCTATTTGTTCCGGGTGATTGCGAAAGGTATATAACGCTTTCTGCATGGCACCCATCAAAGCCGCCGAACTATGATCCGTATAAGCAAATCCGGTTTTCTCATCCACCACCTTTACCAGCCCGCCAATATGGTGCACAATCGGCAGGTTGCCAAAAAGCTGGGCAATATAATCCGTTAACCCGCATGGTTCATACTGGGAGGGAATGAGGAAAAAATCTCCGGCAGCATAAACCTTGTTGGCCAGTTTCTGATCATAGCCGCGCAGGACGGCTATCCTGCCCCTGTTTTTTTTCATTCCGGCCAGGTTTATAAGTCCCTGTTCAATATCTTTGCTGCCGGTTCCCAGGATAACCACCTGAAATTCATCGTCAATGGGCAGCAAGGTTTCCAGAGCGCCCACCAGCTTATCCACCCCTTTCTGGGAGGTGAGCCGGCCTATGAGAGAAAAAAGCGGCTGTTTTTTCTCATTGTTCAGAAACCCGCTGATCCTGACGTCGGCAACATCTTTTTTCCTGATAATGTCAACCAGCTCCTGCCTGCAAGCTGTTTTTCCATCCATATCCCCTTCAGCAGGAGAATACGCTGCGGCAATACCTGTTTTTTCAGGATATTGCGGGTCAAAGTCATCAGGGGCAATACCGTTTGTCACCCCCTGCAACAGGACTCCCTTTCTTGCCAGAATATGCCCCAGCCAGCCGGTAAGTTCATCGTCGGCAGTCTCGCGCAGTTCTTTTGCATAATTTTCACTGACCGTATTCATTACAGCATAGGTCGCCGCAGCAAGAAAAGGATCAAAGCAGCCATCCAGCTGGTTCTTGCCGATAATTTTGGACGGCAAGCCGCTGATCGCCTTGGCAAAGGGCAGATCAGCCACCTCCTGATGGTAGCCCAGTCCGGCATTATGGATGGTGACAACCATACCGGTTTTCCTGAAAAATTGGCGGTATCCATCCACTTCTCGTGCCATAACGGGCAACAGGGCCGCA